>PEVN01000120.1 GCA_002779825.1 Armatimonadetes bacterium CG06_land_8_20_14_3_00_66_21 | reverse complement strand
TCGCCGTACTGGGCAATGGCGGCCTCGCGTACCATGCCCTGTTCGACCTTACGCCCAACGACCCGGTCCCATTCCGCCCCGAACACATCGGAGCACCGCTTTAGGAACAGCATCCCGAAGATGTAATCCTTGTACTCCGTGGCATCCATCTTGCCGCGCAGGATGTCGGCGGCGGCGAAGAGGTGGCGTTCAAGCTTGGCGAGGGAGAGCTTCGGCAAAGAATGAGGTCCTTTCTGAAGGCGGGGAGAGTGTAGCCGAGAGGGAGAACGGGGCAAAGGTGAGACGGGCACTGCCTCACGTGACCGATTGGTCTGATCGGACGGATCCGTCTGATCGGTCGGACCGGTCAAGCTCTCCGTTTGCGGCCACCTCTCGGCCGCTCCACCTCAGCCAACTCTGTCCAACCCAAACCGCCTCTCCAACTCCAGCGGCGCCTCGATCGCCTCCAGCTTCGCAACCATCAGCTTCTGCAACCGAAGCAGCGTCTCCGCGTGATCGGGCGACTCCGCCAGGTTGTTCTCCTGTTTGGGGTCCGTCGGCAGGTGGTACAGCCGGGTGACGGTTCGCTCGCCGTGGGTGTTAGCGTTCTTGGGGCCGACCAGGCGGCGGGTGCCGTCGAAGGGGCCCCAGTCGTTGGACGACCACTTGCTCTTGATCAGCGAGTAGGAGAAGAGCGGCGGGTTGGCGGGGTCGACGTTTTGGGTGAGGGTCCACTCGCCGTCGGTCAGGTAGCACGACTGGCAGAACTCGCCGAAGAGAACCGCCTCGCGCGGGTCCGCGAGGGTGGGGTCCTTGAGGAAGGGAAGCAGGCTTTTGCCGTGGAGCCCTGCGGGGATCTCGACGCCGGCGGCTTCGCAGGCGGTGGGGAAGTAGTCGAGCGCTTGCGCCTTCTGCTTGGGGCGCGTGCCGTGGCCGTACTCGGGGTGCCAGACGAGGAGCGGGATGTGGGAGATCTCCTCCATCAACACCCAGTTCTTGCCGGTGCGGCCGCGGTCGCCGTTGTGGGTGCCGTGGTCCGTCGTCAGGATGATCACGGTGTTGTCCAGCAAGCCGAGGGACTCGATCTGGTCGAGGAAGTGGCCGAACCAGCGGTCGACCATGGTGATCTCACCGGCGTAGAGGGCCTGCACGTGTCGGAGTTCCTCGGGGGTCAGCTTCCCCTCGATGGACCCATACGGCGCGACCGGGTATTCGGTGCCGTCGAAGGCCGGGTCGCCATACAGGTCGGTGTAGTACCGCGGCGGGTCCCACGGCTCGTGCGGGTCGAAGGAGTCGATCATGAGGAAGAAGTCTTCGTGGTCGGCGTTGTGCTGGAGCCAGCGCGTCGCCTGTGAGAACACCTGCGGGCTGAACCAGTCGCGCTCTTCCCTGCGCATCCATTGGGCGTTGCGGCTGTGCGGCACCGACGGGCCTTGGAGCGGAAAACGGTGGCAGGTCCTGTCGAAGTCCACGTCGGTGTCGGTGATGTAGCCGTCGCGCTCCTGCCCGCGGACCAGGGAGAACCCGGTGAAGTCCCGCCAGTAGTTGCCGGCGTCGCGCCCCCAGTGGTGGTAGACATCGGTGATGAAGTAGGAGGTCTTCTCTGCCTCGCCAAGCACCTGTGGCAGCGTCACGTCGTCCGGGTCGAGCCCACCCCAGCCGCGCCAAGGGAACTCATAGCGGCCGGTGAGGATGTCGCGCCGGCAGGGAAGCGTCGGGTAGGAGGTGAGGTAGGCGTTCTCAAACACGGCCGCCTTCTCGGCAAACCGGTTGATGTTGGGCGTGTGGATCCAGTCATTGCCGTACGCGCCCGAGTGGTCGCGGCGCCAGGTGTCGCAGACGATGAGGATTGTGTTCATAGCAGGGGGCCTTTCCGCGAGAGTCAGTAGGTCGTGTATTCCGGGGAGCGCGCCCGGAATCCTTCCACCAGCTCGGCGGACCTCTCCTTCCGCGCCCCCTGACTGCGTCCCCGGTCACTGCCGTCAGGCGGAGGCCCTGAAGTCGAGCTTGCCGAACGGACGGTAGTTCATGGCGGTCTCCTTCAGGAGCGAGTTCGTGGTGCGCCCCGCAGCGGCGGCGAGGTGGCGCCGCCCGCGCAGGGCACTCCGCTGGCTCCACTGCGTTCCGCTACGCTCCGTGCCGTGTCGGGCAGCCGCCTGTTCTCCCCCGCGCGCCGGGCGCTCTCCACTACGTGCGGCGGCTCGTTGTAGACTCGGATCTCGCAGATGCCCGCCGGTTCGTCCAGCACCACGCGCAGCTTGGCGGCGGTCAGTCGGTCCAAGCCGAGCACCTGGCGGCGGTGCCGGTTTTCGGTCACCCCGACGACCGGTTGCCACTCGCCGTTCTGCCACGCCTCCACGGCGAACTGCCCGGGCGCCAGCTTCGCCGACTGGAACGTGACGTGGACCACGTTGAACGTCACCGGCGCTTTCCAGCTCAGCTCGACCCAGTGCGGAGCAGGCGCCTCCGGGTCCGGGAGCCAAGCGTTGACGGCATGGTCTGTGGCGCGAGCGTACCCGTTGGTCACGTTGCCAGCGGGAGCTGCCTCGCTGGAAGCCGAGATCGCCGCCTGACGCGCCAAGTCGCGCGAGTCGTTCGCCGGCAGCCCGATGAGGTGCGCCCCTTCTTTGAGAAGCTGCTGCTGGAGTTCGGCGAGGTGACGCTGGTACAGACCGCGCGGCGTGGCGCCCTTCTGAAGACACAACCCGGCGGCCGTCCCGGCGGCGTGCCCGATGACCGCACACGTGAGCATCACCCGCGTGTCGGAAAGCGCAATGTGGCTGGCCGAAATGTCGCGCCCGGCCATCAGCAGGTTCTCGACGTTCTTCGAGTAGAGGCAGCGGAACGGGAGGGAGAACTCGTGCCCGCGGTACTGCTCTTCCGCTGAGATCGGCACCGGCGGACCGAAGTAGAAGAACCCCTCCGAGTGGTGGTCATCCATCGACCAGCCCCCGTAGGCCACCCGGTCGGGGAAGAGGGTCTGCTCGACGATGTCGTTGCCGGTGAGCACGTAGTCGCCGAGGAGCCGACGGTTCTCCCGCTTGCCGGCGACATAGCCGACCCAAGCGAGCTTGTGGTTCGTCGCGGCCTGGCGGTCCTCGAGGCAGTGGTTCTTCGTGTGGTCCCACAAACCGTAGACGAGCCGCAGTAACTCATCGCGAATCCCTTCCGCATCGGCATAGGTGTCGCGAGTGCCGCCCAACTCGGTCTGCCACTGGTAACCGAGGTCGATTCCGTGCGGGATCTTTGGGTGCCGGCCCGGCGCGAAGGTGTCGCACTCCGGGAAGGTCATCGCCCACGGCGGCGCCGCAAAGGGCTGCGGCGCGCCCATGTCCTTCGATGTGTACTTCAGCCCGTTGCCCATGGTGTCGGGCGTGGCGACCTCGGGCGCCCAACGTTCGTTGTACAGCGACCGGGGCTCCTTGCCGTGGCGGTACTCCGCGCCGGCTGCCACGCCGACCACCGCGTCGCCGGTGCAGTCGAGGAAGATCCGGCCGGAGAAGCGCAGTCGCTGGCCGGTGTTCACGTCCACACCTCTGACAGCGGCGATCCTCCGTGCCTCGCCCGCAGTCATTTCGACGCCGTTAGCGTGCGTGTTGAGATAGAGCGCGACGTTTGGCTCTCCCTTCACCCAACGCCCGAGCCGCCCTTCGTAGAGCTTCCCTTCGCTGACCTTCTGGTTCCCCTCCGTCCGGTATTCCTCGACCAGCCCCGTCTCGCGCGGGTCCAGTGGGTCGGTGTGCGCCGAAGGCCACACGCCCACCGGCGGCACGAGGATCTCGGTGCTGGCGTTGCCGCCAAGGACGGGACGGTTCTGGACCAGAGCCACCTTGGCGCCATTGCGCGCGGCCGCCGCGGCCGCCGTGCAGCCGGCTAAGCCGCCGCCCACGACAACCACGTCGTAGTCACCTGCGTTCTGCACCTCTCGGCTCACCCCGCCGAACCGCTGGCGCAGTGCGGCGATTGCCGTCACCTCGGCAGGAGGGATCCAGTCCACGTCGGCACTCAGCACAACGACATCGCACCGCCCGTAGTAGCCGGTCAGGTCCTGCAGCCGCACTTCCGTCCTGCCCGACAGCGCGTGGACGCCGCCGTCCTCCCAGTGCCAGCCGGCCTTGCCGCTTTGCCCAAACACGTGCTCGGCCGCACAGCCATTCAGCGCAACGCGGAACCTCCCCGGATGATGCGCCGGCACCCAGTCCTTCGTCCGCGCCCACAGCCGGTACCCACCCGCCTGCGGCACGTCGATGGTTGAAACAGCATCCGCCACCGGCTCACCCAGGCCGAGGGCCAGCAGGTACGGCGACCCCATCTGATCCACAAACTGGGCGTCATTCGACCAGCCGCCACGGTCGTCGAACTGCTCCGCTTCAAGCCAGATCATGGGTCCCATAGGTTTTATAGGTCGTATGAGCCCCGTGAAAGCCACGCGGCGGCGACGCCCTGCCTACACCGGCTCCGGCGTCTTGTACTTCTCCCGCTGCGGCCGCTTCAGCAGCCCGTTTGCTTCCTCGTCGTCGGCAAACTGCTCCCTCACCGGGTCCCACTGCAGCTTCCGGCCCAGCCGGCGGGTGATGTTGGCCAGGTGGCAGACGCTTGCGGAGCGGTGGCCGGTCTCGACATCGGCGACGCACTTCTCCCGCGACTTGATACAGTCGAGCCAGTTCTGCAGGTGGTTGTCGCTCTGGTAGAGGTGGGTGTCCTTGTCGGTGAGCGGTTCCTTGGCGAGTTCAGGCGGGTCGGAGACGCACTTGCCGCGGTCGATGGTCAGCTTGCCGTTCTCGCCAACGAAGACGGCGCCGCCGCTGGGGCCGTTGCCCAGCTCCATCACCACCTCGCCGGGGTACCGCATGAACACCGTGGGCTGGCTGCAGAGCTTGTTGCCCCGGGCGCCGGACTCGGCGGCGGTGTACGTCGGCGGGTCGAAGGCGGGGCCTTCCGTCCACATCTCAACAGGGCCGCCTTCGTCCATGCCCAACGCCCACTGCACTTGGTCGAACCCGTGGCTGCCCCAACCGGTCATCTCGCCGCCGGAGAACAGCCGGAAGGACAGCCAACCGGGATTGGCGCGCGACTTGAAAATGTCGTAGTTGTACGCGACAAGCTCGGCCGGCCCGCACCACTTGTCCCAATCGAGCTCGGCCGGAATTGGCTGCTCGGGAAGAGCGCACTCCCATGGGCTCGGGTAGTTGTGGGCGATAATCCGCTGCAGCTTGCCGAGGCGCCCGTTGCGGATGAGTTCGCACCCGAGCCGGTTCTCCTTCTGGGACCGCTGCTGACTGCCGGTCTGGAAGACTCGCTGGTACTTGCGGACGGCGTCGGCGATCAGGCGACCTTCGTGGATGGTGAGGCTCATCGGCTTCTCGACGTACAAGTCCTTGCCAGCCTGGCACGCGTGCACGCAGATGGTCCCGCGCCATTGCTCGGGCGTGGCGGTCACGATGGCGTCCACATCCTTGCGCTCAAGCAGCTTCCGGTAGTCCTGATACGCCTCCGCCTCCAGCAACTGGCCCTGGGCTTCGGCGCGTTCGCGATGGACGTCTGCCACGGCGACGATCTTTGCGGTCGGCGAGCGCCGGGCCGCGCCGGCAAGCTCGCCTCCCTGTCGACCGATGCCGATGAAGCCCAGGCCGAGGCGGTCATTGGCGCCGGGCTGCCCGGGCGCTGCCCGCACGCCCGACGGGATGACGTACGGCATGGCGATACTCCCGCCTGCTGCCACAACGGCTTGGCGGAGGAAGCGCCTGCGGGTGGGTCGGGCCGTTTGGTGGGAGCTGGTGTCTTGGCTTGGCATTGGTTGGTACCTCGGTTTGGTCTTCGGCAGCAGGTGCGCCTGCGCGCAGCTACTTGGCCGGCGGGCTGGCCAACTGCCCCTTCACATACTGCTCGTAGCGTTCGGCAACGCTGCCGGACTTAACATCGCCGCGGTGCACCAGCACGCCCACGCGCTGGCTCAGGCTCTCGCCCTTCTTCAGCACGAACGGCTTCCCGCTCCTATCGTCGACCCGCCGCGGGCCGAAGCAGCCGTAGTCTCGCGTGAGCCACTTGTGCGGGTGCTCGTTGTCGGGGTGACTGAAGACCGCCACGCCCTCCGCCGCGCCGTCAACGGTGTTCGAGTAGTCCACCCACGCCGCCTCCTTCATGTTCGTCTCCTTCTGGTTGACGCCGCCCTCGGAGTTGGTGATCGTGCCGCCCTTCTCGACCGAGAACTCCGGCGTCATGCGGAGGTACGGCCAGGCGTAGTGCACGGCGTCACTGAGGAACGTCACGTCTCCGTGGCTCGCCCGGACCACGAACGTGAGGTCCAAGACGTACTCTCCATTGCCCAGCGCCCGAGTGGTCATGAGACGGGATTCATCGAGGACGGGGACGCTTCGATCCATGAGCCATTGGAGCTTGGTTTCGATAACGGCGCGCGGTCCGTTGGTCGCCTTCGGGTCGAAGGAGAGGTGCTGAATCCAATCGTTGAACGGCGACTTCGGGTCGTCTTTGGCGAGGCGCGAGTACCAGGCATTGTAGAAGCTGACTTTGCGCTTCCCTTCGAGTTGGACTGTGTCGGCAAACCAGAAGCAGCGATGGTGGGGATACGGTTCCGTGCGTTCGACCGTCAACTGCTTCCCCGTCGGGCTGAAGAGGACGTAGTAGGGCAGGTCGATCTCGGGCCCGTAACGGTAGGCGAACGCGACGTTGCCGTCGACCAGGACCTCCACCCGGCCGGCAGCCTCGCCCTGTCGCAGCGCAACCTGCGAAGCCGGGGCCGCTGCCGCGACCGACGGGGGCAAGTGGGCGAGGAGGAGCAGCGGGAAACACAGCGCAAAGCACTGGGCACGGCTCAAGGTGGTTCTCCTTCTTCGTGGTCCCTCGGCTTGGCGCCTCGGGCTACATTTCACCTTTCTCCGCGGGCAACGCCAATCCTGCCGCGAGGAAAACCATCGTGGCGGGTCGCAATGAAACGGGCGGACGCCGGCGAACTCCAGAGCGACATGTACGAAAGGACTTCCGCCATGTGCCGACTCTGTGCTCAGCTCCTCGCCCCGCTGGTCGTCGCTCCCACGCTCGGTCTCGCGCAACCAGGTGGGCCCGTCATCGCCCGCGACGGCGCCTCCGACTACACCCTCGTCCGCCCCGGCGACAGCTCCCCATCCCAAGTCTACGCCGCCGAAGAACTCCAGAGGTACGTCAAGGAGATGACCGGCGCCGAGTTGCCGATGGTGACGGACGACCAGCCCCTGCCTGCGAAGGCGATCCTGCTTGGTGTCACCCGGCATACGACGGCGGTGCTCGGGGAGCAGCCGGACATGAGCAAGCTCGGCGACGACGGCTTCCGCCTCGTCACGCGGCCGCCGCATGTGTGCGTCATTGGCAGCCCTGTTCGCGGGACGCTGTACGGTGTCCATGGGTTGCTGGAGACGCACGGCGGGTGCCGCTGGTATGCGAAGCACCACAGCGTTATCCCCAAGCTCGATTCCTGGACGCTGCCACAGCTCGACGACACGCAAGTGCCCGCGTTCGCCATGCGGGAGCCGTTTTGGTGGGGAATGTTCGACGGCGACTTCGCGGCGCGGTGCCGGTCGAACGGCAATCGACCCGACCTGAAGGAGAAGCACGGCGGAAAGATCCGCTTCGGCGGCGGGTTGTTTGTCCACACCTTCTACCCGCTGATGCCGCCCGGCGAGTTCTTCGCGGAGCATCCTGAGTTCTACAGCGAACTCAACGGCAAGCGAACCGCGGAGCGGGCGCAGCTCTGCCTGACCAACCCCGACGTGGTGCGGATCATGACAGAGCGGGTCCTGGAGCGCATCCGCAAGGACCCGGAAGCGAAGCTGTTCAGTGTCAGCCAGAACGACTGGGGTGGCTATTGCACGTGCTCGAAGTGCCGGGCGATCGACGAACGAGAGGGCTCGCTCTCGGGCACACTCATCAACTTCGTCAACCAAGTCGCCGAGGCGGTCGAGAAGGAGTTCCCCGACGTCTGGATCGAGACGCTCGCCTACCAGTACACCCGCCATCCACCGAAGACACTGAAGCCTCGCCGCAACGTGGTGCCACGGCTGTGCACCATCGAGTGCGACTTCTCCAAGCCGTTGGACGTGAGCAGCTACGAGCAGAACCGCAAGTTTGTCGAAGACATCAAGGGCTGGTCCGCAATCACCGACAAGCTCTATGTCTGGGACTACACGACGAACTTTGGCCATTACCTCGGCCCGCACCCCAACTTCGGCGCGCTCCGAGGCAACGCCAAGTTCTTCCGCGACAACCACGTGGTCGGGTTGTTCGAGCAGGGCGCGTATCAGGCGCCGCACGCCGAGTTCGCCGAACTGCGGGCATGGGTCCTGGCGAAGTTGCTGTGGAACCCGGACCAGGAAGTCGAGCCGCTCTATGCCGACTTCTTCAACGGCTACTACGGCCCGGCAGCGAAGCCCATCCGCGCGTACTTCGATGAGCTGCAAGCGCTGGTGATGCCGGCCGACAACGTCCTGCGCATTTGGCTCCCCCCGACTTCGCCGTACTACACCGACGAGTTCTTCGACCGCGCCGCCAAGTTGTGGGCGGAAGCGGAAGAGCTGGTCAAAGGCGACCCGGCCCTGAGCTACAACGTCCGGATGAGCGCGATGCCGGTGCTGTACGCCCGGCTTGAGCGCTGGCCGAAGATGGCAGTGCGACAGGAGTGGCGCGACGGCATGCTGAAGCCGGTCGGCGTTGCTCCCGAGTACGCGGCGCTGGCGCAGGAGCTGCTGGCGCGGATTGCTGAGGGCAAAGTCACGCACCTCTGCGAAAGCAGTGAGAGGCACGCGGCATACCTGTCAATGCTCCACAGTCGCACCGACGGACTCAAGCCGGTCACAATCAGCGGCGGCGGCCTGACCGCAGGGCTGATCGCCGAGAGCGGGGGCCGGGTGGTGACCCTCGCGGCCACCGACGGGACCAACCTCCTGTGCCCTGAAGCTGGCGGTATTGACTTCGCGGACGCCGCCGCCGGGGTTGCCGGGATCGAGACGGACCCCTACAGCGTAAAGGCGGAAGGAGCCACTGCCACGCTCCGGCGAGAAGTCCGGGGCCGGTACCGCATCGCCCGGACCGTGGACGCGACGGACGCAGGGCTGACAGTTACCACGACGCTGACCAGCACGCGCACGGAGCCACAGACGGTCTACCCCGTGGTGCGCGCGGCGCTCGCTTTGGGCAAGGCGGCCGGCGTGCTCCAGGGCGGCACCGATGAGTGGGTTCCGCTGCCAGTGGCGGAAGACCAGACGTTCGCCCCGTTCTCACTCGCCAAGCCGCAGCTCAGGTCGCGCTCCTTGCTGGTGGCTCAAGCCGGCACGGACCGCGCCGTCCGCCTCACGCTGCCCGAAGGCGACCTCCAACGAGTCTGGTTCCTCACCGATGCCGAACGGGAGTTCACCCGCGCATTTGCCCTCTTGGCGCCACAGGAGCTGCCAGCGCAAGGGAGCCTCTCGTTTTCGCTCGGAGTCGCGACTGCGGGGCGCCTCTCAAGTCTCCCGGCAATAGAGGCGATCGAGACGCACCGTTTCGACCGCCTCGTCGTCGAGGACTGCATGATCGGCCTCGGGCGACCTGGCGAGTGGGGGGAGATCGTTGCTGATCCCGAAGCGGACGACGGCTTCGCGATGAAGCTGTTCAACACCCACTATGAGTGGTGCGCGAACTGGCGGTTCGACCTCACCCAGTTCGCCCCCGGCGCGCAGTACAAGGTGCGCATGCGAATTCGCGTCGACAAGACCGACCGCGACGGCAACGCCTTCTGGGCAGGGGTGTATGACACGGTGAAGAAGAAGGGCTTCGGCCAGCTCCAGCCCCAGACCTCCCAGGTGAAGGACGGCTACCAGTGGTACGACGTGGCTACCTGGACGCCCGAAGCCGGCCAGTACCTCTGGGTCGGCCCCGGCGTGTTCAGCAAAGACGGCGGGCAATCGGCCATCAACGCGCTGTATGTGGACAAGTTCGAACTGACGCGCGTCGAGTGAGCGCACATCCTGGCGATACCGCACGACGGCAGTCACTCCCGCAAACCGCAGAGCAGGTGACACCCCATGAGGTTCGGCGCCGTAACCCACGCGGTGGGACACCACCTATCGTTCGAGGCAACGCTGGCCGCGATCAAGCAGCTCGGGTTCGACTCGATCCTGCTGCTGGCGAATCGGAGCGCGGATACGGTCAGCGCCGCGGGCACGTGCAAGGACGCGTTCCCCAACGTGCTTGACTCAGACCCGGCGCACGTGCTGAAGGCCGTGGGCGACGCCGGGCTGGAGATCGGCGCGCTGCACTACGCGGGCGCCCTCGACGTCGGCAGCGACGCGGGTGTCGAAGCCTTTCTCGCCGGGTTGAGCGAGTATGCCGAGTGTGCGCTCGCGATGGGCTGCAAGCACCTGACGCATCCCTGCCCCTCGTGCGGCCGCTCCCGAGTGCCGACCGAAGAGAAGACCACCGAGATCAGCCGCCTGGCCGCGTGCATGAACGCCGTCGCGGAGAGGTTCGCCGACCGAGGCTTGCGGGTTGCGGTGGACATCCACCACAAAGGGTGGGTGGAGGGCGTGGACGACTGTCGCCTGCTGCTCGACTCGATGCCCTGCCCGAACGCCGGCGTGCTGCTCAACATCGGCCACCTCACCACTGCGGAGGCATACGGCTGGCTGCTCGTCGACGAGTATCCGGACCGCCTCCCAGTCATCGGCTGGAAGGACCACAGCCTCGCGAAGAACCGCCCTCAGCCGATGTGGTCGCTCGAGCTGGGCACCGCGCACAGCCCGTTCGCCCTGTACGTAGAGGCGTTCGAGCGCCACCCCGGAGAACGGGTGCACCTGATCAACTGCGAGCACGCGCCGGAGGCGGAGCGCGCCGACGCGCTCCGTCGCAGTCGGGAGTACCTATCGCAGCTCTGGGGGGCGGTGGCGTAGAGGCGTGGTGGAGTGGTGGAGTCGTGAGGCAAACAGGCACCACTCCACCACTCCATTGCTCCAAGCGGCGGGCACCCGACACGTGACACAGGGCACCTGACACGCAACCCGCCCCACCCTGACACCCACCCTCGGAGGAACACGCCATGTACAACGTCGCCATTCTCGGCTACCGGGCGCAGGGGAGCCAGCATCACGCGCCGGCATTCGCCCGACTCCCCGACTGCCGAATCGTCGCCGTGTGCGACGTCGTGGAGGAACGGGCGCGGGAGGGCGCCGAACGCTACGGCGTACCGGCCTACGTCGAGGCGGACGAGATGCTGGACCGGGAGGAGATCGACATTGTCGATATCCCCGTGGGCGAGCGGTTCCGGTATGAGTTGGTTTTCAAGGCGCTGCGGCGAGGCAAGCACGTGTTCACCGAGAAGCCGCTGGTCGCCGGCGACGGGCAGTTCAAGATCCAGCCGGCCGACGTGCCCGTCGCCCGCGAGCTGATCGACGAGTGGCAGAGACACGATACTCAGTTCGGCATTTGCTTCGGGCTTCACGTCTCGCCCAATGTGCAACGGGTGAAGGCAGTCATTGCCGGAGGTGAGCTGGGCGAGGTGCGGCACATTCAGGCGCGAACGCACCCCGGCCCCTGGAACCATGTACTGGACCTGGTCCGGTTCCTCGGCGGCGAAATCGACGAAGTGTCCGCCTTTGCGGACAACGACGAGCTAACGAACAAGGCCGCATGCCTGCGGTTCGAGAACGGCGCCGTGGGGACCGTGTCTTTCTGCGGCGACGTGAGCTTGCAGTTTCAGGTCAAGTGGATCGGCACCCTCGGCGAGGCCACAATCGACAACATCGCCGGCACCGCCACCTGGCACCGACACGACTCCCTCGACGTGACCCACTGGCAGGAGACCTCCCACGTGAAGCCAGCGACGTACTACCGGCTCTTCGAGGACCTGATCGCCGACTTCGTCGCCTCGATCCGGGAACAGCGGCCGTTCGTAGCCGATGGCTGGGCCGGGTTGCGCCACATCGAGATCGATGCGGCGATCACCAACTCAATCAGGACGAGGCGACCGGTAAAGGTGGAGCGGTACCAACTAGACAGGGGACGGCGGCCGCTCCTGTAGCGAACTTGTGGCCGCGCGCTGCCTGAGCAGCCAGCGGGGCACACGCTCCGTCACCGTCGCGGCTCGGATTGACGCTGCATTTCCGAAGGAGGAGGAGACTCGAGATGGGGGGCACACTCCCGCGACGACCACCCCTGAGGCGCCGCCGGCCGGTGCTGGTGCTGGCCTGCTGTGCGGTTCTGGGGGGGGCTGTGTGTTCCCCTCCCGGCTGATGACTGGCCCGGCTGGCGGGGGCTTGAACGCCAAGGGGTCAGCGAGGGCGCCGTCGGCCCGGTCCATTGGTCGGCCAAGGAGAACGTCGTCTGGAAGACGAAGATTCCCGGCGAGGGCCACTCCTCGCCAATCGTCTTCGGCGACTCGATCTTCGTCACTACGGCGTGCGACCTCGGCCGATACGGCGAGTTGGCGATTGGGCTCCGGTGGGCACTGCTGCTACTGACGCGGATCGTGGCACTTCGGGCGATTGGGCTACTGGTGGGCGAGTGCGCAGCTCCCGGCAATGTCGGGTTGCGGTGGCTGCTGGGGCCGGCGCGGTTGGGCGTCGCGGCCGGCGTTCTCCTGGCGACGGTCTTGTTCGCCGAGGAGTACCTGGACTTCGGTCGAGGCACCGAGCGTGCCTGGCTTGTTGCCACGCTCTTCGGGTGTGTCGGTCTGCGCTTGTGGGCGGTTGGCTTCCGCGACCCGGTGCTGGGGCAGCGGGCCGTTGGCGCCTCGCTACTTCTCCTCGGCGTCGCCGTTGCTGCTTCCGTCCCCGATAGGGCCTCGATGTTCGCGGAGGGTCCGTTCGGGGCCAGAGCGGTGTTCTGCTACTTGGTCATCGCCCTCCCCGTCTTGTCGGCTGCCCGTCTGCTAACGCTGTCGCGCGCCGGAGAAGGGCGGCGCCGCGGACCGACACAAGACCCGACGGCGCTGCCGGGCTCAGCGCTGGACCGCCTTCTTCGGCGCGCGCCAGTGGTCGGCGCCGCAGTCGTCTTCTTCATCGCGCTTGTGCTTGCCGTGACGCAGAGCCGTCAGTCCACCACGAACCTCACGGTCAAGCCAGTGGGCGTCTCGCTGACGAGTTGGGTCCTCCTTGCCGCGCTCCCACATCAGGTCGAATACATCCCGGCCGATCCCGCCGGCCAGGAAGTTGGCGCCGTCGCCAAAGCACATGAAGGCCGGCACCAGCCCCGCAGTGCCCATCCCGCCGAAGCACGAGTGACCCTCGGCGAGAAAGACGCGGGCGCCTTGCCGCGAAGCCGCCAACGCCGCGGCGACGCCGGCAGGGCCGCCACCGGCGACGAAGATATCGACTTCGTGGCGGACGGGGACTGCGCGGGTGAATGGGAGGGTGTTCATGGGGTGTCGTGGTCTTCCTTCCAAGCCGCGAGCCGCCCTCGCGCTAGTGCTACGGCATCGTGCAGCTTTTTCTCGAGCACATCGCGGGGCGGGAGGTCGGTCAGATACTCCGCAACATGAATGCCGCTTTGGTCCAACCGCAGGAGCTCGATTTGCTCCGTCGACTTCTGCGCGCAGAGGATAAGCCCCAGCGGCGTCTCCTCACCGTCCTCACGTTCGTGCTTGTCGAGCCACCGGAGGTACAGCTCCATCTGCCCCTTGTCCGCCGGCTGGAACTTGCCCAGCTTCAACTCAATGGCCCCGAGCCGCCGCAGGCGCCGGTGGTAGAACAGCAAGTCAAGGTGGAAGTCGTCCTCGCCCACTGTGATCCGCTTCTGCCGCTCGACGAACGTGAAGCCAACACCAAGCTCCAGCAGGAATGACTCCAACTCCCGTAGAATCGCCGCTTCGAGGTCCTTCTCGGCATACGGGTCCTTCAGCCCAAGAAAATCGAGAAAGTACGGGTCGCGGAAGACCATGTCCGGGGTGAGACGGTCCTCCTCGCGCAGCTCCGCTAACTCCTGCTTGGCCAGTTCTGCAGGCTTGCGGGAGAGGGCTGTGCGTTCGTAGAGCATGCCTTGGATCTTCGTCCGGAGTGTCCTGACACTCCAGCGTTCGAGCCTGCACATCTCGGTGTAGAAGTCGCGTTGGAGTGGGTCCCTCAAGGGCATGAGGACCACGATGTGGCTCCAGGTCAATTGTCGTGACAGTGTCCCGACAATTGGTTCGTCCGGGTAGAGCTCCGCGAACTGCACCCTCCTGTGCAGGGGTTTCTCCGAGAACCTGGGACCGAACTGCGGGACCAACTGCGCTGAGCGCATCGGCACAATTCGCTCCCCATACGTTGCCCGAGTCTCCCCCAGAATGTCACGACGAATCCTGTTGCCGATCCGCCAGTAGAGCGCGACCAGTTGACTGCCGATTGAGACGGCAGCCTGCTCGCGTGAGACTGCGATCAGCTCGCGGACATCTTGCAGCAGCTCAGCCGGCAGAATACCGCCGCGGTCGTGCTTGGCGGGCGCTCCCGCCCTTGGCTTCCTTGCCGCCATGCTTCTCACCTCGCCGTCGCCCTTCGTTCGCCAGGCAGGACGCGCTCACCTTCACTGCGGCTGATTGTCCGGGCACGCAGGACGTGCAGCGTCTATGTTCCCCTGCGGAGCGTCCCTCCCACGTCAGACGAGTTCCCACCGCAACCGAATTGTCTCCGCACTGCGTAGACAATCTGCGCGCCAACACTCGCCCAATGCAGCACACCATCGCCGCCAGCGATCCATGGCCCTCGCCAAGAACGTAAGCCCGCAACACAGCCCGCGGGTCCGCACCGGATCACTTCGCCAGAGCCACCCCCTGCAGTGATCCATCGCGCGCCGCGGCCAGAGCCACGGCTCTCTTGCCCGTTCGGGAAGTGGCCGTGAGCATCACGGGCGCCCCGCCAGCCAAGGTGTCGAGGGACTGACCGGTGCCGGATAGCACGCGCGCTGTCCCGTCTTCCGCGCCGCAGAGCACTTCGAGCTTCCCGTCGCCATCCAGGTCGCCAGTGGCGACATCGCGGACGACGGAGCCTACGAGCACGCGCCAGACTTCCTGACCGTGACCGTCGAGGCAGTAGAGGTAGCCGGTCTCGGAGGCAACCAGGATTTCGTCGAGTCCGTCGCCGTTGAGGTCGGCGCAGGTCACCTCGTTGACGCCGAAGCCCTGGTTGTTGAACTCCAGCTCGTTCGCCTGGGCGCCGAGGCAGCGGGCCTTGAGGACGCCGGTGGAGGAGCCGTTGACGATCATCGGCGGCGCGTCGGAGAGCGTGCGGCCCAGCGCCATGCTGACATCGCCCAATTCGGAAGCCGTGCTGCCTTTGATCTTGCCGTCGCCGCTGTAGATTCGGATGCCGCCATACCGGTTGGCCGAGAGCACCTCGGGCTTGCCGTCGCCCTCCACATCGGCCACGAGAATTCGGCGCACGCCGTGATACTGCGCGCTGTCGCGCCAGAGCACCTTGCCTTCCGTGGAGTAGGCGATGATCCAGCAGTTGCGGGTGCCGGCCAACACCTCCACCTTGCCGTCCCCGTTGACATCTCCAGCCGCCAACGCGGTGATATGCGGGTAGCGGCCGTGGCCTTGGCCGGAGATCAGCTCGGCGTCGCAGACCCACGAACGGATCTCCTTCCCCTGCGCATCCAGGATTCGGACTTGCCGGTCGTTGCTGCCCAGCAGCACCTCCGGCGCGCCATCGCCGTTCACGTCGGCAACTGCGCAGGAGCGCACGCGGTCTTGCGCAGCAAACTTCCACAGCAGCTTGCCCTCGGCAGTGAGGACGAACAGCGTGTTGCCGGCGCCGTAGAGCACCTCGTCGTTACCATCGGCGTTCAGGTCGGCAGCTTCGAGGAACTCCGGACCTTCCCGGTAGACCGGCACGTCGGGCGCGAACGTCCAGGCGGCCCGGCCGGCACCCGCCGGTGGCTGGGCGGTTGCCGGTTCCGCCCCAACCGGCACGGAAGGCGCCGCTGGGACAAGCTGGGATACGGGCGGGCCGCTCCAGTCCAGCTCTCGGGTCACCGGCTTCGCCGACTGGAGTAGCACCTTGCCGGCCAACTCCACCCGCGTGGCGTCCATGACGGCGAGCTTCCCCTTGCCCAGCGCGAAAGCGCGGGCAGCAACGCTGAGGGCGCCACACGACTGCGGCCTGGCCGGGTCCCCGATGCCGAACAGGAATTCGTCGGCACCGACACGCGCGGTCAACGCCGTGTCGCTGAGGCGCCGAACGGCCGGCGCGACGACGGCCTTGTCGCGCTCGGCCATTACGCTGGCGAGCACGTTCTGGTAGGTGTAGCCCTGGCCCTGATCGAGATGCGTGTTGGCGATCTGCCGCAGCCGTTTGACGGCCTCTTCGTTGGCGTTGACCCACGGTGAAAGCTGCAGAGCCGGACTCCCGGTGTTGGTCACGTAGAAGTGGTGGTCCGGTGTGCGCAGCCGCTCACCGCCGGGCGCAATGACGTCCAGCGCCCGCTTGTCGAACAGCACCTTGCCCGCGGCGTCTGCTACCTGGATGGCGTCGAGCACCAGACCGGGTCCCTCGCGGAGCGTGATGGCAAACCGATGCTGCCCCTCCGGCAGGTCGAGCTTGGGGGAGGGTTCGGTCAGGTCCCAGGTTCCCATGGCCTCGCCGAAGGCGTCTTTCGGGAAATGGAAGCCGACGGGTTCCTTCCGGTCGTCCACGCGCACCCAAAGGGAGTCGTTGCCGCCATTGGTGCCGTACCCGCGCAGCTTCATGTCGAACTTGCCGCGGGGCAGGTCCAGCGCGAACTCGACGACCGCGCTCTGCTGCGTGAACACAACCGCCTCGCCGTTTCTGGCCTCGGCCACCGTCATCGGTGCGAAGCCCGGTGCGGGCAGGCGCTCACTGCCGGGCCGCAGCACGTGGTACGTCTGCCCGTCGTCGAGCTGCTCCCGGTCTTCATCCAGCGTCTTCCAGACACACCAGAGCGTGTAGTCGCCCTGCTCCCTGGCCACCGCCTTATCGAACACCGCCACGGGTCCGCCCTTCACCAGCAGGATCGTGCGATGCCAGTCGATGCCGTTGTAGTCGAACACGGAGGTCCGAGTCAGCAGGCAGCTCGGGAGATTGGCTTGTCCTTCCAGAGCGGCCAGAGTCGGGATGAGCGCTTCCGCCCGGCCGTTGCGCACCACGCTCAGCCCGTTGTGCTCGGTGGTGTTGCGCACCAGGTAGTCGCTGTCTATCAGCAACACCTCGCCGGCGTTGGTGTACTTGAGGATCATGTTCGTGTCGTAGTGCAGGTGGTAGCCGCGACCGAAGCCGTCGAGCACCAGGTACTGCGACTCCGGCGTCAGCCCATTGCGCATCGTCAGCTTGTCGAACGACTTCTCCAGCGGCACGTTGTGCGGCACCGCCGGCGTGCCATAGACGCCGAGGTTGTTGGACCAGCGGTAGTACTCGGGGTGCATCGGCACCACGTGGAGCCCAATCAGATCGTCCGGCGGCACTGGTGTCACGTCCTGCCAGTAGGGGTTGAACCACTTGCCGCCCGCCAGTTGGTTGAGCCGCCACAACAGCCGGCCGTCGCGCGTCAGGTAGAACGGCAGCCCCAAGCCACCCAGTTCATCCGAGGGCGACTTGGCCAACGGATGATCGCCATGGCCGGCCGTGTAGCCCATGGGGTCGCCGGTGGCCATCAGGTAGTCGGCCAGGTCGCTGGGGAAGGTGCCGTCGAGCCAGGCCCGCCGGTTTTCCGCCAGGCACCAAGTCATCATGTGCCGCGGCGTGATGGCAGTGTAGCCGGCTGAGTCCTCGCGCGGCTTCCAGCACTTCTCCTGCCCGGCAAAGCAGGCCTCGATCTTCTGCCGGAACACGTCCATTTGCTCGCGGTCCACCTCGGGGTAGTAGGCGCGGAAGTAGCGCGACGAGAAGTACAGTCCCAGCAGCGGGAAGGTGATGTGGTTCCAGGTGATCGAGGTCGACTTCTCCAGGTCGCGGTACTCGAAGATGTGTTGCGGGTGCGACCGGAGCTGCGTGAGCAGCAAGTTGGTGAAGCGCAGCCGCTCCGCGTCAGTGAAGGAGTCCGCTTCCTCGATCGCGTCCCACGACGGCATGATCCACTCCGAGTTGGTTTCGTCCGGCCAGATGAGGTGGTGCTTTGGGTCCCTCTCGTAGACCTCGCACATGCCCTCCAAGATGAGCTTCGCCTCCTCGAGCAAGATCGGGTTGGGCGCCTTCAGGTACGACTGCGCGGCCCGGTTGAAGTAGTAGAACCCGATGGTCGGCTTGAGGGCCTTGCGCTGTGCCTCCTGCTGCTCCGGTGCTGGCGGAGCGTAGGCACTGCAGAAGAGCGTCCACGGCAACACCACGTCGGTCGTTCCGCTGAGGCGACTCGCCACGGCCTCAGCACCCGCCTGCAAGCCGGCGTCCTCGGAGGCCTCCACCACAAAGGCGTTCTTCCCCGCCGCGTATGGGTAGGGGTTGCAGACACTCCGTAGCGTGAACTTCCCGCTTCCCGGATAGATCTTGTCGGCGAACGAGTACCGGTTCCAGTAGAGCCGCTCGATCACCGCGTTGTCCAGCAGGTTGCCGAGCGCGACCACATTGGTTGCCCTGAGATCGGCCTTGGCCGGAGCTGTCGTCACCTCCGGCGCAACGCCCGAGCGCGCCTTCACCCCCTCGGCAACGGTTTGCCCCGCCCGTCTCCCGGCGGCCGTATCCGGCACCAGGATCACCGCTTGCGCCTTGCCGCCGGTGACCAGCGGCGTCTCGCGGCAAAGCGGCCTGAGTTGGGCGAGGGGATCGGGGAAGGCAAGGGCGTCAGTGGCCCCGCCGAATAGGGCGCACGCAGTCACCGCGCACGCAACAACCAGGGCACCGGTAAGCCGGTCAGCGGGAAGCAACAGCGAGCAGGTTATCATACGCAATCAGTAACTACTCAGGTACGCAAGCTGGCCCAGTGAACCGAAGAGCATCGGTAGCCGGGGGGCGGGGGTCACCAGTGTGGGCAGGTTTC
>PEVN01000478.1 GCA_002779825.1 Armatimonadetes bacterium CG06_land_8_20_14_3_00_66_21 | reverse complement strand
ACTTTCCAGTCTGCCGCGGTGATTTGTGGCATTCTCAGACGGCGGGCATCGTCACAGCCGATCGCTCCATCGCCACCCAAGAAGGACCGACCCAATTCCCTTGACTTGCTTGATAGCCTGTTTCTTCGAGCACCGGTCCAGGGTACCCATGTCTGCGGCAGTCACCAGGAAAACCTGAACCGCTTCGGCTGCTGTTTTCCGGGCTGCATCGGGTGTCATTCCCGGGCTCATCACATCCAGGGGCATGGGATGAGCAACGACCTGCTTGCCCTCTCTCCAGGTTTGGGCAGTGCAGGCGAGACTCACCTCTCGTCGCTCCTCTCCGTTGCCGCCGACCGCGCGGTCGGCGGCGATTCCCGCGCAGCGTTCGCCTCGGCCGTTGTGCTGGCCTGCTGCTCCTGCCATCGGCGAACCGCGTCGGTCGCGTCCCGGGCGGTTGCCAGGGATCGTCTCGCCGCTGCGATGGCGTCCTCTGCCGACGCCTGATCGAAGAGGTCCCAGGGCAGCGCGTACTGGGTTTCGTCTCCGTAATCAGTCATGAAGTGCTCCTGCGGTCCCAGGGCCAACAGATCGGCCAGCATCGAGGTCAGGACCTCGCGGACGGCTGTGGGCACGCTTCCGCGACGAAGCACGCCAGCCAGTTCGCGGGCAGGATCGTGGGTCCTCGGTGTCACCCCGAACACCGCCAGAACAGCTTTCCCGGCGTTCTCCACCGATAGCTGCGAGTTGTCGACACAGGAACGCCAGCGCCTCAGCGTCACATCCTGCTCGGCTTCGGTGAGGAAGCCTTCGCTGAGAGCCAACCGGTAAGTGACCTCGTCACGCGCGTTCACGGTATCCCTCCCAGGTCAACTCCCAGTTGCCGCGTGGCATATCCGGGAGACGCCAGCGCCACCTGGCGCCAAGGGCAGGGCGGTGCATACCGGATTGACGCAGAGCTGCCAGGGCCGCTCGGCGAAGGGGTTCGAAGTAGTCGGCCCCCAACAGACAGATGCCATCGGCACAGACGTCAACGAGTAGAGGCGTCAGATTCGCAGCCACTTCCGCCGGCGTCTTGGCGGTAAAGTTGATGGCGCCGGGAAGCCTGTGCAGCACCGGGAGCAGGGTCATGCGGATGGTGCGCTGGCGGGCGAGGGGCTGCGTCGGCAGGTCCTCAGCTACTACAAGCAGGTCGTGGTCACTCGTCCCGGTGGCGTCGCCTCTGGCCTGGGAGCCAAACAGGACAACCGCCTTGAGTCTGCTGCCGAAAGTCTCCTCGAGGGAGTCAAGAACCGGCCGATAGAGAGCAGCTCGAGGCGTTACGAGGGGTCCCTCGGCAGCGCCCTCACTGGCTGGTTGAGAAGTCAACTCGAGCGAGCTCACGGGGGTGACCTCTTCGCTGGAGGCAAGCTTCGCCTGACCGCGGCGTACATTCCAACGTGCTGGCTCAACCCGAGGTCTTGCCGCGCTCGCTGCACACCAAGCACCGCGGGGCTTGGACCGTGGAGGGGGCGGCGTCGGTGAGGGCTTCGCGGAGGCTGGCGTGGCTGAAGCCGCTTTGGCCGTAGCGATAGAGCTTCCCTAAGTTCTCGACTTTGATGACGACGTCGGATATGGTTAGTCAGAGGTCAGAGGGCTCGGAGCTCAGGAGAGCAGCAATGCTCGCTTCACAGCTTGTCGCACCTGCGCCAAAAGGTCTGGCGCCAGCTTCCCGAGCTTGCGCTGGAAGACTGACTGATGAACAACGGCAATCTTCTCCGCCTTGAGCACCGAGGTCTTCATCAGCCCGGTCCGCTGGAACGAGGGGGCGTTGGCATCCATGAGGAGCCACGTCTTGCGCAGTGTTCCTGCCGGCACTCGCGAGAAGATGCCCACAACGACGGCGTCCTGGTCGTGAACCGCCAGCACGAGTGCCGGTCGCAGCTTCGCGGAGCGGAGGTCTGTGAACGGGAACCGCACCAGCCACACCTCACCGATCCTGGGGCTCGGCATCGTAGATGTCCTCGCCCGCTTCGTTCCACTCGCCAAAGGCCGTCTCTGCCAGTTGCATCATGCCGACGGTTTCTGCGCGTTCGCCGATCGCCTCCGCGAGTGTCAGAAACTCCGACGCTGGCAACTGAAAGACCAGCGACTTGACTGCGTCAACGCTCATGTCCACCGTTACCTGCGGCATTGTTCCCACCCCCATTGCGAGTCTGACACACCCCGTTGTTCGAGTGCCAGCACCTGTTTCTGCCCCTTGCTCGGGCACGGGCGCCGCAGCGCCGCCTCCGGCTCCAGGTGCCCGACCACTGCGAAGGCGAGGCGGACGTTGAAAGAGATGTTCTCGCGGCCGGTGAGTTCGGGGTGAACGCCGGCGCCGGGGACCGAGGACCGTGGAGGGGGCGGCGTCGGTGAGGGCTTCGCGGCTGAAGCCGCTCCCTCGAACTGGGGGGCGCCGTTGCACTGGTCAGATGATGTCTGCGAAATGCCGCTCGGTCTTGGCGAAGTAGAGCGCGCCGGTGACGAAGAGCAGTACGGCAATGGTCGCGGAAAGGCCGACGGCGTGCCAGTCCCACGGGCGGTTGAGCAGGGCGGAGCGGTAGCCTTCGATGAGACCCGCCATGGGGTTGAGCGACATGAGGAGCTTGTACCTCGCAGGAACCATGCTCAGGGGGTAGACCACTGGAGTGGCGTACATCCAGAGCTGGGCCACCAACGGCGTGACGTGCTGAATATCGCGGTACTTGACGTTGAGTGGGGCAAGCCACATGCCCACGCCCACAGCGGTCATGCCGGTGAGCAACAGGAGCACCGGAACAAACAAGATGTGCACCGTGGGGTAGATCCGGTAGCAGAGGGCCATGCCGACCAGGATCACAAGGGAGATGGCAAAGTCGACGCCGCGTGAGAGCGTTCCCGCCAGCGGCACGATCAGCCGCGGGAAGTAGACTTTGGTGATGAGGTTGGCGCTGCTGACCACGCTCCCCGTGGAACTGGTGAAGGCGCCGCTGAAGTACGTCCATGGCACCATGGCGCAGAAGTTGAAAACGGGATACGGGATGCCGTCTGACGGGATCTTGGCGAAGTTGCCGAAAACGATGGTGAACACCACCATGTTCATGAACGGCGGCAGCACCGCCCACAGAAACCCGAAGACGGTCTGCTTGTACTTGGACAGCACATCCCGCCAGACCAGGAAGTAGAGTAGTTCCCGGTACTCCCACAGCTCGCGAAGGTTGAGCCCGGCGAGGCCGCGCGGGGGGCGGATGTGGATGGTGAGTTCAGGCTGCGCGACCGCGGACATGGGAGGTCCAGAAAGGGGGGTGACAGGATGGAGAGCCGGGGTCCGTCTGCCGGTGGGAGGTTACGCCGTCTTGAGGCCGCGAGCCCAGGAGCGGTTGGCGAGGTACCAGTCGACAAGCCTCGCGGCACCCTCGGCGAATGCCGTCTGGGGTTGCCAATTCAGCAGAGCCCGTGCCTGGGTGATGTCCGCCCAGGTTGAGGGCACATCGGTGGACTGTGGCGGGCGGCGGTCGAGGGTGGCTGTCTTCCCGAGAAGCTGCTCGAACTGGGCGATGACCTCGGTTAGCACAATCGGGTGATCGGAACCAAGGTTCAGGACGTGGTGCCCGGTGAGTCCGAGTGCCGCAATGGTACCCCGGGCGATGTCGTCCACGTAGGTGAAGTCACGCGACTGCGTGCCGTCGCCATACACGAGGAGCGGCTGCCCTTCACTGAGCCACTGCACAAACCGGAATGGACTCATGTCGGGCCGACCAGCCGGACCGTACACAGTGAAGTACCGAAAGACCGTGATGTCCATCCCGTAGAGGTGGTGGTACGTGTAGCAGAGCGTTTCCGCGGCCTGCTTCGAGGCGGCGTAGGGCGAGATCGGGTGGCTGGTGTCTGCGTCCTCCTGGAAAGGAACGGCTGTGCTGGCTCCGTACACACTCGAGCTGGATGCTTGGAGGAACTTCGGCACCCCGTGCTGCCGGCACAATTCCAGCAAGTTCAGCGTCCCCATCACGTTCGTCTCGAAGTAAGTCCACGGGTCTTCGACGGACTGCCGGACACCGGCTCGAGCGGCCAAGTTGATGATGGCGTCAAATGCGTTCTCGCGAGCGAACAGCCGGGTCAGACGCTCGCGGTCGGTGATGTCAAGTCGTTCAAAGGAAAACCCGACGCGTCCGTCGAGCTGTCGCAGCCGCCAGTGCTTGAGTTGAACGTCGTAGGCGTCGTTCAGGTTGTCGATGCCCACCACCGTCTGCCCTTGGTCGAGCAGCATCTCGGTAACTTTCGCGCCGATGAAGCCGGCTGATCCGGTTACGAGGACAGGCATGAGAACCGATCGCGGAGCCCGGGCACCAACCGTGAAGGACGGACAGCGAACACTGCGACTGAACAACCCGCTGGAGGACGACTGCAAGGCACCTGGAAGACGGCCCAGTCAGCCTCGGTAATGACCTCTGGGTGCCGCTGTCCCTGAACCGCACGCCGTGCCACGTGGTGTTCGGCGAGTCCCCGTCGTTCGCCTGCCTCACTTCTTACTTCGCCCCCTGCTCATTGCTTCCCGATCTCATGCTCCCAGTGCAAACGCCTCACTGGGCAGCGTTACGGGTTCTCCGTTCATGACCAGCGACCGCTGGGCGGCTTGCAGGAGGCGGAGGACGCGCAGACCGCTGTCTCCGTCGGTGGGCGGGGCTTCGCGAGTGGCGATGGCGTCGAGGAATGCCTGGCATTCGCACTTGAGCGGCTCGTCGCTCGGGTACGGGACTTCCTCGCCTGCTCCCTTCACGGGAATCGGCTCTCCGTTGGTCACGTCGACGCGCTGGTCGTACAGCACCAGCTTCTTGGCGACGTCATCGAAGCTCGCCATCTTTTTCGAGCCAATTACCACCAAGCGTTGCTCTTTGAAGGGATGAAGCCACGAGACGTGGATGTGAGCGCGAACGCCGTTGTCGAAGAGCAGGTTGGTCACGGTGACATCGGCGATGTTGGGCTGCACGTAGTTCCCACCACAGGCGATGACCTGGAAGGGCATGCTGCCCATGAGGCGCAGGATGACGGCGATGTCGTGGGGGGCGAAGCTCCAGAGGATGTTCTCTTCGCGCCGGACTTTGCCGAGGCTGAGGCGGTGCGAGTAGACGTAGTGGACTTTGCCCAAGGCGCCGGTCTGCACCAACTCGAACAGCCGCACGACTCCGGGGTGGTATTCCAGTACGTGGCCTACCATTAGGATCCGCTGTCGCTCCCGGGCCAGGCGGACCAGTTCGGCGCCTTGCTCGTAGGTGAGCGCCAGCGGCTTCTCGACGAAGACGTCCTTCCCGGCTCTTAGGAACTGCCGGCCCAACTCGTAGTGGGTCTCGGCGGGGGTGGCGAGGACGACGGCGGGGACCTCGGCACGGAGCACGTCGGCATATTCTGCCGTCACGCGGGCGTCGGGTGCCAGTTGGCTTGCCAGAGCGCGGCCGGGCTCCGCCGGGTCGCAGACGAGGGTTAGGGCGCCGAGTTCGTTGAAGTTGCGGACCAAGTTCTTTCCCCAGTAGCCGCAACCGATTACGGCAACTTGGGGGGTGGCTGTGGGTTGGGTGTCAGGCGTCATGTGTCACGTGCCAGGTGGTGGGTGTCGGCGTTGCTGTTGGGCGGGACGGCGCTTTGGTCCGCTGATCGCGCAGATTGCGCAGATCAGGGCGGAGGAGGGTCTCTGGGTCGCGGTTCCAGACTTGCCTAGTCGGGGCCCTTCTCTGCGGCTTTGCCTCTTGGCGGCTTGGCGTTGAGTACCGCTGCTTGGACAGTGCGCTGCCCTGTCGGTCACATTGACGGACGTGACCTCTGCTGCGGGCGAGGGTTGAGGACGTTGCGGTTAGAGGTCGCATGTTGGTCTCCGTCACTTGCGTGACTGAGCGGGCCCGGTAGTCGACCAAACAGCTAAGGTTATACTCGCGAAGGTTAGGAATACACCGAAGTGGAAGTTCGCAGAACTTCACCCGTGGGCGTGTGGTGAGCACCCAACACACTGCTGTGCACGCAGAGGCGTCGAACTTGTGCAATAGCTTCGGTGTATTCCTAACCTTCGCGAGTATAGCTGGCACTCGGGGCTGATTCAATGGCGGCACGCCACAAAGCCCTCGATGGCTCCGACGATGCGCTCTGCCGCGTGACCATCCCACAGTTCGGGGAGGCGGCCCGCCTTGCCGCCTCCGACCAGGATGCGTTCGGCTTCGGTCTTCAGCCGGTCTGGATCGGTGCCGATGAGGGTGTTGGTGCCCTCGGTGCAGGTGATTGGGCGCTCGGTGTTGTCGCGCAGTGTCAGGCAAGCGACGCCCAGGGCGGTGGTCTCTTCCTGCACGCCGCCGGAGTCGGTGAGCACCAAACGGGCTTGGCTCATGAGGCTCAGGCACTCGACGTAGCCCAGGGGATCGGTCACCTTGAGCGCCTCCGACTCGCTGACAAGCTGCCGCAGGCCGAACTCGTCCAGTTTGGCCGCGGTGCGTGGATGCAGCGGGAAGACGAGAGGGATGCTTGTCGCGGTGCCGGAAAGAGCGCGGATCAGCCGTTCGAGCGTCGCCGGGTCGTCGACGTTGGAGGGTCGGTGTAGCGTCACGAACCCGTACTGCTTCGCCTCACAGCCGAACCGGCGCCACGTCGCCAGCCGCTCGGCTGCCTCGCGGAAGTGGAGTAGGCTGTCGATCATCACGTTGCCGACGAAGTGGATCCGCTCAGCCGGGATGCCCTCGCCGCGGAGGTTGGACTCCGCGGCACGTTCGGTGGTGAACAGCAGGTCAGCCAACTGGTCGGTAAGCAGTCGGTTGGTCTCTTCGGGCATTGTGCGGTCGCCGCTGCGGAGCCCGGCTTCGACGTGCGCGACCGGCACGTGCAGCTTGGCGGCAGTCAGCGCGCACGCCAAGGTCGAGTTCACATCGCCGACCACGACAACCAGTGCCGGCTGCTCAGCCGCCAGCACCTTCTCGAACTCGATCATCACCCGGCCAGTTTGCTCCGCGTGGGTCCCGGAGCCGACCCCCAGGTGTACGTCTGGGTCGGGTATGCCGAGGTCGCGGAAGAACGCGTCCGACATTCGAGCGTCGTAGTGCTGCCCGGTGTGGACGATCTTTGCGCGCAGGCCGGGGTGGCCGGCGCAGGCTGCCATTACTGGCGCGATCTTGACGAAGTTCGGGCGAGCGCCGACTACGCAGAGGATCGATTTCGGATTCCGGATTTCGGATTTCGGGGTCGGCACGGGGAGCAGGGGGACTGGGTGATGGGAGACTTGGGGACAGGGAGACTTGGGGACGGAGCGCTGACGGGCGCCGCGGTCTACTCGCTGTCTGCGCGGGCTGCCTCGATGATGTCCATCAGGGATGCTTCCAGGCCGATCTCAGGTCGGTAGCCGCAGTACTCCCTGATCTTGTCGAGGCAGGGGACTCGGCGGCGGATGTCTTCGGTGCCGTAGGTATCCTCGAAGGGCACGTGCTCGATTTCGGAAGAGCCGCCGCTCAGGCGGACGACCTTCTGGGCCAACTGGTCGATGGTGATTTCGTGGTCATTGCCGAGGTTGAGCACCTGGCCGACGCAGTTCTCACAGTTGGTGAGGAG
>PEVN01000359.1 GCA_002779825.1 Armatimonadetes bacterium CG06_land_8_20_14_3_00_66_21 | reverse complement strand
CCCAACACACTGCTGTGCACGCAGAGGCGTCGAACTTGTGCAATAGCTTCGGTGTATTCCTAACCTTCGCGAGTATACCTTCCTTTCGCCCCTGTTCGAGGGCGCGCGAACCAATGGTTTGACATCGCCCCCGCACTCACCTTGTTGGGCGCTGCCGGCAGGCAACCGTCAAGCGGCAACGGCAACGACGGTGTGGATGTCCACCGCTGGTACGTGCACTGTGGTCACGCCACGCTCGTGCTCCCACTCCGGCACTGCGCCGGCCGGCTCGAGGGTCACTCGCGACGGCCGCGCTTCACTGCGCAAACGGACAACCACGCCTTGCACCGGCACGATCTGCTCTGTGCAACGGTAGTTGCCGTCAACGGGCCGGTCGCCGTGCTGGTTGACGAGGTGGACGAGCAGGCGCTCGCCGCCGTCGGGAGCGGAAGCGGCTGACTGGCGCCTGACCACGACCTCCAGCCACGCCGGCGCCTCGACCTCGACGGGCGGGTCGGGCAGCGTCAGCCGCAGCAGGTTGGCGACGACGTGCTTCAGGTTCCACTGGTTCTTCGCCTGGTAGGCGCGGAACGGATCGCCCGCGAAGTACGCCGCCCACCCCTTGCCGACAGGGCGGAGCGTGATTGCCGGGTAGCCGCTGTCTTCGCCGACCGGCGACCAGCGCAGCAGGGACTGACCGTCGCTGCGCAGGTACGCTTTGCGCAGCCTCGCGAGGCATTCCACGTCCTCGGCCACCGGGCGAGCGAAGGCGAACTTGGCCTCGGCCAGGTGGGGCATGTCCAGCGTGCCCGGGGTCAGACGCGTGTCAGTCACCTCGAAGTAGGCGTGCGATTGGTCGTAGACGCCTTCGTAGCGGATGCCGAGCAACCCCTCCAGCGCGAAGCGGCCGGTGTCGCGGTGATCGTCGTCGAGCGTCCCTGTCAGCGCCGTCGCAACGAGGACCCCGCCCGCCTCCACCCACTCGGCGAGAGCCGGCACCAGCTCCGGTTGTAGGTAGCGCTGGTCGGGAAGAAAGACGGCGCCGAACTCGGGCAGCCGCTCCCGCAGCGTCTGCTCGTGCACGAGGTGGTGCGGAATCATGCTCTCGGTGAGCAGTCGGTGCGCGCCGCGGGCACTGCCTTCGTTGACGAAGAACGCAACCTCCTCCTGCGGGTGGTTTGCCTCGGTCGAGTGCAGCACTGCCACATGCGGAACGGATTCGGCGCCCACGAGGAGTGGCTCGCGCTCCCGCACGAATGCCAGCGTCTTCCCTAGTTCCCCCATCACCGCTGGAGCAACGTCGAACTCGTGGGTCATCTGATAGCCGACCCACGTCAGCCCGCCGTGCGCGAGGACCGGCGCCACTTCCTGCTGCATGGCCAGCGCGGGCTTGCAGCCCCAGTCGCCCCACCATTGCAGAAAGGCTGCGTTCATCACATCGAACGGCCGCTCCAGCAGCGCCCAGTACGACGACAGATAGCTGCCCTCGAAGACTTGGTCGTCCGGGTGGATGTCGGCCACAAGCGCGCCGAGGCCTGCCGGCACCACCTCCGGCATCCGCGGCGTGTAGGCCCAGTTGACGGCCACCACCACTTCCGGCCGGTGCCGATGGATGGTGTCGCAGACCGACTGACGAACCTCTTGGAGCGCCGCCAGCTTCCAGGCGACGAACCGCGGCCACGCCGGATCCTGCTTGTCCTTGGGCACCGCCAGGCCGCCGCTGGCCTCGGCGAATCGTGTCTGGCACGCGGCGCAGTGGCACGGGCTGTGCGCATACGTGCCGTCGAAGAACAGCGCGTCCACGGCGTAGTTGGTGACGATCTCCTCGACGTGCGGCAGCATCCACTCAACAAGCAATGGGCTCAGCAGGCAGATGCTGAGGCCGCGCGGTTTGCCGTCGGCGTCTCGTTCAATCCAATTGGGGTGGTCGCGGGCGATCGGTTCGCTGTTGAACGTGTGGTAGTACCCCAGCGCCCGCAGCCCCCGCTTGTGCAGCGCGGTGATCTGCGCTTCCAGCATGTCCAACCCAGCCGGCAGGTGGGGGTGCTGGTAGCGAACGGTCCCCTTCTGGTAGAACGAGTAGCCGAAGCCGCACTTGGTGAAGACGGATACGGCCTGCGCGTTGGCTTCCTGAACGCGCTCCGCCCACCGCTCAGCGTCAAATCTGGCAGCCAACCCAACAGCGGCACCAGCGCTGTGGAAGTCGAAGAAGAGCTTGCGGAACGATGTGTCGTACCAGGATGTGGGCATTGAGCACCTCCGCGTTGTCAATCAGTCTTCGCAGGATCGAGGCGAGGTGCTCGGGGCGGACGCTGGCAGCACCGGCCTCGGGGGCTACCTCGAGGGTCATCTCCAGCGCCTTGCCCGGGTGGGCCTGCCGGACTGCCTCGGCGACGGAGCCAGCAATCTCCGCAATCTCCGCCTGTTGCGGCTCCGGCGCCAACGGACGGGGACTGGCGGCCCCGAATTCCAGGAGACTCTCCACGATCGCCTCCAGGCGGCGCCACTCTTCGAGGCAGCTCGCCAGGAGGTCGTCGTCCTGGCTGCGCAGCCGCGCCAAGGGCAAGCGGTGACACAGGTCGAGGTACCCGCCGATAACCGTCCTAGGTGTGCGGAGCTTGTGCGAGAGCATGGTGAAGAAGTTCGCCTGTACATGCTGGGCGTGTCGTTCGGCAGTCACGTCGCGCGCTGTCAACACCGCGCTCTCCAACCTGCCGTCTACGTCGAACACCTGGGTGAGGCGCCCCTCTACGAAGAGCGGCGGCGCGGTGTCGGTGCGGGCGATCTCCAGCGTAGTGGCCCGCTCCTCCCCCTTCTGGACGACCTCGAGCGGCAGTGACAGCGTGAATGGTCGCAGCACGTCGCTGAGCAGAATGCCCGCGCCACTGTCGTCAGGCACGTTGAGCAGCAGGCGGGCAGCGCGGTTGACGGTAGTGACCCGCCACTCACCGTCGGTGATAACGATGCCGTCGCCCATGGCAGACACCGCCGCCTCGAGGCGCTCCCGTTCCAGGCCTCGGGCACGCGCCACCGTCAGTTCCCGTTCGCGCTCAGCCAGGGCTGCCTGCAGCCGGAGCATGCGCTCGCCGACCTCCAGGCGGGCCTGCAACTCCTCCCGGTCGAAGGGCTTGGTCAGGTAATCGTCGGCCCCGGCCCGCAACCCGACGACGATGTCTTCCTTCTGCCCCTTGACGGTGAGGAGAATGAGGTAGACGAGCTTCTCCGTGTGCTCCTGGCGCACCTTCCGGCACACGTCCACGCCGTCCAGTTCGGGCATCATCCAGTCCAGGATCGCCAGGCGAGGCGCCGCCGGCGCTCGCAGCGCCTCCCACGCCTCCAGGCCATCGCGGGCGGTGACGATTTCGTATCCCCACTTCTGCAGCGCGCCCTCCAGCAGTCTGCGGTTGGCGGCATCATCATCGGCAATCAAGACTCTCATCCGGTGTCCCCTCTCCGCAACTCGGTCAACGCCATTCCGAGGCGTTCGACCTCCGTCTCCAGCCGACGGCAGGCGGCCGCGCCCTGAGCCCCCTCCCGGTGCCGGTCGATTCGCTCCAGCTCGAGCGCCGCCTCCAAGGCTGCCTTGCTGCCGAGGTTGCCGAGTAGTCCCTTCAGCGAGTGGGCTGAGCGAGTCAACGCCTCGTGGTCGCCGGCTGCCAGCGCCGCCCGGATCGCTGCCCGGATTCGCGGCCAGTCGTCCTGGAGGAACAGATCTTCGACCTCCGCCAGAAACGCCAGGTCTCCGCCAAAGCGGCCCATGACCGCCTCCGCGTCAAGGACCTCGTCATGAGCGGCATCGGGCACGACTTCGGGCGCCGGTGGGGCGACGGGGACCGGGCTCTCGACCGCCTCGAATAGGACCTGCGGCTGCAGCGGCTTCGAGACGTAGCCGTCCATCCCCGCCGCCAGGCAGCGCTCCCGGTCGCCCGCAAGCGCGTGCGCAGTCATCGCGACGATGGGGAGGTGCTCGCCGGTCTCCTGTTCCCGGGCGCGGATGGCAGCGGTGGTCTCAAACCCGTTCAGTTCGGGCATCTGCACGTCCATCAGTACCAGGTCGAAGGACTGCGCGGCCAACTGCTCCAATACCTCGCGGCCGTTGCCGACGGCCAGTACGCTGTGTCCGCGCTTCTCCAGCAGTCCGCGGGCCAGCACTTGGTTGGCCGCGTTGTCTTCGGCCAGCAGGAGCCGAAGGCTTGCCGAACTCCGTGCGGGGCGCGATGGCGGAGGGGCAGTGCCTCCCGTTTCCGGCGGGGCGGATGCGCGCAGCACGGTCAAGAGGCTGTCCAGCAGTTGCGACTGCTTGAGAGGCTTCAGCAGGTAGGCGGAGAGGTCGTGCTCCCGCACGCGGGTTCCGCTAAGCCCCTCGGCGGAAGACAACCTCATCCGCGTCGTCGTGCCGGCGAGGGCCGGGTCCGCTGTGATCCGCGCCGCCAGCTCGAATCCATCCATCTCCGGCATCATGGCGTCGAGGAGCACCAGCGGGAAGGGGGTTCCGTTGGCGCGCGCCTCCTCGAGGGCAAGCAGCGCTGCAGCGCCGCTGTCGACTGCAGTGGGCTTCATCCGCCAGGTTGCCAGCACCTCCTCGAGAAGGCGCCGGTTGGCTGCGTTGTCCTCCACGATCAGCACGGGGAGACCGGCCAGTTCCGACCTGGTGACGGCGGCGGGTTGCGCTGTCGTTCCTACTTCCACGCCGAAGTTCGCGGTGAAGTGGAAGGTGCTCCCGGGCGAGTCGGTGTCGGTTCCGCCAGCGGCCGCCGGAGCTGCGGCTGGCCGTGCCGGGCTTTCCACCCAGATCCGGCCGCCCATCAATTCCACCAACTGGGAGGAGATCGCCAGACCCAGCCCCGTCCCGCCATACTTGCGGGTAGTGGAGCTGTCCGCCTGGTCAAAGGCGCCGAATATCACCGCCTGCTTGGCCGGCGGGACACCGATCCCCGTGTCGGTGACCGCGAAGTGCAGACAGACGCCATTGGCCGTCTCCGACTCGGTGGCAACACGTATGACCACTTCGCCGCGCTCCGTGAACATGATCGCGTTGCCGACCAGGTTGGCGACGACCTGGCGCAACCGGTCGGGCACCTCGGGCGAGAGGTGGCAGACCAGCTCCAACCCCTTCTCGTGTGCTCTGAACGCGAGAACCGCCGCCGTGTCGCCCAGGCTGTCGCGCAGGTGGTCGGTCGTCAGCGCTGCCAACCGTTGGCGCGCACCGTCAGCGGCACTGTCTGAAACGGTGGTCACTCGCCCCGGGCTGCCATCAACGAGTGGGAGGTACACCAGGCTCTGCGGCGCACAGAGGAGACCGAACAACTCAAGGATGTCCTCGATGACCTGCTCCTCGGTCAATCCCGCCGTCAGTCTGCCGATGACGTCGTAGACCATGGCGTACTCAGCCAACTGCCGACGAGCGTCGGACAGGGCCGCGTCAGCCTCTGTCTTCGCCTGGTCCAGGTTCCACTCAGCGACCGCACGAAGGACTCGCTGACGGAGCCCCTCAAGCCCAACGGGAACGCGCTCGGACGGCAGCCCGACGAACTCGGCGAACTTCTGCAGGTTGTCGCCGGCCGCCTCATCGACCTCGGTGTCCAGCAGCACCAGTCGCGAGGCGACCGCAATGGGCAGGGAACGTCAGCAGGGAGACGTCGCCAATCGCCTCCAGTGCCAGCACGGCCTCCACTTCGCGCCGGAGGTTCTCGCACGCCAGGATCCCCAGCCTACGAGGCGCCGTCATAGTCTTTCACCCAGTTGAGTGGATACTCGCCCCACTTGCGCACAGCGTCGGCGACGGCCAGCAGCACGTCGTCCGGCAGGTAGGCATCCGGCAGGCGCTGGTGATTCTCCTGATCGCCAAGGCGATCACCTTCCTCACGGGGCTCTCCATCGCCGCCATCTCGACCAATACGGAAGTGCAGGGCGGCGGGCCGTACTATACTCGCGAAGGTTAGGAATACACCGAAGTGGAAGTTCGCAGAACTTCACCCGTGGGCGTGTGGTGAGCACCCAACACACTGCTGTGCACGCAGAGGCGTCGAACTTGTGCAATAGCTTCGGTGTATTCCTAACCTTCGCGAGTATACCTGATCTCGCGGTCGTTGGGTCCCGAGTTTGGCGGCGCCATCGGGCTGGCGTTGTGGGCGGTGTACGACTTCCTTCAGGACCAGCTTGGCTGTCGCTGGATCTGGCCGGGCGACCTCGGCCGGGTGGTGCCCAAACGCAAGACGGTCGGCGAGGCCCGCGCGACAGCAGGCGGCCGGACTTCGTGAAGATGTCCGTGTCGAACCCGCAGTTGTGGGCGGTCCAGCTTGCCGAGTTGCGTAGCGGACTGCGGAAGAACCCCGAGAAGCTGTTCCTGAACGCCTGCGAGAACGATGGCAGCGGCGGGTTCTGCGTGTGTCCTCGGTGCCGGGCGTGGGATGCGGACCCGAACGCCGGAGGGGGGCGGGACGACGCCGCTCAAGCAGGAAGACGGCTTCGACGTGGACGTCGACTCCAAGGACTTGGAGCCTTCGCCGCTGCCCGACTGCCTCTCTGACCGTTACGCCCGTTGGTACAACGAGCTGGCCGTCCGTGCCCTACGTGATCGCACACGCGCTGGCGGAAGACACCCGCTGGCAGATCCGCAACGGGATGCGGGCAACGGACTACGACTGTCTCCAGGGGTACTGGGCGGTAATGGGACCGACGGACTATGTGCTGGGACGTCTCCTGTGGGAGACCGACGCGACGACCGAGGACTTGCTCAACGAGTTCTACTCCGCGTTCGGCCCGTTGGGCGAAACGGTGAGAGCCTACTACGACTACTGGGAAGACTTCACCGCCCGCCTCAACGGCGCCCCCCTGTTCGCCGACCACAAGCGGAACGAGCGGAAGGCAGCGTACCCCGCCCTCTACACGGAAGAGGCGTTCAGCAAAGCCCCTGCCCTGTTGGCGGAGGCAGACCCGGTGTTGGCAACAGCGTCAACCGAGGAGCGCGAGCGCTTCCGCAACGTGGAACTGGGGCTGACCCACGCCGAGCTGATGGTCGAGGCGCTCAAGGCGGGGAAGATCATGGCGACCGACGCCGGAAAGAAGCTCATGGCGTTCCGGCGCGAGATCGCCCCGCGGAACGGGGCCAACGTCTACTTCCTGACGGATAAGGAGATTGGGTACCGGCTGTTCGAGTAGGGCGCGGGTCCTCTCTCACCCCCTCAGCGCTTCGTCGTGGAGTCTGCCTCGGTACTTCGGCTCCAGCCCTGCCTTCGCGGCAAGCTCCTGCAGCGCCTTCGTCTCGTCGCTCAGGTCGTCGAAGTTCCAGTACCCGGA
>PEVN01000464.1:1548-7478 GCA_002779825.1 Armatimonadetes bacterium CG06_land_8_20_14_3_00_66_21 | reverse complement strand
TCACACCGGCAGCGACGACCCGTACGGCAAGACCGACCAGGCAATCGTCCTCAACCGCCTCCGGCTGGAGGTGCGGTGAGCGGCGCCGGCGACTTCGGGGTCTGCCACTGGTCCGGCCGCCTACCGACGGGAGGCTTCCAGGACCATCAGACCCACCAGCCTGTCCTCTTGGTAATCCAGGATGACCCCATCGTCCGGTATTGCGCTGTGGCTGGACTCCGGCTGGTCCTCGAAGTGCACGTATAGGCAATCGACGTCGGAATCGTGGTCCAGCCACATGCGGGGCCTTGGCAGCCGAACCAAGTGCGACGTGGCTGTGAGAAGCGAGCCAAGGCTCGATTCCTCTAAGACCTCTCTGGCCAGATGATCTGTCTCCTGTTCACGGTGCGGGAGAGGAACGCGGTGACGATGAACCCATCGTCAGCGCCCACCTCTCGGTAGACGACATGAAGGTAGGTTTGCGGCCCCAAGCTCAGCGCTGCGGCCATGGCGCCACCATAGCCGCGGAGCACCCAGGTTGGGGCCTCGATGGCGTCCAGCATGGTGCCGCAGTAGGAACTCATGTACGGCTTGTTGCTGACGATGTGGACAACTATGGGTGAGGAGCCGCGGGGCGGGTAGGGCGTTCTGAACGGAATCGGCGTCAACACCAGCCAACCCTCAGCGGCCTCCCCAACGGCGCGACGGCACTCCGCCCCGACGACCCGCTGCACGATCAGAGCGCACCTCTCCAGGTTGCGAGCCAGGGCAATGGCTCCGTCACTGTCGAGGTCGCCGTGACGGACCGTCCGCGGTTGCTGGAACCGGGGCGATAGACGAGGTAGAGCGCCAGCAAGAGAGCTGGCCGCGCCTCCCGGTCTCAGTGCTCCCGCGCCGACACGGTGACCAGCCTCCACCGCAGTGGGTCCAGGGGCGTGGAGAGCACCCATTCCCGGCCGCCGGCTGCCTGCTTCGGTTGTATCTGGAGGCGCTCACCGGTCAGGGCATCGACGGCTGTTGGGGCGCCGCTGAGACCCTTGAGGGCGGCGGCGGACAAGGTGATCGTGGCGGCTGCCGGCTCTTTCGCCAAGTTCGACACCACCAGCAGCAGCCCGGTCTCGGGGCGGCGGTAGGCGGAGACGTAGACGCCTGCAGGCGCTGGCGTGAACACGTTGCCGTTGTTCCAGTATGGCAGGAACTCGGCGCGCTCGACGCCGAAGTCGTCGCGGGCTTTCCACAGGGCGGCCGCTGCCGAGAGGGCGTCGGCGATTCCCGTCGGGCGGGTGAGGACGTCGTGGAGGAGGGTGACGGCGAGGGCTTCATCGCGGGTGAAGGGGCGGCCGTCGTAGACCAGGAACTCGGGGTCGAGCCCCCACTGCCGGCCCATGAACTCGGCGCGGAAGGTGTTCAGCGGCAGCAGGGCGCGCGGGTCCTTCTGTCCGTGGACGTACATTTCGAACTGCTCGCCGTCCCAGTAGCTGTCGCAGAAGGCAAGGGTGGGGATGGTCAGGTTGGCGGACATGTGAACGTCGATGAGGTAGTCCTTGCGCTTCGCCTGGAACAGCCCGGCCAACCGGCGCATGAACTCGCGCGTGCGCCAGATCGGGTAGGTGGGTTTCCACGCGCCGTCCTGCTGGTAGCCGCAGCCGTGGTAGTGGTTGACGCAACCGAAGGCCTCGGTGGTGCCGTCGAGGTAGACGCCGTTGAGGGCGTACTGGTCCAGCAGCTTGCTAATGCCGTCCAGCAGGAACTCGGGCTCCAGGCTGCGGTTGCACGCGGCATCGAACTGCTGCTCCGGCGGGTACCCGGTGCCCCAGAAGATGAGCGGTTGGACGGTCCATTCGTCGTGATACACCTGCATTTCCGGCGTGCGGTTGCCGAGCCCGTAGCCGAAATAGAGCAGCAGCTTGAGACCGCGCCCGTGGCAGGCTTTGGCGAGCGACTCCAGCTCGTCGCCGTGGGTGGTTGCGGGGTAGCCATAGTGATCGGTCCACGTATGGTGGTAGACGACGACCTCGACCCCGGCCGCTTTGAGCACGTCGAGTACGGTCTGCTCTTGGCCGACGCTGCAATGGACACCATCCGCCCGCGCGACGGCGCCACCGACAAGCTGTGGCGCACCGGCTGCAAGCCTGTCTGGGGTCTGGACCGGCGGCAGTGTCCTGCTGTCGGCGGCAGCGCGCGGGTGGTAGAGGACCAAGGTGTCGGGCGTGGCCGTGAGCCGCGCCTGCGGGCCTTGCTGAGCGACGCGCGCCGCAGAACTCGCCAGGGCGTCGGCCTCGAGCGGCTGCGACGTGATCTGCACAGCGTTGATGATCCACTCGGTCTGCTCGTGCCCCAGGTCGGAGCCGAAGGCCACCGACTCCGTCGTCAGCGGCCCCGACATCCAGCCGTCATAGGGCCCCGCCGCGCCGGCTGCCTTGCCATCGAGGTACAGCGTAGTGCGCTCGCCCCAGGTTACGGCGATGTGATGCGTCTCGCCCTTCTTCCAGCCGAGGTTCTGAGTGGTCAAGTGGATCGGGTACTTCTGCGGGTAGGTCTCGCCCAGTCCGAGGTAGAACCACAGGCTGCGCGCGGGGTGGTCCCAGAACACGTACACCTGATCGCCGTTGGCCTGCGCCAAGTGGAAGAGGGTGTGGTTGTGCTTCGTGCGAGCGACTTCCTCGGGGTCGAAGTCCAGCGTGGCGACGAGTTCCAGCGTGCCGCGGCGCAGGTCGAGGTTGCCGGCTGCGGGCAGCTTGAGGCAGCCTTCCCCGCTGGCCGTTTCATTCTCCATGCCGAAGTGGACGCCGTGCCAGAGCCGCGCCTTCCGCGGCGGGACGGGTTTGACGGGAGTCGGTTGGAGGCCGAAGACGAGCTTGAACGGCTGGCGCAGTTCAGTCGGGGTGTCGATGACATGCACCCGCAGGATCGTCTGCGTCCCCGCCGGCACGATCTCTATCACCGCGTTGGGATCAGCCACCCGGAATGGCTCATCCGTCTCGCTGAACCACGCCAGCCCGCGGTCTTCGTCGCCCACCCACAGGAACGGCATGAACTTGCTCTTCCAGCCCTCGGGAGGGATCGCCTGCGAGCGCGAGGTGGCCCAGTCGGCCCGGCAGGTGTGCAGGTAGCGGGCGACCTCGGGGCGCAGCGGGATCTCGAATGACAGCTCCTGGATCGGGACGGCGCCGGCCGACGACACGTCCAGCTCCAGCTTCAGGCAGCCGTCGTACTCAAGGGTCTGCCGGCCCCGCAGCCGGAGACCGCGCACGGTTGTCTGCCCCTCCCGAACCAGCGCCAGCGCCGAAGCGGACTTGGTGGTGCCGGGGAGTTCCACCGTCTGCTGCTTGTCCCCGCTACGCAACCGGAACCGAACCGGGGCCGCGAGCAGCTCCTTGTCGCGGCTGGTGATCGACGCCGGCAACAGCCGCTTGCCGTAGGTCAGCGTCCGGCCCCAGATTCGCGCCACGTCTTTGCCAAATCGGAGCGGCTCGAACGGGCGCAGGACCTTGTCTGTCAGCCCGGCGCGCGTCTTGGCCCACGCGGGTGCGGGAGGGCGCTCGACCAGCGTCTCGGCGCTGCCCAGCACCGTTCCGGTTGGGTCGAGCACCTGAGCCGTCAACGTGATTGCGCCGGTGGCGGTGCCGAGGCCCAGTTCCGCGGTGCCTCGTCCCGCCTTCAACGCGGCGATCTGCTGACGCGCCAGTTCCTTCCCGGCGCCCCCACTCGCAGTCACGACGGCGCGCAGCTCGCCGGCCGCCTGAGGCAGCACGCTGGCGTCAACCGAGACCTCGACGCGGCCTGCCGTCGGGAAACTGCGCGTGGTGAGCTGCACGTTCGGCAGTACAGCCACGGGCGAGTGCGCGGCAAACAGAAGCCGCCCGTCACCGCTGTGGACGGTGAGGTCAGCGAGGTACTCTCCTGCCGGTTCAGCCTTGAACTCCAGCCGGACGGTCTCCTTCGCCTCAGCTTGTAGTGGCACAGCCCGGGTGTCGTCCAACAGCGTTCGCTCCGTTCCGGCGAGGCGCGCGGCCACGTTCACCGTTTGGGTGGTCTGAGCGTAGAAGGACAGGCCAAGCTGCCCCGAACCGGTGCCGAGGTTGCCCAGGTTCAGCAACTGAACGGCGGGCGCCCCCGGCGCGAACCGAAGCAGCCCGAAGAGCGCCGGCTGATCGTACTTCCCCGGCACGTCCGCCCAGGCGCTGTTCTCGCCCGCGGCGGCGGAGTCGGCGCAAAAGTTGACTCCCCACTGCTCCTCGGGAGCGGGCGCGCCACGGTCGAGGGTCGCGAAGGGAATGGTGAGTGCGCAGACCCACTCTCGCGCTTCTGGATCTACCGCGGCCGACGCGGCCCACTCCCCATTCCACCCCGACTCGCCGTCGCGGCCGTCGTACTGCGAGCCCTTGCAGTTGGCTATGAACTGGTACGAATGCGCACCCGTCTTCCCGGGGTCCAGGAACAGCTCCACCGCGTCGTCTTGCCAGACGGCCCCGTCGCGTTCGCGCACTTCCCCGGTGAGCGTGGCCGGATCGGGTGCCGGACAGCGGAAGCGGACGTAGAGGTTGCGGGCGTCGTAGCAGACCTGCGCGTGGCTTTGCGCCGACGCCAGTCGGCCGCCTTTCAGCAGGCGGAAGCCCGTGACCTCAGGCGCGCGGCTCCAGTCGGGAGCACCGGCCGGGCCAACCGCCACCTACGGCGCGGTCAGCAGCGGCAGGTCGTCGCCCAGGAGGGCGAGGGATGTGAGCGCGACGAGGCAGCAGCACAGGGAGCAGAGCTTGGGGTCAGATACCCGCGAAGGTTAAGAACACACCGAAGTCCCGGTGCGACTTCGGCTCCGTCTGGGAGAATACCCTCTGTCCTACGTCTGCTGCCCGCCTGCCGGGGAAGTTCCGCGAACTTCCACTTCGGTGTGTTCCCAACCTTCGCGGGTCATACCTACGCACTTTGCTTCACCGCCTGACAGATTCCTTCGTCCATCGTAGCCCGCGAAGTGCTCGTAGGCAACTGCGTCGGGCTGGTCCCGTCTGCTCGCCCAACTGCCCTCCGCTACTCCGCCGCCACCGTCACCTCGTCGATCCACATCGTCCCCGTGCCGCCGTTGACGCCGACCTGCACTTCCGCCGAACTGGCTCCGGCGGGCACTTCGACGACGCCGGCTGCCAGCTTCCAGTCGAACGTCCCCAACAGCTCGGCCACTTGCGCGTAGTGTTGGCCGGTGGGCGTGGTGAACGCCAACCGCACACTTCCTGTCCGCCACGCGTCGACGCCGCGGACCAGGTTCTCGCCGCGGACCCACGCCGTCAGCCGGTACTTCTTTCCGGGCGCGAGATCCAACGTGACGGGCTGGCGGAAGAGCAGATAGTCGCCGCTGGTGTTGACGACTTTGGCGCAGGTTCCGCCACCGTGGTTCGTCTCGGACGTGAACGTTCCGCCGGCCGGGGCGTCCCACACCAACCCGGTCGCCGGCCACGGCACACGTTCGCCGGTGCGATACGATACGAGGTTGCTGCTGCCCGACTGCTCAAACGAGCCGTCGCGCACCAGGGAGCCGGTCCTCTCCGGTGCGGTCCCAGCCGCTTGCCAGGCGTCCAGCGGGAGCGCCTCGGGCTTCGCCGAACCGACGGTCAGCAGCGCCGACGCTTCGTACCAGCGGTTGCGGAGGCACGTCTCGTCGGCGCCGTCGAGGCTGGCGAGAAAGAAGTTGTGGCCGTCGAAGAACACGTTGCGCAGTGGCGCCGGGCCGTTGGTGGCGATCTCGTCGAGGCGCAGCAACGGCTGCCCTTTGGCCAGCACTTCGAGGTGGGCAGGCGTCAGCGGCGGCGTCAGGCGCTTGGTCTCGCCGACGCGACCCGGCTTCTCGCCTCGCTCACCTTGCAGAATCACCTTGCCGCCGTTGGCGCACCGGAACTGATCCCACGAGTCCACCGCCCACATCTGGGCGAGAAAGCCGTCTTCCTTCGTCAGCCCCC
>PEVN01000464.1:0-1521 GCA_002779825.1 Armatimonadetes bacterium CG06_land_8_20_14_3_00_66_21 | reverse complement strand
GGCCTTGTCGAACCGATACTGGCCGCGGAACTGCCCCTCAAACCGCAGCCGCACCCTCGCGCCCTCCCGCCGAACTTGCACCGCCGACTCCACGTCATACTCGGCGCTGGTCCGCTGCCGGCCGCCGTCTCGCGTGATACACAGCCCGCGGTCGGTGTAGAACGCGCCGGAGGAGATGACTGGTTGCTCCGGGTGCGGCTTGTCGATTAGTTCGCGAATCACGCCGCCCGACTTGTGGAGTGTCAGCCGGTAGTACGCGTTCTCCGCAATCCACCAGGGACCGACTTGCCGGACGGTGAGCGAACCCATCTTCGGCTCGGCAGTCTCGGCGCCGGCTGCCGGGAGCGCGGAGGTCACTTCGAACGTGAAGTCGTCCGCGCGCAAGCCGTCCAGCCGCCAGTGGAGCAGGACGAACAGCCCTTGCTGGTCACCGTACCGGTCGTGCAGTTGCACGACGGCAGGCAGGCGGTCGGTCTGCGGGAACCGCAAGGCGAACTCGCGGACGCCGTCGCCGCGGAACGTCAACCACCCGTCGGTCTCGGCCAACGGGGTGAGCCGCGAATCGAACAGGGCGCTGGTGCCTTGCGGCCGCCAGTAGATCGAGCCATACGTACCCGCGGCGCTGCGGCACACGGGGAAGACCGACGACGAGAGCACGCCGTCGGTCGTGCGGACCTGGTAGTGCGTGGCGTTGGGCACGCGCAAGACCAGCCCGGCCGCGGTGCCGATAGGGACGTTGACCAAGTGGGCGCGAAAGGAGACGCCGGTTGGCGATGGTGTTGGTTCGAGGCGGGCGGAACCGGAAGCGAGGGGTAACTGGGTGACTGGGTAATTGGGTACCTGGGTGGCGGGGGTGCTGAGTGCACTGGCGCGGGCGTCGGTCGGTCGGCAGGCGGTGGGGAGGAGGAGATCGGTGAGTTCGAGGACGGGCCGCTGGTTGTCGAGCAGGAGCAACGGCAGCGGAGCGGGACCAGCGGACTTGGCCAGGCGAAGACTGCCGACGCCGAGGGGCTTCGGTCGGCTGGCGTCCGGCGGCAACTCGCCGCGCTGGGCAGCGTCGCGGATTGCCAGGACGGTGTAGCCCAACGCGGGCAGGTCCAGGCTCAGCGTCCGTAGTTGGGCGACGCTCTGGCCTTCGCTGACCAGACGCCCCTGCATCGCGTCATAGACGCACAGCTTGCTGCGGCCGGTCAGCCACTTGTCCGCGTCCCAGGTCAGCTTGGCGTGGACGGCGTTGGGACCGAAGTTGAGCGCCACCAACGAGGCTCTGGCGCCGTCCCGACGCAGGAAGGCGAACACCTCGCCAGGCGTCGCCCCGACGGCCACGTAATGAGCTTCGCCGCGCCGGAGTTCAGGCAACAGCGCGCGGATGTCGTAGATCTGCCGCAGGGCGTCCTCGTGCCCGACCTCTTCGTGGTCGTAGATCATCGGCATGCCATGGATCCACGCCATGAGCGCGGCCACGGTGCGCATGCCGCGGACGCCGAACCAGCCCTGCCCGCGGAGCGTGTCGTGGTTCTC
>PEVN01000375.1 GCA_002779825.1 Armatimonadetes bacterium CG06_land_8_20_14_3_00_66_21 | reverse complement strand
CGCCCAGCGGCTTCACTTCCGTCAGCGGCGGCTTCACCGTACCGGCAAGGGGGTTCTCCAGACGAACGGTTGCGCGCTCAGTCTCGTAGCCGCCCTTGGACAGACCGACTTCGAGCAGCCCGGCCCGAACGCTGAGCTGCGTGGGCTGGGCCCGCTGCCGCGTCGGGAGCTGCACCGTCCACTCGGGCGCGCCCGGCTTGAGCTGGACGGGCAACACTGCATCGCCCCACGCCCGCTCCGTAGCCACCACCCAGACGAGCAGTCGGCCCTGAGCCGGCTTGAGGTCCGGCGGCAGAGTCGCCCGCACGCGCACCTGAATCGCCTCCCCTGCAGTCACGACCGGCGAGGTCTCCACGCTCACCAGCTCACCTGCCTCAGCGGTGAGACCCGTCACCCCGGGCACGAAGGGCTGCTGGTCAACCGGCTCCAGTCGCACTTGGTCAAGCGCAACCCAGCGGTTGGCCTCGTTGCCCGGATCCAGGCGGAACGTGGTGATCTTCCCCGTAACGCCACCCCACTGCTGCGCGCCTTCCAGCGGCGCCACGTCCCCACCGAACCCGAGCTTCGTCAGCTCGACGCGGTACTCCGCCAGCCCTTTCGCGATAGGCAAGCTCTGCCCAAGGGCCCACCGGCCGTCGTCGCACTTGTAGTAGACCGCCAAGTGGTCCGCCGGGGCGGACGAGTACAGCCGGACGGTGAGCCGGGTGAGCACCTTGCCGTCGATCCCCTCCGGCGGCAGCGTGAGGAAGACGTACGGGTCCCAGGTGGTCGTGCCGCGCAGCAAGCCGCCGTCAACCTTGGCGGCGACCAGATTCCGCGCGCTCTGGATCTCGGCGTCGGTGTCGAGGTTCCAGGTAAGGGCTTGGGCGAGGGAAGCAGCAAGGAGGACCAGAAGGAGAGTGGTTCGCAAGGTTGGGTGGCTCCTATGTGGGCAGTTGCGCTGTGGCAGTTCAGCGTTGGGGGCGCCAACGCGACGGCCCAATCTGTCCGATCCGTCTGAGCTGTCCGATCGGTCTGATCCGTCCGATCGGTCTGATCCGTCCGATCCGTCCGATCCGTCCGATCGGTCTGATCTGGCCGGCGCAGGCCCTACTCCTTCACCAACTCCAGCTTCACGTCATCGAGCCACACGGTGCCTTTGCCGTGGCTCTGAACGACGACGTAGAGACCGCCGGCGGGGTCGGGGGTGGTGGTGAAGCGGTACTTGAGTTGCTGCCACTCGGGGGAGCCCTTGGTCCAGGGGGCGACGCAGGAGGTGAACTTGCCTGCCAGCACCCACTCGGCGTACACACGGCCGGTGATGTCGCCGCCGTCGGTGCGCAGCCACAGGGACAGCTCGTACTCGCGGTTCGGCTCGACTTGGACGTTCTGCTGAACCAGCAGCGGCTGGAACTCGGCGTCGGGGCTGGTGAGCTTCAGGCAGTGCTTGCCGGAGTGCGGGTTGTCAATGCTCAGCTCGGCGCTGAACGGGTAGCGGACATTCCAGAGGTCCGGCACGTTTGCGCCCCCACTGTCGAACTCGAAGGAGGGATTCAGCGCGGCGTTTCCCGGTTCACGCATCGCCTCCGTGCTGGGCAGGGCGGGAAGCGACTTGAGTTCGGCCGAGTAGTCAGGGCGCGTGTCCTGTAGCTTCGTGCTGGTGGTGGCAACCAGAACGCCGTAGCCGGGCAAGACGACTTGCGCGGCGCCATTCCGCACCGCGAGCTGCCGACCGTTCTCGTACAGAACACGCAGCGACTTCAGCTTCGGCGGCAATCCCGACACGGTGGCTTTGGCTTCGCGGTTCTCGTTGTTGATGCATACGAGATACGTCTCGCCCCCGGCTGCGCGCAACAGGCACTTCACGCTGCCGGCGTCGGATTCCACCTTGGGCTGGAGAGCCGGCGTTGGGGCGACGAGCATCGGCGTCACGCAGCTCAGTTCGTGCACGATGGTCTTCGCGTCGGCCCACGCCTGGGAGGGTTTCGGCGTGTAGGGCGTGCCCCAGTAAAGGAGGCCGCGGGCGCCGTGCACGACGGCGTTGTAGGCCATGTAGCGCTGCTGTGCCAGCGTGGGATAGACGGCCTGCGGGTCGTCGCGCTTGCTCAGTGCCCGCCACGCGAAGCCTTGCAGCACCATGAAGATCGGCTTCTGGTCGTTGACGGCGGCGCGGTTCTTGTCGGCTTCGTCGCCGACCACGCTGAGCGTCTTGTTGGGCAGGTTCGACTGCGACTGCGGCTCGGGCACGGGGTAGATGTCACATCCGGCGATGTCGGTGGCGCGGTTGAAGTAGGCCAGCGTCGAAATGTGGTTGCGCGGGGCGTGGTTGGTCCAGACGGGGTGATCGGGGTCGAGTTTGCGCAGGAACTCGTAGCCTTGCAGCAGCCCCTCGGCGTTCCGCGAGCCCCACGCCGGTTCGTCGATGCTCTCCCAGACCAGCAAGGCCGGGTGCTTGCTGATCCCGCCGACTATCTCGGCAACCGTCTGCTCTCGCTTCTCCCGGTCGGTGGACAGATCGAGGTTGTGTGACAACACGACCCATGCCTTCAGGTCGGCTTCGGCGAGCCGGTCCAGCGCCATCGTCGTCGCTGCCGGCGGCCCGCCGTACGTGCACACGGTGTTGAAGCCAGCTCCCCGGAACTCGTCGATCATCTTCTCCGTGATCGGCGCCTCGTAGAGGCCCAACGGAAAGAAGGGCTTGTCGTCGACCACCAACGTCAGATCGTCGCGGGGGTGCACGCGCAGGGAGTCGACCGGCCGGTCGCGCAGCACGGCGAAGTCGAGGTCCTGCTCATGCTCCACCTTGCCGCGCCGCTCGAACTGCATGTGCACGAGGTACCTGCCCGGCTTCACCCCCTTCAATGGCAACACCGAGTCGATTTCGCGTCCGGTGGGCTTCGCCGCCTTTTGCGCCAGCGTGGCTCCGCCGGCCGCCGACTTCAACGTCGCCGTGAGCCGGCAGGCGCCCAGTTCCTCTTCCGCCACGTTGAGCTGTGAGCGCACGGTCACGTCGTCCCGGTAGAAGGAGTGGAACAGAGAGTGCTCCACAGTCGCCGCAAGAGTGAAGTTCCGCTCGAAGGAAGCGACCTGCCGCCCGCTGACTTGATCGACCGCCGCGAAGGCCAGCCGATGCGGGCCCGGCTCAAACACCTGGTACTCGAGGGCCAGCTTCCGGCGCGTGCCCGCCGCCAGGTCGCCGACGGGCACTGCTGAACTGCGCGGCGCTTCCGTGGGCGGGTAGACAGTGAGTTCTGCCTTGAGCTTGCGGGCGTCCTTTCCGCCGTTGGCCAGGAGCACCGCCTCTGCATTGCGGCCGAACGCGACCGGTGATTGCCCCTCTGGGCCAAAGGAGACGTAGTACGGGGTGAAGTCAGCCGCGACCTCGGTCAGCGTTCCGAACGTCTGCGGCGCGCCGAATCGGTCGCCGACCGGCGCCCAGGACGACAGTTCGCCATGCGGCTTTTCCTCGCGGCAGAGGTTCATGTCCCAAGTGGTGCCCGCTTTGTCGCTGAGCTGGAGGCACGCGAACGGGATCCGCAGTTCCGCAAACCAGCGACCGGGGGCGCGACTGGTCGCCGCCTCCCACGGTGCGTCCCAGTCCGAGGCGACCCCGGCGCCATCGCCGGAGGCATCGAACCGCGCGCCGCTGAGGCTGACAGCGAACTGGAAGAAGTTGAACCGGTCATGCGTCGGCCCGAGGAAGAGTTCCACGCAGTCGTCGGCGAACACCTGCCCGTCGCGGTTGGTCGCCTTGGCGGCCGTCTCGCCCAGCTTGTCTTCCAGGCAGGTGAAGCCGACGGACAGCGCGTCGTCATCGAACAGCACGCGGACGGATGTCTGCTGGGAAGCTGGTTTGTTGCCGCCGATCAGCATGAAGCCGCCCAGCTCCGGTGCCGACTGCCACGCCGGTTCGGTGAGTTGACCGTCGATCTTCGGGGGCGCTGGCGTTCGCGTGCCTTGGGCGACAGGCGGCTCGGCGGCGGCGCTGGAGAAAGGTGCGGCCGCGAGGACTGCAAGGACAGCAAGGACGGCAAAGCGTGAGTTCATGGGCGTGATTCCTTTCCCTAATTCCCTCCGAGAGGGCGGGGGGATGGGCCGCCTATTGTGGCATCGCTGCGGGCGGCGCACAACGGCACGCCCTCTGTCGGTTGGCAGGGACACCGGGGTCGCCGTTGAAGGTAACAGCCTGCCGAGGCGGACCAGACGACGCGGCAAGCCTGGGCGTCTCTTTTGGAGCGAACCCATGATACGAATGTTCTTCACGGTCGCGCTCGCCGTGCCGTTTGCTTCCGCGCAAGATGCCGTGGAGGTTGCCGCGCTCCTGCCCGGCAGCGGGATCCTGCCCTACGCCTGCGTGGAGCCCCCCAGCTTTGCCGGTTCGCTGCGGCGCTCCCTGCGGTGCCTGGGAGCGGCCTCGGTTCGGGCTGACGATGCCTTGGTCACCCGCTGGCACGAGTTGTTCACTGGTGAGCGACTGGAGTGGACGAGACCTGTTGGGCAGGTCCTGACGTCCGGGAAGGAGGCGACGCTTCGTCTCGTCGTGACCGACGCGGAGGTCGCGCTCAAGCCCGGCGCGTACCACGTCGTGGTCGACCTCGTGCGCGGCGGCAAGTCGGTCTGCGCAGGGCGGGTCGGGTCGACGACGCTCTATGCCAAGACTCCGGGAGAGAGCCCGCAGCACGTCCTCGCCAGTATGGGGCTGGCGGAGACGATCTTCACCAGGAACCGGCGGAGTGGCGGGTACTTTCACGCCAACAACTCGCGGTTGCCGCCGACGCTGGATCCCTTTGATGACTCCACATACAACGAGTTCATCAAGCGCTTTGGGGCGAGCCTCGTCGTCGGCCCGGAGACACACCCCGACGGCGGGTTGGGCTACCTGTACATGGCGCAGGCGTATCGGGTGATGGGCGAGGAGTCGCGCGCAGCCTACGCGGAGGACGCGCTGAAGTGGTTGCTCGACGGATGCTTCGACTTCTACACGGCACGGTGTGGCGGCGCGGGCAACGAGATGCAGCCGGGACCGAGCGCGCTTGCCTTCGACGCGGACGGGCCGATTGACGGCGAGCCCGGGCCGGGTCCTCGCAGCCGATGGGGATGTTCGGCTGCAGGAGAGCTGCCGGTCTGGACGGTGGACCTCGCCCGCACAGTCACCCTCGACTCGGCGACGGTCAGCTTCGGGGAGGAGCAGTTCGTCGTCGCAGACTTCGACCTGGAGGTCTCCTCCGCCGAGGGGACCTGGAAGCCCCTGTGCCAGGTGCGCGGCAACATGAGCGTTTCGGTCGTGCTCGACCTGCGGAAAGCGCCGGAGACGCAGCGTGCGGCGCGGCTCATCCGCATTCGCTTCGTGTCGCCGCCGCGCGATGGGCAGCGGTTCGTTCTGGACGAAGTGCGCCTGGAAGGCACGCCGGCCGATGGCGGCCCCACGACAAACTGGGCGACGCTTGAACAGGATGCGGTCGCGTCCGCCACGCGCACCGAGGGCCCGGCAGCGAAGGGCGACTGGCTGGACACCGACCAGAGCGCAGGCATTCTGCAGTTGGCCGCGAGGTCAGCGCTGTACTTCCGCGAGCACCAGCCGGACTATGCGGCTTCTCTGTTTCGTCGCTGCGGGCGGGTGGCTGACTGGGTCTGGCGCCGGAGTTGGACGCCGGACACGGAGGTCGGACTGCCTCTGCATCGCTACCGAGTGGAGGCCGGCACACGCGAGCGGCATGTGGACGGTTGGTGGGGATACGACGGGCGGGTGCTGGAGGGTGTCGCCTGGTGCTGCGCGGCCTATCCGGCCTTCCACGACGGCGAGCCCGCGCCGGCAGACTTCTCCCGAGCTGTGGACGCGTGCCGGAACCGCATTCTGCAGCTCATCGGCGAACGCGACGGCGACTACTTCCCGATGCCTGGCAATCACTGTCAGCACTTGGCGCAGCAGTACCTCGCCAGCGCGCTGGTGGCATGTGCGGCGGCCGAACAAGCCGCCGGTCTCACCGACCGCGCCAAAGAAACCCTCGCGGGCGCCGAGCGAATGATCCACAGAATGTGCTACGGATTCCCACGCGGCGAGGACGGCCGGCCACACCGTCCGGTCTACAACTCCGGCGACACCGGTCCGCACTTCTTCTACACAATCGTGGAGTACCTGGCGCGGGCGGGGGAGGATCCCGTCGCGGAGGATTACGTGTCTCGCCTGCCCGACTTCGTCTGGCTGCGCGCGTTGCCAGACCAGGGGATGCTCCGGGAAGCGGGGCATCGCGCAGCGGTTCCGTCCACGGCGCTGTGGGTCTGCCCGGAACACCGGGCGGCGTTGGCGCCACCGAAGGAAGCTGCAAGATGACTCCCCCGCATTCCGCTGCCTTCGACCACACCATCACCCACCGGCGCGCCCCAGCGCGATGGCGCCACGGCTTCCCGCTGGGCAACGGGGAGCTTGGGGCGATGTTCTGGGGCGACGGCAACCCGCTGGCGTTCACGCTGGACAAGGCCGACCTCTGGGACTTGCGCCGCAACGCCGACTTCATGGAGCATCCAGACTACAACTACGCCGGGCTAAAGCGCCTCGTGGCGGAAGGGCGCTTCGCCGAAGTGGACGAGATCTTCGAGAAGCGCGAACGGCGGGACAACCTGGTTGGACCGACCAAGATCAGCCTCGGCCGCGCGGAGCTGCAACTGGGCGAAGCGACCGAGTACGAATGTCGCCTGGAACTTGGCGCGGCAACGGTGGCGGGCGTCCTCAGGACGGAGGCGGGCGAGTACAGCCTGCAGTGCTTTGTGCACCGGGAGCGGAACATCCTCTGCCTGCGCGTCACCGACTGCCCGACCGATTCCCTGCTGACCTTCACGCCATTGGCCGACAGGAACGAGTCGCTGGCCGCGCTCGCTCACCCGCGGCCGACGCGCCGAAACGAGGGCGGTCTGCAGGTCGTCACCCAGGCGATTCCCGCAGGCGTGTGCTACGCCGTCGCCTGGAATCAGCGCGGGCCCGACTTCTTCTTTGTGGTCGAGAGCGCCGACTCTGAGGATGAAGCAACCGCGAAGGCACGAACCACCTGGGCGGAAGCGGCAGCGGCCGGCATCGAGGCGCTTCACCTGCAGCACCTCGAGGCGTGGCGCGCATTCTGGGCGGGGAGTGCAGTCTACCTTCCCGAGCAACGGATGGAGTTCCTCTGGTACTTCGGGCTATACCTTTTGGCGTCCGCCGCGCGTCGCGGCTCGATTCCGCCGGGACTGCAGGGGCTTTGGTCGATGGACGGGATCAGGCCGCCCTGGCGCGGCGACTACCATGCCGACATGAACGTGCAGGAGACCTTCTGGCCGGCATGCGCCTCGGGCCATCTCGACCTGCTGGATTGCTGGTGTGACTCGATGCGCGCGTCCCTGGAACCCGCGCGCGCGTTCACCCGCCGATTCTTCGGGAGCGAAGGCACATTCTGGCCGTGCTGCACGCTCCCGCACTTCACGCTCACCAACTGCTGGCATACGGTCCAGTTCGCGTGGAGTCACTCGGGTTGGCTCGCCTGGCTGGTTTGGCTCCGGTGGCGGCACAGTATGGACCTGGAGTGGCTCGCCGAGACGGGCTATCCGGTGGTCGCGGAGGTGTTCCGGTTCTACCGTGCCAATCTGCAAGCGGAGGCCGACGGCCGTCTGCACGTGCCGCTATCCAGCAGTCCCGAATACCGAGAGAACAAGCCCGAGGCGTGGTGCAAGGACCCGAACATCGATCTTGCCCTGATCCGGCGCTGCTGCGATTGGGTCGTGGAGATGGAGCAGGCGCTTGGTGCGGCCGAGTTGACCGAGGCGGCAAGAGAGGTCCGCGCCAAGCTGGTTCCCTCCCACCTGACGGCGAACAGAGAACTGTGCCTGTGGGCCGGGAAGCCGCTGGACGAGTCACACCGGCACCCGTCGCACCTGATGGCAATCCATCCGGCGATGGAGCTGACCATCGAGGGCGGCGAGGAAGCGAACGCCCTCATCGAGGCCAGCCTCCAGCAGTACTTCGCGCTCGGGCAGTACCTCTGGGCGGGGCACACGTACGCCCAGTTGGCCAGCCTGGCGGCCGTCGTCGGCCGGGGTGAGTTCGCCTACGACTGCCTGCTGCACTTTGCCGAGTACTGGCTCGGCCCCAACGGCCTGCACTTCAACCGCGACACCCGCAACACGGGGACGACCGCCTACCGCGGCCAGGACCTCCAGTTCACCATGGAGGCCAACTGCGGCATCAGCGCCGGCCTCAGTGACATGCTGGTCCAGGGCTGGGGCGACACCGTGCGCGTCTTCCCCGCTGTTCCGGACCACTGGCGAGAGGTCGCCTTCCGGGCCCTTCTGACCGAAGGCGCGTTTCGCGTGTCCGCCGTCCGCTGCAACGGACGCACCGTCTGGGTGGAGGTGGCGGCGGGTGTGGACCGAGAGCTACGCCTGAGGGACCCGTTCCCGGGCCAGCCCGTTCAGGTCTCGGGCGGCGAGCTGCGGCGGGAGGGGCGCGATTGGGTGGGCGAACTCAAGGAGGGGCAGACGGTAGCCCTGTCACTTGACGGACTACCAAAGTCGCTCGAGCAGGCTGTCGCGCGAGTGCGCGACAGCAATCCATCGCGGCTGGGGCTGCGGTAGGGCATCCCGAGGCCGGCGCCCTACCGGGCCACGCCGAGCTGCCGGTAGTGCGCCTCGACCTCAGTCGGAGTCAGGGCGCGGTCGTAGAGCTTCACTTCGTCGATGACGCCGACGAAATTGTGCTGCTGGTCGCCCTGGCCGTAGCTGCCAAGGCAGAGCTTGTTCTCCGAGGGGACGACGGCCCCGAGCCGCTCCAGGGAGCCTCTCTCCTTGCCGTTGACGTACAGGCGCATTGTCCGGCGATCATACGTCGCGGCGACGTGTGTCCACTTGCTCAACGGGACCGGGTCTGGATCGGCGAGCAAGTGGCTCCAAGCGGTCTCTGGGATCTGCCAGCAGAGCGCGCCGCCGCCCAAGCCCAGTCGGTAGCCGGTGTTTGCCGCGCCGACGGTGTTGAGAATCCACCGGTCCCCCTGGTCGGGCATGTCCGTCTTCAACCACAGCTCGACGCTGATCCCCTTCGGTGGGAAGAGCAGTTCGTGCGGCGCCAGAGACACGGAACCGCCATCGCACCGGAAGCCCTTGCCGCGGACCCCCTCGGTCAGCTTGACATCCTGCTTCACGCCATCGAAGCCGCCCTGGGAGGAGTCGCGGGCGAGGTACTCGTCTTCGCTGTCGAAGGACCACCAAGCGACCAGATTGTCGATCACCTTGCGTTCTTTCCGCACGCCGATGCCAAGGATCTCTCGCTGGCGTAGGTACACGTGCTCCGGCGGCGCAAGCCCGACGTCTTCGGGAATGACGTGCTGGCACGGCCGCTTCTCGTCGCAGAAGACCTCGCGGATTACGTCCACATACTGGAAGCCGAATCCGGTGGTCGGCTCGAGGTAGTGCCCTTCGCCGAACTCGTCCCAGTTGTCGAAGACGACCAGACGCTTGTCGAGGCCGTTGCCCGGCGTAGCGTCGATGATCTTCCTCGCCTCCTGGCAGGCGGTGCGGAAGTGCGCCGGCGAGGGGTCTGCCCAGTACGACTGAGCCTTCGCCCCATGCCAGGGCCGCGGGTCCCAGCCTTGCATGACCGACACGATATCGGGCAGCGCCCCGACGGCCTTCTTGCCGAGCCAGATGTCCTTCTCGCCTTCGACGTGCGCCCGGTTTGAGACTGTCGCGATCCCCTCGATGTCCCGGCCCGGCTCCTCCTTGGGCTGGCTCCACGTGGCGTAGGCGGAAGTGGCGTCCCAGCCCTCCTCAGCGAGACGCTTCAGCAGCCCCTCGTTTGCGGCTTCGGTACAACCGACGATCCACAGCCCGTCGAACCCGTGCTTCCGGCACTCCGCCCGCATTTCGTCGAGCACCTTCCGGGTCGCCTCTGAGCCGCCCAACTCCGGCGCTACCCGTTCCGGCCGCCAGACGAACAGCACCGGCTTGTTGTCGACCTTCACGTAGGACGGGTGGGTGAAGTAGTTCTTGATCCAGAACGGCAGCACGTTGTCCATCAGGTCGTCGCGGTCCTTGACGCCTTTGGCGCAGCCGTTCTCCCACATGAGGCTGAACTTGAACTGGTCGAGGTACTTCGCCTTGAGCAGGCCGTCGTGGATGGCATGCCCCAGAATCTGGTGGATCTCGGGGCTGAAGTCGCTACGGTACCAGCAATAGATGAACCCCTGAATGCCGTGCTCCAGCGCGTACTTGATGTGCCAGTCGGCGACCTCGGGCGTGCCTTCGTCGTACCAGCCGAGGGCCGGCTTGCGCTCCGGCCACGGCTCGATCTTCTCCCAGCCGTAGTGCGTGCCGGCTTTCCACAGCGGGCAGTAGTGCATGAGGGTGAGGTACGTGGATTTGGCGGGGGTGGGCGGGGGGACGTAGGCGGCTGTCGGCAGACCGCACGGCGGCTCGAAGCGGAGGGCGAGGCGCTTCGTGGCAGCGGCGGACTTGTCGGACTTGTCAGACCCGGCCGACTGGTCTGACTTGACGGCGCCCTGCCCGACAAGCACTTCCACCTCCCCTGACACCGACCGCTCCGCCCGCACGGTCCATGCGAACGTCTCGGCGCCGTTGTAAGGCACCGAATCGACGCTCTTCACCGGCTCGTCCACGAGGCGCACGCCGGCAGGGACGCGCAGCTCGGCGCGCACGTCCTTGGCTTCCACGCCGAGGTTGCGGGCAACGGCGATGATCTGCTCGTCACGGCCGGCGCGAAGGATGGCTCTGCCCGGGGCCAGGTTGCGCACGTAGAAGAACGGCTTCCCTTCCGGCTTTTCAGAGAGCCGGAGTCCGGCGAGGCGGAGCTGGTGTGTGCCCCCGCCGGGAACCGATAGCCCCAACAGCTTCAACCGACCACGCCACGCAGGATGCGAAACCAGATTCGCAAAGGAGGTCCGCTCCAGGTTCCAGACCGGCACCACCGCCAGCCCCGAGCCGTGATCGGTGACGAACGTGAGGTTGGCCAGCTTGGCAGTCGGAGACCGCACCTCCAAGCAGACCCAGGTGTTCTCGCCGACATCCACGTCCAGGGCCGGGTTCACCAGCATGGCGTTGTCGTTCGGGAACTGCGCATCGATCGTCCCCTCGCGGACGCTCATCGTCGCTCCCCACTCCTGCTGCCAGCCTTGCCAACCGGCGGCCGCGCCGAAACGGGCGTCCTTCACACGTCGCGCCGCGGGCGTCTGCTCAACCATCGCCGCCATTTTCTTGGTTTGCTCGACGCTTGGGTTGCGCAGCTTCACTTCGTCGAGCCGGCAGTTGGCTTTGCCGAGCTGCAGCGGGTTGTCCGTCGGCTTCGGCGCCCCGATCCGCGGGCCGGCGGCCTTCTCGTCGTTGACCTCCAAGGTGGCCTCGGTGCCGGTCCACTTCGCCACCAGGTGGTACCACTTGCCCGCCACTGGCACGCCTACGCTGACCCGCGGCTCCCACCCGTCCAGGTAGACGAAGAACGAGAACCGCCCGCCCTCGCGTTGGTCGTCCAAGCGAAGCTGGTACTCGCTGTCCTTGTAGACGAACTGCTGATACCCCGTCGGCTTCTCGTCGAAGTACACCCAGCAGTCGAGGGTCAGCCCTGGGGCGAGCTGGAGGTCGGGGCTGTTGGGAACCTGGAGCGTCTGCCAGTCGAGCTTCACGGCTTGGCCCTGCTTTCCCTCGGCGTACTTCACGTTGTCGCCGACGGCATTGTGGTCCTTGCCGGACGCGTCGTTGAGGCTGCTCTCAAAGGGCAGGCGAGCGGAGAGGAAGTCGTCGGTCGGGGCACCGGCGGCAAGGGTGCAGACAGACAGCAGCAAGGGGGTGGGCAGCACGAGTTTCACGGCGCGGCTCCTCGGTGGTGTGGCGGGTTCCGGGCGCCCTCGATTGTACCCGGTCGCTTGACGCCAAGCGGCTTCCTTGCCGAGAGCGCCCAGCCAGCCTGACGCTGCGCCGACCTCGACCGCCAGCCGCAGACCGACGCTGTCGAGAAGTGCGCGCAGACTCGACAGCCGGGGGTGCCGCGTCGGGAGAGCATCCGGTCCATGCTCTCCCGGCTCAAGTCCGCTTCGCCCGCGACACGCGACATGCCGCGAGCCTTCGCCACATCGCGCAGTGCAAGCAGGAAGACCTCGGGCATACCGTCCTCGAGCGCGGCAGTCAGATAGGCCGCAGCTTCCTTCGGGTCCTGCAGGGCCTCCAAGAGCCCCTCTTCGTAGCTGGCGGTCAGTTGGTTGATCTGAGCCGTTCGGGGAACTCGCCCCAGTACGTCTGCGCCGTCCGGATGTCTCTCTTCTGTGTGCGTTTGTCTCCGCCGCATAGCAGGATCGCCGCCGTTCAGAAACCACTCGTGCTCCTGCTCCGTGTTCGCACTGCTCGCACCTGCCCACGAATACTGCCGAAGTCCTGCGGACCATCGACGGACACGCTGCCCCACATGTCGAGCAGAGCCTTCGTCACGGGGCGCAGGACGACCCCCTCGTCGCGTTCCACGAACGCCACGGGATCGCCCTCGCGATGGCTCGGGTGCAGTGGCGCGGCGCGCGGGACTGCTGGCTGGCCGTCTTGGCTCACTTTGGCGGTTACCACCGGCTTGCTCCCACTGACAGGCGTCCTTGTAGCTGTGGTTGAGGGTCACTCGCAACTATAGGAGCTCATCTGACCCACCCGCCCTCACACAAACCTGTCCTCCTCAATCGGGTACACCCCCCACGCATCCCGCACGCGCTTCATCTCCAGGATGTTCTCCTTCTTCGCATCCACCGCCAGCGAGTGTGACGAGCCCATGATGAACCCGCCGCCAGGGGCCGCGTGCTTGAAGGCGTAGCGGGCGTCGTTGCGGATGCTCTCGACGTCGCCGAGAATGATGTGCTCGTGCCAGATGCCGCCCCAGAGGGTCATCCGGTCGCCGACGCGTTTCTTCAGGTCCTGCAGGTCCATCCCGCCGCTGTGCTGGATGCCTTCGTAGGCGTCGTACCCGGCGGAAGCGAGGTCGTCCACGACTTCATTGACGTTGCCGCAGCAGTGCTTGAGCACCTTCAGCCCCATGGCGTGCGCCTTGTCGCAGTAGGCTTTGTGCCAGGGCCAGACGTGTGCGCGGTACCACTTGGGGCTGGCCAGCAGACCGGTCGAGTGGCCGAGGTCGCCGCAGGGCATGACGCCGTCGATGGGCAGGTCTTTGTAGAGGTCCAGCCCCTTGACCATGCAACTGCCGGCGAGCTTGGTCAATAGTGCGCACTCCTTCGGGTAGAGCGCCAGGTTGATCAGCCGGTCTTCCTCGGTGTGACCGAAGGAGGGGAACGCGATGTCGCCCGACATGACCAGAATGAAGTGCGTGTCGCCGACCTCGCGGAGGAAGTGGCGAACGACTTCCCACTCCGACTCGTCGGGCCGGCCGACCTCTTCGTGCTCGACGCGCTCCAGTTGCGCCTCCAGGTCCTCGATCTTCGGCGGCGCTGCCGGGGGGCGGTTGATCTGGTAGGGCATCAGATCGTGGGTCGAGGCCGAGATGCGCAGGAGGTCGCCCGCGCCGTCCCGAAAGGTGACCTCGTCGAGCTGCTCCAGAGGCTGTGGGTGGTAGCCCTTTGGCGGCACCCGGCTGACGAACACAATGTCCATCTCCAGCGCGTGAATCAAGTCGAGTCGGTCTCGCTTGATCGCCTCCACCACCTCGTCGCGCCGGCCGTCCCAGTACGCCTTCGTCTCGCGGAACTTGGACTGGACGAGCGTCTTGCGGCCGAGGATGTCCTCGTAGACGTTATAGTCGATGGAATGCTCGCCCCACGGAATCCGGTCGGGTTCGCGGTGTTCGAGGGTGGCGTAGACGCGCTCTTTCGGGGTCATCAAGTGTCCTTTCGTGGGAGACGCCTGCGGTCAGCGGCGCTCTATTCGCTCAGATTTCGCCGCTCCGCCGGAGTGCCTTCAGGCGCCGTTCTGCCTCCCGGTAGAAGTTCTCGAGGGGGCCGACCATGAACACCAGGCAGAAAGACTCGGTCTGATCTGGTTGGTCCTCCCTGGGTTTGAGGACGCAGATTGCCTGCCAGGCCCTGCCACGCAAACCTCTGAGCCGGGCCGTGTCCCTCTCCGCCCGGGGGGTGAATCTGAGGGCGTGGGTTGGTTCAGCCACCTTCCAGGTCGACTCCCCATTCCGCGGCAATCTCCTCAATGGTCCGCGTCTTGCCCTCCCGGTACTCCTTGAGCGCGTGCTCTGCCAGGAGGTCGAAGGGGTTCTCCGCTCTGGAGTAGTGCAGGACCGACCCTTCCGGGTGCAGGTAGTATGTGTCCCCCGGCTTCACGCCCGCCGCTTCCCGAACCGCCTTGGGGAGGGTCAGGCGGCCCTTCGTATCTACGCGCACGGCGATGGCTTCCATCATGGTGTTCTCCTCAGGAAACGTAACTCGACGCGCCAGCGGAGGAAGTCCTCGGCTTGGCGGCTTCGGCTACAAGGCTAACTCTACTCTCGTTGTCCCGATCCGTCAACGCGGGACGGGCGCACGGGCCGTCCCGCGTTGTGAGGGGGCGCAGCGTGTGCTACACTGCCCTTCCTGCCGGTCGGCCCGCAAGTGCCGAGCCTGTACCACGAGGAGACAGACCATGGACCTCACTGCACTCCTGAGCGGACAACTCACGGTTGCCGATGGCGCTTGGGGTACCGAGCTGCAGAAGCTCGGGCTCGACCAGGGCGCCTGCCCGGAGGAGTGGAACGTCACCCACCCGGACCGGGTGCGGCAGGTGGCGCGCTCCTACGTCGAAGCAGGGAGCGAGATCATCCTGACCAACACGTTCGGCGGCAACCAGTTCGCGCTGGCCGGCCACGTGCCTGGCGACCGCGTCCACGAGCTGAACAAGGCTGGGGCGGCGCGCTCCAAAGAAGCGGCGGCGGGCAAGGCGCTGGTGGCCGGCTCAATCGGCCCCAGCGGGAAGCTGCTGCTGATGGGAGACACCACCTCGGAGGAGCTGGCGGAGGCCTTCGCAGTGCAGGCGGCTGCGCTGGTCGAGGGCGGCGTGGACGCTCTTTGCGTCGAGTCCATGGCTGATCTCGAAGAAGCGCTGATTGCCGTCCGCGCCGCCAAGGCGACGGGCGTCCCCGTGATTGCTTCGTTGACCTACGACTCCGGCCCGGACAAGACCCGGACCATGATGGGTGTAGACCCAACCCAAGCGGTGCCCAAGCTGCTGGACGCAGGCGCTGACGTGGTGGGCGCCAACTGCGGGCTGGGCATCGAGAGCTACATCAAGGTGTGCGAACTGGTTCGCGCTCAGAGGGAGGGACCGGTGTGGATCAAGCCGAATGCCGGACTGCCGGCAGTGGAAGGCGGCCGGACGGTGTACCGCCAGTCCGTCGAGCAGTTCTGCTCCTTCGTGCCGCAGTTGCTGGAAGCCGGAGCGACCGTCCTCGGTGGTTGCTGCGGGACGACGCCGGAGCATGTTCGGCGGTTGGCGCAAGCGCTGACATTGCGGCGAGCGTAGTCTGTCGCGGAAACTCGGGGAGCACGGAGAACCACCAAGCATGAAGTACCTTCTCGCCACGATCCTCTGCGCGTTGGCGGTATTGTCGGTGGTGGTGAGCGCCCTGAAGCCAGGGGCGCCGCCGCCGGGCAAAACGCCGCTGGTTTGGGTCAGCGACAACAATCCGCAGCGCGCCCCGCAGATCGAGTCGTTCAACAAGCTCTATCCCGACTGCCTGCTGGCGCTCGACCCCAACAACACGGGCATCACCAAGGTCATCGTCCAGACTTGCGCCAAGGTGGGGCCGGACATCATCGACGTATACGGCATCCACCAACTCCAGACCTACGTGGATGCTGGTGTCGTTCTGGACGTGACCGACGTCGCCAAGCAGCGGGGCTTCGACCCCTCGGTGACCTACCCGAAAGCCGAAGGCGAGATCACCATCGACGGCCGGCAGTACTGCTTCCCGTGCAACGTCAACACGAACATCCTCTTCCTCAACAAGAACCTCTTCGATAAGTACGGTGTCCCGTACCCACCCGAGCGGCCGACCTGGGATGAACTGGTGGCGACCGCCGCCAAGCTGACCATCCGCAAGCCGGGAAGCAAGCTGCCGGAGTGTTTCGGCATGGCCAGCATCGGCTGGGAGGAGCTGGTCTACATGGCCGGCGGCCGGTTCTTCAACGAAGACGGCACCCGGTGCGTGGTGGACTCGCCGGAAGCGATTCGCGCGTTCGGCTTCTACCAGGACCTGATGTACCGGTACAAGGTCATGCCCACGCCGCTGGAGCAGTCGGCCATGTCCAGCCAGGGCGGCTGGGGCACCGGTTGGCGCAACTGGTTCGGCTCGCAGAAGATCGCTATGATCGCCATCGGCAAGTGGGCGCTCATCACCTTCCGCCAGTTCGCCGACGAGCAGCGGCAGGAGCGTGACCAATGGCTTCACGACCACCCGGGCCAGGAGTACCCCGACTTGCCTCCCCTCCGCATGGGTGCCGTCCACCTGCCGCGGTTTGTCGATCAACCGAACCGCTGCATCATCGCCGCCCGTAGCGCCGCCGTGAACCGGTTGAGCCCCAATGCGGACAAGGCCGTCAACTTCCTGGAGTACCTGGCAAGCAAGGAGTACTGCGACACCATCAACGAAGGCGCCGACGCGTTGCCCGGGAACACGAAGTACGCCACGCTGGACTACATGCAGCGCTTCGCCCAGAAGGGCGAAGGCGAGGAGATCAACCGGCTCACTCTGGAGGCCACCCAGTGGGGGATCGTCCGGGAATTGAGCCCGTTCGTGGACGGGCAGACAGCGCTCCGCCTGATCACCACCCAAGTCCAGCGACTGGAGGCCAGTCCTGACGCCGACGTGGCGGACGTATGCCGGGCGGCAGCGCAAGACGTGAATGAGGAAATGAAGCGGAACGTCGCTGGTGAGGTCCGCCTGCAGATGCTCTGGAACCGGCTGACCATGAAGCGCACGCAGGCGACGTGAGGTCGATGGACCCGTCCGAACGGCTGCGCCAACTCGTTCTCCGCTCCGCTTCGGCGCACAACGTCCTGCCCCTCACCTCGGCCTGCAACGCCCGCTGCACGTTCTGCAGCCATTCCCTGGACTACCCGGGTCTGGACGTCCAGCGGCTGTACCCGCGCGACGTGGAACTTGTCCGGCAAGCCCTCGCGTTCTTGTCGCCGGAACGCAAGGTTATCATCGGCGAATCGGCCACGCGCCTCATCGAGGGCGAGCCGCTCACCCACCCGCAGTTCCTGGAGATCCTGAGGCAGGTCCGCCAGCGCCTGCCTGAGACCCCGATCCAGGTGACGACGAACGGCAGCCTCCTGACTAAGCACGTCGCGGCGCAACTGCGGCGCCTGGCGCCGCTCTCTGTCAGCCTCTCCCTGAACAGCCACGAGCCACACGTGCGCCGCCAGTTGATGCGCGACGCACAGGCCGAAGTCGCCGTGCGTGCTCCGCGACTGCTGGCGGAGCACGGGCTCCCGTTCGAGGTGAGTGTCGTCGCCGTCCCGGGCGTCGTGGCAGCAGCGTCCGCGTTCCAGACCATCGAGTACGCCGGGGGGCACGGCGCTCGGCGGGCCAAGGTGTACGTGGCAGGCTGCAGCGCCGCCATGTTCGCCCGGAACGGTTGGGACGCCTCGCCGGGCAGGTGGGACGCGCTGTACGACGACTTGGAGTTGGGGCGTCTGGAGTGTTCCATACCGGTCACCTTCCAGCCGCCGCGCCTCCAGTCGTTGGCGGCGGAGGTCGCCGGCGTGTTCCCAGGTTCCCCGGCGGACGTTGCGGGCGTCCGGCCGGGCGACGTGATCACCCGAGTGGGCTCGAAGGGGATCAAGTCCCGTTCACATGCCCATTACCTCCTGGGCCGGTCCGAATCCGTAGCGCTGGAGGTGCTTCGGGGCCCACAGCGGCTGACTGCCTTGGTGACCCAGGACACCGACGAGCCGTCGGGGGTGGTCTTGGACGAGGATCTGTCCTTGATCCGGCTGACTGCTCTGGAAGCCAGGCTGCGTCAGGCTCCCGGACCCCTCCTCGTGCTCACCTCGCTGCCGGCCGCGGCGTTGGTCCAGTGTGCGGTGGCCCGGGCGCGGACCAAAGCGGGCGTGACGGTCGTCCCCGCTCGCAGCGGGCTGTTCGGCGGCACTATTGCGTGCGCGGGCCTACTAATTGTCGAGGATTTTGTGGCGGCAGGACAGACGGCCTGCGCCTCAACCGCCGAGCCGTTCGCGGCGGTCCTCCTCCCGGCGGAGCCGTTCGACGAGGCAGGCCTGGATCTGCTGGGGCGGTCGTATCTGGAGGTTTGCGAGCGACTCGAAACGCCGGTCACCCTCCTCTGACGGGCAACGCACGGTCTGACGTTCGCGGAGAGCGGCGGCGACGGGGCGGGCACGACCTCCGGGTGTTCGAGGCTGCGTTCCCGTTGCCCTTACGCACCCGGGGCCGGGCTGGTATAATTTCGCGCCGTTTGGCCGAACGGGCAGCTTACGTGCGGCTTACATTGTGTGGCCCGCTGAAATGGCCGAGAGGATGAAGCTCCGACGCGATTAAGAGGGAGGGATCGTGACGTATGCCTCTGTTGCGGACCTGCAGGAGGTCCGGGTTGCTGTTGACGGGCAAATAGGCTCACCAACACGTGCCGTTGTCACCTCAGGAGGAGACCCACAGTGAAGCACACGTTGTCTTTAGTTGCAGTAATGATGCTGTCCGGGTTCTAGCCGGCGCTGGCCCAAGGGCAGGATGTCGACGCGAAGATCAAAGAGATCGACGCAAAGATGAAGGACCTCGAACGCCTCAAGTCCGAACTCGAGCAGTTGCGTGGGCAGCTGCAGCAGTCGCCCGCCGCCAAACCCGAGTGGACCGAGAAGGTCAAGTTCAATGGGTATTTTCGGTTCATCCGGATAATGCGTACTTCTCGTGAGAGCGCTTGGCTTGCAGGGGTGTCGCCGAGGCTTCGCAGCCTGAGTTTGCCGCCTTGGGCTGCCGGCAGGCTCTCGTCGGGCACAGGAGAAGAACAGGACCGGGTCAGGGACTCGGTCCTGCCTGCCGTGTAGCACCGAACGGCGCTCAGGTCGCTCTCCAGCGTTGCCCTATCCTCCGTCCGGCACCCGAGAGAGTAGCCGAAACGTCTGGAGCAGTCAACGGTCTGAACCTGCCGGTAGCCAGAAGCGCTAAACTCACGAAGTACGCATTATCCGGATGAACCGTATTTTCAGGCCAGAGGCGCGGCTCGCGACGGCGCCGGCAACCACGACGACAAGACGATGGGCGTGATCTCGTGGACGCGCATCGGTCCCGATCCGCTGACGACGGCCCTTGGTTCCCAGACGAACACGGATTGGGCAATGGCCTTCGTTGACTACAAGTGCAACCAGACGTGGACCACGCGCGTCGGGCAAGCGCCGGACTGGTTCGGTCTCGAGACAGCGCAAGGTTCGTCCAAGCGCATGTCGCTCGAGCGCGCTGCAGTCCTTGAGGGTGGGCCGACGCTCGCCACCCCGATGGGGCTGTACTTCGCCGGTCCCTGGGACGAGGGCGTCTGGCTCATCCGCAACCCCCAGAAGGCCGGTGAGCCGCAGGCCATCCTCGGCTACTTCAGCGGCAACTTCCGCGCCCGCGACACCGACACCAGCAAGGACGTATCGCTGGACCTCAAATGGAAGAAGCCGTGGGGAGAGTACGGGCTGAGTTGGTTGGACGGCAAGTTCGCCACCGCTGGTGCGTTGGTGCCGCTCAACGACCGCAACGCCAAGCTCGCCTACGTCCGCTGGGATCCCCAGTCCAGCGCGTTCGCGCTGCAGGCTGAGTACGTCGACGGGAAGCTCTTCGGCAACAGCATCAACGGCGCATACGCGCAGTTGGAGTACAAGATGACGCCGCAGGGCACCGCCTTTGTCAAGGCGGAGGAGTACGACCCCAACGACGCCAATGCCAGCGATAGTTACCGGGCGCTGCACGTCGGCTATCAACACCGGCTGGACGCCAACAACGCGTTGACGCTTCAGTACACCGTGGGCTACAACCAGGCAGGCCAAGTAGCGGCCCCGCCGCTGCGTCCGGGCCCCGGACGCGACGATCAGCTCGGGCTCCAGTGGCAGCTCGGGTTCTAACGCAAATCAGGAGGAGAGGCGGGCCGAGGTCGGCCCGCCTATTCGTTCTGCAGAGCATTTCTTTGCGGACCGCTAAGCCCTCGCGGCAGCCGGAGAGCGCCATCCCCCGGAGGTAACCGCAGCAATGATCTGGAATGTCCGCAAAGAGTGCCTGAGCGCCGACGAGCGTGAAGCGGTGCAGCTCAAACGACTCCAGAACATGCTGGGTAGCGTCAAGGGCGCCGTGCCACACTACCGCCGGGCGCTGACCGACGTGGAGCCGCAAGACCTCAAGAGCATGGCCGAGCTGGCCAGGCTGCCGTTCACCGTCAAAGACGACCTGCGAGAGATACCCGCGAAGGTTAAGAACACACCGAAGTGGAAGTTCGCGGAACTTCCCCGGCAGGCGTGCAGCAGACGTAGGACAGAGGGTATTCTCCCAGACGGAGCCGAAGTCGCACCGGGACTTCGGTGTGTTCTTAACCTTCGCGGGTAGAACTACCCGGACGACCTGTTCGCCGTGCCTATGGAAGACGTGGTGCGGGTCCATTCGTCGTCGGGCACTACTGGGCAGCCGACGGTCGTCGGCTACACGCGGAGCGACATCGGGCTTTGGGCCGAGACGGTCGCGCGCACGTTGTGCGGCGGTGGCGCGATGCCGCACGACATTCTGCACAACAGCTACGGCTACGGGTTCTTCACCGGCGGGCTAGGGTTCCACTACGCCGCCGAGTTGATCGGCTGTCTGACAATCCCCGTGGGCGCGGGGAACACGGCGCGCCAAGTCGAGTTGATGCGTCAGTTCTCGGCGCCGGTGGTCCACCTTCTGCCCTCGTACGCGCTCCGTGTGGTGCACTTCTGCGAGCAGGAGAACCTCAGCATTGCCGAGGACCTCAGCCTGCGGATTGGGTTCATCGGGGCCGAGCCGCACACCGAGAGAACGCGCCGGCGGATTGAGACCAGGCTCGGCGCGAAGCTCTACAACTGCTACGGGCTCTCCGAGATGTGCGGCCCGGGCGTGGCCCTGGAGTGCCCCGCGCAGGACGGACTCCACATTCGGGAAGACCACTACCTCGCCGAGATCCTTGACCCAAAGACGCTGGAGCCTGTGCCCGAAGGCGAGCAGGGCGAACTGGTGCTCACCACGCTGACGCGAGAGGCCATGCCGCTGATCCGCTACCGCACGCGCGACGTGACCCGCTTCCTCCCCGGCGCTTGTCCCTGCGGCCGGCAGCACCGGCGAATCGAACGGATCCTCGGCCGGTCGGACGACATGCTCATCGTCCGCGGAGTCAACCTGTACCCGATGCAGGTTGAGCGCGTGTTGATGGGACTCGAGGAAGTGGGCAGCAACTACCGCCTCAAGCTCAAGACCGAACGCGACATGGATGACCTGCTCGTCCAGGTCGAGATGCGCCCCGGGCTGTTCTACGACTGTTTCGAGCAGCGGCTTTCGCGCCTGACGCTCGGCGAGGGTCTCCCGACCCCGCCGCACACGCGACCGCAAGGTCTCAAGCTGCCACGGAGACCTCGCGGTCGGAACCGGGGGCACAGTCAGAGACCGGCCCCAGCGGCGCCGGTCTCTCGCTGCTCGACCGCATTCTCGCAGGCAGCCACGAGTACGCCAAGGAACTGGGCGAGCGGTTGAAGGGCCGCGTCTTCGAGCAGGTCTTCCCCTTCCTCGCCCGCGGCTTCATCGAACACGCACAATGCAACGGCACGACGGTTGAGGACAGTCCCGAGAACACCACTCACCAATCCCAGCCTCAGACTGGCTCTGCCAGTCTGCCCACTCACCAGGTATTCCAGGGCACGCTCACCTTTCTCTACCGCCTCCTCTTCGTGCTCTACGCGGAGGCGCGCGATCTCCTGCCGGTCCGCGAGCAGGGCGGCTACTTCGAGCACAGCCTCAACCGGCTGAAACACGAGGTGAGAGACAAGGCGGGCCTCGACGTTGAGCAAGTTGAGGCGCGCCTGGCGACGGCGTACTCGAAGACGGAGACCACGCTGTACGAGCGGCTGTCGGAGCTGTTCGCTGCCATCGACACCGGGCGGCCGGCGCTGAACCTGCCGACCTACAACGGCGGGCTGTTCCTGATCGACCCGGCCGACGACGACCGGACGGATGAAGCGCAGCACGGCCGCTTCCTGCGCGATTACAAGATTCCCGACTACTACCTCGCCTGCGGGCTCGACCTGTTGGCGCGGGATGAGGACCCGAAGACGAAGGCGCTGGTCTTCATCGACTACAAGTCGCTGGGCGTGCGGCAGCTTGGGTCGATCTACGAAGGGCTGCTGGAGTTCCGCGTGCGGATTGCGCCGGAGACGATGGCGGTGGTGAAGGGGAAGAAGACGGAAGAGGTGGTGCCGCTCGGGGAAGCCCGGCGACAGAAGCTCCCGATCCTCAAAGCCGGCCGCGGCAAGGACGCGCCCGAGCGCACCCTCGCCAAGGGCGCCGTGTACCTCGAGAACGACCGCCGCGAGCGCAAAGCCACCGGTTCCTACTACACGCCCGACTACATCGTCAAGTACATCATCGAACACACCGTGGGGCCTGTGCTGAAAGAGAAGTTCGAGCAGGTGACCCCGCGGCTGCGGGAGGCGCAGAAGGCGTATCGGCAGCGGATCAGGAACAACGAAGCGGTCCGCAAGCAGGGCAACGAGCCGCTGCCCGGCCACAACCCCAAGTTGGTCGCCCAGAGCTTCCGCGACGCGGTGGACGAGCTGTTCGACGTGAAGGTCCTCGATCCGGCCATGGGCAGCGGGCACTTCCTGGTCGAAGCCGTGGACTTCATCACCGACAAGACCATCGACTTCCTCAACGGCTTCCCGTGGAACCCGGTCACCGCCACGCTGAACCAGACCCGCGACGCCATTCTCGGCGAAATGCGCAAGAAGGAAGTCAACCTCAACCCCGCCCGCCTGACCGACATCAACCTGCTCAAACGCCACGTGCTCAAGCGCTGCATCTACGGCGTCGACCTGAACCCCATGGCCGTGGAGCTTGCCAAGGTGTCGCTCTGGCTCGACTGCTTCACCCTCGGCGCGCCGCTGTCGTTCCTGGACCATCACCTGAAGTGCGGGAACTCGCTGATAGGGGCGAAGGTGGCCGAAGTGCGCAGAGCCGTTGGCGAGTCCACCGTCAAAGGCCACACCCAGCTCGACCTTTCGGCTCCCGCTTCGCCGGCCTGCTCAGCGCCACGGAGATCATGCGCCGCGTGGGCGAGTTGACCGACGTGACCCCCGACCAAGTCCAGCTCTCCCGCCGCGAGTACCGCCGCGCCACCGATGCCCTCGCGCCGTTCAAGCGCATCCTCGATGTCTACGTCAGCCAGTGGTTCGGCAACGGCGACGCGGCGCTGGAGTTCCTGAAGTCGGACGAGGCGGAGGCGTTCATCGCAGCGCGAGGGGAGGGCGAGGCTCCCGCCGAGCCGCCTGTCTCGCCATCGACCCCGGCTCAGCAGGAGCTTCGCCCTCCCCTGCCCGAAGTCGCCCGCACCGCCCTCGCCGCCCGCGACGAGCGACGCTTCTTCCACTGGGAGCTGGAGTTCCCGGAAGTCTGGTACGGCCCCCGACCCGACGCGCCGTCGGTGGTGGCGGAGAAGGACAACCCGGGGTTCGATGCGGTGGTGGGGAATCCGCCGTACGATGAGCTATCCGAGGACGCACTTGGCCGGGAGATCGCCGAGAGAGGGTTCTTGGAGGCTTCGACCGTCTACGGAGCAGTCGGCGGAGGGCGGTTGAATTGGTACCACTACTTCCTGCTTCAGTCGCTTGCGCTCACACGCGGGAACGGTTGCCATAGCTTCATCGTGCCGATGTCCTTGCTTGCCGATCAGTTCACACGTTCGATACGGCTGCATGTCCTTGGCAACAACCGGCTTCGATCTGTGGAAGCGTTCCCCCAGAAGGATGATCCGGGTGACCGAGTCTTCAAGGAAGCCAAGCTTCCGACCTGTGTCTACGTGGCCATGCGGGGTGGTCGCAGCGACAGCTTCCGTGTCCGCGTGCATCCTGGCAAGGACATCCGGCTTGACTTAGCCGGCTACTTGGCCGACCTACTGACGCTGCAGAGGCTTGCCCCGGAGAACGTCGGGATACCGTTGGTTACCCAGGGAGGTTGGGAGCTGCTACGCAGCATCGCCCAGAACGATCGACTTGGCCGGCTCCACGATTGTGGCGCGGCCCCGGCTTCGGGCGAGATCGTGTTCAACAAGGCGTTTCGTCCGTACCTCACCGAGGACGCCACCCAGACACTTATCCTGCGGGGATCGCACGTCCAAAGGTGGGAGGTCGTGGACGAAGCGAAACAGGGCGCGCCACTGTATCTGCGCAAAGAACGTTATGTGGCGGCGTCGCGCCGTGCCGTGGGCGAGTTCCCCTTCGACTCGGCGCGCGTTGTCTATCAGGAGTGCGCGGCCATTGACAACTGGCGGCGCGTGATTGCCGCCCATCTTCCTGAAGGCAACGTGTGCGGGCACAAGATCTGCTACTTCAGGGACTACAAGTGTTCATTGATGGCGTTGCTCGCCGTGTTCAACAGTAGGCTGATCGACTGGTTGGTGACTGTGCTGAGTACGAACAACAGTCTTCCCGCCTACCTGGTCGGCGCATTGCCATTCCCGGCTTTCACCTCCACTGGTTCCGGCCGACGCGCCGGACCGAGCGCACAGGCGTGTGAACTGTACGCGGAAGACGTTGCTGGCGGCTGCTTCGAACGCCTGCTGGCTTCCGTAGACGACCGCCTTGCAGGGCGGGGAGCAGACCTCGACGTCGTCCACGACCTCCTCGCCCACCTCGCCCAGGTCATGACCGACTTGAACAAGCAGAAGCAAGCCGAGATGAAGCGGTTCTTGGGCGACCTGGAGGCGCGGCTGAAGATCGAGCCCAAGGGCGACGCGGAAGGCATCGAGTCGCTCACCGGCAAGACCACGCTGAAGAACTACCTGGGCGACTACCAGAAGGGCCAAGCCCCCCAGCCCTTCGACGCCCTCGAAGACGTGCTCCGCAAGAACCGCTCCCGCCTCGCCGCCCCGATCGCTGACCCCGCCTTCCTCGCCCGTCTCCGCGACGACTACGACGCCAGCCTCGCCAAGCTCCTGCCGATCAAGGAGCAGCTCGCCCGGACGGACTGGCTGATCGACCAAGTGGTGTATCGGTTGTATGGGTTGACGGAGGAGGAGGTTGCGGTGGTGGAGGGGAGAAATGACACTTGAGAGGAGTCAGGTGAATCAATGAACTGGTCGCTACAAGCGTTGCTGGCGTTGGCAGTGCTACTGCCTGGATTCGTTGCGCTGTCCGTTATCGAGGGGCTGGTCGTCCCCAAGAAGCGCGCCGAGCTGGAGCGGGTCGTCGCGGCCCTGCTCTACAGCGCCCTGGTCCACGCGATTGCATTTCCGCTCGCCTTCCGGCGTTCGGAAGGCAAGCCCTTCGCCGTGGGTGCGGACGGCTCACCCGACTGGGTGACCATTGCTGGGTTTGTGGCGGGCTACCTGCCGCTCGTACTGGGGATCGCCGTTGTCATGGGATTCCTGTTCGCGTTGGCCATCGCCCACGACTTCCCGCTCCGCTGGCTTCGCGACCGAGGGCTGACAAAGCGAACCACCCTTCAGAACGTCTGGTCCGATGTGTTCTCTCGCCGTTTGTCCCCCGAGAAGTCGTGGGTTATCCTGAACATGGAGAACGGCACGCGCCTCTTCGGCTTCCCGGTGTTCTTCCCGGATTCGTTCGAGGAGGGCACTTGGTTCCTCGGGCATGCTGCTTGGATCACGCCCGAAGACAAGCTGGAGCCGATTCACGGAGACGGAATCGTGGTGACTCCTTGCCACAAGGTGGCCTACGTGCAATACGTGGACGTAGAGGAGAGGTCCAAGAAAGGAGATGATTCACATGCCGGTCAGACTGAACCCAGGCCGTAGCGTGCTTGTCAGTCCGGGCGAAGTCAGCGAGGGTGCAACGAACACACAGGCGTTCCCCCTGCGCAAAGGCATGAAGAACCTGCCCGAGGTGCCCATGCAGCCCGTTCACATTGACCACAACCCCGAGGTGCCGCGCCCGGCGCCCGCGGCA
>PEVN01000366.1 GCA_002779825.1 Armatimonadetes bacterium CG06_land_8_20_14_3_00_66_21 | reverse complement strand
GCAGGCGCAGCATACGTGGAAGTAGCGCTGCCTGCAAGTGCTCGAAGGGACCCAATCATGAAGAGACTTCCAGTCGCCATCGCCTGTGCTGTGGCCGCCATGTTGACTGCCGTCTCGGCTGACGACTACATCGACTCGCTGAAGGCCCAGGTCCGCGGCTACGAGAACATGACCACCGGCCGCTTCGCGCCTATGTACGAGCCGCTGGCGCGGCAGATGGTGCTTGAGTACGGTCTGAAGAGCGGCGTCGCCCTCGACATCGGCAGTAGTTGCAGTTCGTTCCCGCTGGACCTGGCGAAGAAAACCGAGATGCGGGTCTACACCCTCGACCTCGACGCGGCGGCGATGCGGCTCCTGGGCTACCTGGCCGATGAGGCCGGGCTGACCGGGCGGGTCATTCCGGTGGAGGGCGACGCGATGGACATGCCGTTCAAGGACAACTTCGCCGACTTCATCTTCAGCCGCGGCTGCCTCCCCTTCGTGCCGGACCAGGTGCAGATGCTCCGGGAAGTGTACCGGGTGCTCAAACCGGGCGGCGTCGCCTACCTCGGGCACGGCGGCTTCGGCCGGTTGCTCGACCCGAAGCTCCGCGAGGACTTGGTGAAGTGGCGGTTGGGTTGGGGTAAGGACGGGAAGAAGCCGGAAGGCTGGAACGGCCCCAAGGAGAAGTTGGTTGACCTCGCGCAGGAAGCCGGGATCCCCAACTGCCGGCTAATCAAGGAGCCGGACGTGGGTTGGTGGTTGGAGATCCGCAAGTAAGGCGGCGTGGTCAGCAAGGGTCGGCGCGCGGCAGAAGGATCAGGTGCGTCTCCGGCGAATTCCGGTTACGATGAGATTGCCGTGCCGTTGGCATCAGCAGCGGCAAGCGACCCGCACCGCACCCCCACTACCGGCCCGAGCGTGAGGCTATGAGCGACGAAAGAGCAATCCGCTACCCGGCCGTTGCCGGCCAGTTCTACGAACGCAACTCGAACCGGCTGCGCAACCAGCTCGACCAGTGCTTCCTGCATGACCTGGGGCCCGGAAAGCTGCCGGAGACGCCGCTGGATGACGACGAGGGGCGGATCCTCGGCGCCATGTGTCCGCACGCCGGCTACCTGTACTCCGGGCCGCCGGCTGCCAAAGTCTATTTCCAGCTCGCGCGCCAACCGCGCCCGGATACCGTCGTTGTCCTCTGCCCAAACCACTCGGGCTGGGGCGAGCCGGTGTCGGTCTGGCCGGACGGCGAGTGGGAAACGCCCCTTGGCAGACTGGCCGTCGATGAGGCATTGAACGCAGGTGTGCTGGCTCGCTGCGCGCACGCGCGGGCGGATCGCCAGGCGCACCTGCGGGAGCACAGCGCGGAAGTGCAGCTTCCGTTCATCCAGTACACGTACTTCGAGCCGCCCAAGATCGCGGTGATCTGTCTCGGCACCCACCAGCGAGAGGCATTGCGCTCGCTGGCGGAGGCGCTGGCTGAAGTCACCGCGGAAGGGCACTACCTGCTGCTGGCGAGCACCGACATGAGCCACCAGCTCAGCAAGCGTGACGCCGAGCGGCTGGACAAGATGGCTCTGGACAAGGTAGCCGCCATGGACGCCGAGAGCCTGCTGGACGTGGTGGAGGCCAATGACATCTCAATGTGCGGCGTCGCGCCGACCGCGGTGATGTTGGCTGCCTGCAAGCTACGCGGCGCGGAGTCGGCGGAGCTGCTGGCCTACTCGACTTCCGGCGACATCACCGGAGACAACGCGCACGTCGTCGGCTATGCTGCCGCCGTCGTTCGCGCTGCAAGCTGAGCCGCAGGCGCACGACTGTCTGGACGATCTGAGGGAGGAACTTCCATGCAACGCTGGTCAGGGATTGCCGTAGCACTGCTAAGCTGTCTGTGGACGGTCGGCTGCAAGATCGAGAAGGGGGGCGGCACCGAGCCCGAGGCGGTGATCGCGAAGGACCAGCCGAAGGGAGAGCCGCCCGCCCCGAAGGCGGAGGAGCCCAAGGCCGCGGAAGAGCCTGCCGCCAAGCAGGAGGGCACCGAAGAGGGCGTGTCACCGGAGGCGGAGCAGCCGGGCGACGAAGAGGGCGCAGGCGACGCGTCGGTCGAAGAGCCCGAAGAGCAGCCGCTGCCCGCGGCGCCGGCGGAAGCGCCTGCTGTCGTTCGCAAGCGCAGCAGTGCTGAGAAGCCGACTGAGCCGACGCCAGGCGTGCAGGTGCTGAGCCTCGAGGAAAACGCCACCCTTGTGGCCGCCCACTTGGCGGCGTGCGAGCGACTACTGGGCGCAGGCAAGACCCATCCCGCCAAACGAGAATTGGCGGCAGCAAACCGCGCGCTCAGCTACCTGGACAGCCAGCGAGTCGGCTCCATTCTCTCCCAGGCGCTGGATCAGGTAGGAACCCGCATCAAGACGAAGGACGCTGTGGGCGCTCGGCGGGCGTTGCGGCTGGCGGAAGACCAGATCCGAGACGCCGAGGTGGCGCAACCGCTGGCCGAGCCCATCGAGGAACTCGCCGATCAGCTTCGCACCAAAGACTTCGAGGCGGCAGCCCAAGCAATCCAGGAGCTGCAGGATCTCCTCTACAAGGAGACCGAACGGGAAACGCGCATCGTCGACACGATCCGCACGGGTCTGGTTCAAGCGCAGTTCGCCATCAGCCGCTACGCGCCAAAGGTCGCCCTCGCCGAACTCAAAGAGGCCCGCAGCCATCTGAGGAAGCTGAGCGAGCCGGCAGCACCGACTGAGTGACAAGGAAGGGCGCTGCGGCGGAACCGAAAGGACCTACCGCCCCGACTTCCAAGGCATGTCGCTCAGCGGAGCGCCTGCCTTGGAGCCCTTATCGGTCGGGAACTTCACCGGGACTTCGACCTTGAGCGCGCGCGCACCGCGAATGGCGGCGGCGAGCCGCCTCGGCGCTGTGCGCACTGGCTCCGCGACCAGTTCTGGCACGTTGTAGCAGTTGAGGCACGAGTCGTAATACGTCGGGTCTTCCTGCGGCAGCAAGAAGGGCTTGTGCACCCGCCCGTTCTTGTCGACATAGCTGAAGTACGACCGGGTAAACAGCCCGTCGCGCCGCTTGCTGCTGAAGACGAACCAGCGGCTGTTGCTGGACCAGCAGTGCCAGGACTCCGATCGGTCGCTGTTGACGGCGTCCAGCCGTCGGTACTTCGTCGTCTTCAGGTCCAGCAGGTACAGGTCACTGCTCGGCTGGAAGATCGGGAAGCACCCGTAGTCGCAGCCGCAGAAGAGCAGGAATCGGCCATCGGGTGAAATCCGCGGCAGCAGCAGGCTGCGGCCAGTCTCCTTCGCGGTGAGCACTGTCTCCAACTCCCCCCACTCATCGCTGTCGACATCGTAGCGAATCCGCAGGAGGTCGTACTGCAAGTCTTCGTAGTGATCGGGTGGCATCTTCTTCCGGTTCTCCCACAGCACCGGGGCGCTGCAGAAGTAGAGGTACTTGCCGTCGGGCGACCACGTGGGGTAGGTCTCCAGTCTGTCCGGGTTCGAGAACTTGGGACTGGTCCGCGTGACTTTCTTGTCGACAACGTAGTAGGCCAGCGCCGACTCGTTGTCGACCACATCGCGGACCTCCACGCCGCCGGCGTGGAAGAACTGGTGGACCTTGTTGAGCGAGTAGGCCACCGCCCGGCCGCTGGGGTGCCAGGCGGTGTAGCCGAACTTCGTGTCGATCTTCGTCACCGCGCCGCCCTGAGCCAGCAGGACGGAGCTGCCGTAGGCTGAGCTTCGGACGCCCAGCGTCATCAGGTCGGCGTGGTTGTTGTGGAACGTGTGGCAATTGATGCAGCCGCCGGCGAGCGACTGATTGCGGAGGACGGGCGACTGGTCGAAGTTACGCAGGTCGCGCTGGCGAATCTCGATCCCGAACCAGAGGTTGTGCACCGTCGGGATCACCCGGCACACCAGGTACGGGTCCACCTCCTCTGCGGCGATGGTGTTGGTGACCGGCTGGAACCGCCGCCACACGCCCTTGGCGTTCCGGGCGCACACCTCCAGCGAGAGCTGGCCGCCTCGGTTGGCGGCCAGCAGCGTCTGCCAGCGGGCGGGGGGGAAGACGATGCTCTGGGTCGACGACACGACCCGGAGCGGCACGCCGCGCGCTCCGCGCGCGGTCACCGCGAACTCCGTCCCGGGCTCCTGCACCACAAGGTTCAGGGGGGCGAAGTTCGGCGGGATTACCGTGTTTGCATAGTCGGGCCGCAAGTGCGGTGGCCGACGGACCGTCGGCTGCGGCGGCAAAGTCACCGCCTCTTGGCGACGGCCGCAGGACAGCGGCACAACAAGGGCGCACAGCAACAGGCAGGGGAGACGTCTATTCACTTGATCGCCCCCAACCCGCCCAAGTAGTAGTAGAAGAAGTACGTGTCGCCGTGCGTCTCGCGCAGCGCTTGCTGGGCGCTTGCCGGACCGAGGCGAATGAACTGGTTGTACGTCCCCACGAAGCCCTCGAAGCTTGCGGTGGTCCGGGCGCTGACCTCCCTGCCGCCGAGGTCGGCTCTGTCGCCGCTCCCCGCCTCGTAGATCAGCACGGCCTCCTCGTAGTGACGCGGGATGCCGGCGTAGCGGATGTCCTTCAGGCGGCTCAGATTGGCTGCGAAGTGCTTGAGGTCACGCTGGGAGAGGTAGTAGGCCATGAGGTACTCAAAGGCCATCCGGTTGTGCGGGTTGCGCGCCAGCAAGTCCCGGCAACGCTTCTCGAGCGACACCCACAGGTCGCCTGCTTCGCGGCCTAACATGAGGGCGCGGATCCGCCGCAACCCGCTGTCCCGCGAGAGCAGCGGGTCTTGCTCCAGTCGCTGCAACAGGCGGGCGGCTCGGCGGCCCCAGAACAGGTCCTTGGTCAGCGCGCGCAGGAACACTCGCGCCGCTGCTGACTGCCCCCTGGCCAGGGAGACCCTCGCGAGCCGCATCAGGATAACTGGGCGCGGTCCATACCGACCCAACGCTTCGTGCGCCCAATGATCGGCCTCGTTGACCAGACCCATCTGCAGGTCCAGGTCGCCCGCCTGGAAGTACGCGCCCATTCGCACAACGTGAGTCGTGCCGATCCGGGGTTCCAGGCCGATGAGCAGCGTGTCGAGGTCCTGCGGGTACGCGAACATGCGACTGGGGAGCTGACCGGTCTCGTACAGGGCGCGGTTCAGGTTGTGCGCGATCGAGAACGTGTAGGCTTTGGCCGGCAGCGGGGCGACGTCGGCCAGCACTGCGGCCCACTGGTGGCGGTGGGCTTCCCAGTCGATCCGGTAGCGCGTCGCCGCGGTCCGGTCGAAGGCGCCCCACACCGCCGCCGCGGCAAGGGCCGCGCAGAACAACCGTTGGAGCAGCGGGTGTTGCGCGCCAGAGCGAAGACGATGTCTGAGTCGCGAATCGGGTCGGGGCTTGCCGGACTTGCCGCCCGCGTCGGCGCCCTCGGCCGGCAGCACCGAGAGCTGTCGAGAGGTGCGCCAACAGGCGATCAGGACCGCCAGGGGGAAGTATAGGTAGAGCGCCAGCAGCCACGGGTGGAGCGCCTGGTCCGTGTCCCGCTGATACGGCAGCAGCCGGGCATACGAGTCGAGCCGCTCTACGCCGAACACGTACGTAGCCGCCACATACGGAACGACCTCCGCCCACAGCAGACAGAACAGGCCGAGCAGGCGTTGTCCCGAAACGAGGATTTCCAGCATCCCACAAAGGAGCGCGTAAAGCAGATCCGCCCCGCCGGCAACGTAGTGCACCAACGGCGCGGATAGCACGAAGACCGCAAGGCGAAGCTCCGGCCGCACTCGCCGCAGCGAGGCATACGCGGCGGCACCCCCCCCTGCGACCAGCAGCGAAGTGAGTTCGGCGAAGTAGCATGCGAACCGGCCGTGCGCCATCAGCACGAGGACGGCCGAAACATACGGCACGGTGGAGTCGCGCCCGCCCCCCGCTGCCCGCCAAAACGCCCTGGTGAGCAGCGTCAGTGCCGCCGCCATCCCCGTGAGGACAAGAGCGCTCGCCCAAGGCCGGTAGCAGGACTGCGCCAGGAAGGCCGCCGCATACTCGGCAGGCCCGCCGGGATAGAGCGCGAACGGCTCGAAGAACGCCCTCCCCTTCAGGAACGCGGGGAAGAGGGCGTGGACGTCGTAGAGCTGTCGGAGGTCGTAGCGCAACCAGACATACAGGTAGAACGCGCTGAAGAACGCCAGGAAGCCAATCAACGACGGGAATGCCTTTTGCAGTCTTTCTGACATGGGGGCACTACGCGGCCGAACGCTCCGGTCTGACGCTGTATACCCGCGAAGGTTAAGAACACATCGAAGTGGAAGTTCGCGGAACTTCCCCGGCAGGCGTGCAGCAGACGTAGAACAGAGGGTATTCTCCCAGACGGAGCCGAAGTCGCACCGGGACTTCGGGGTGTTCCCAACCTTCGCAGGTATAGCGCACAGCCGCGACGGAAGCGACGATACCACACCAACGCTCCCCCCGTCAAGCGCGTCGCGACCACTGCTACTTTGGGTCGCCTGTCTCTGCGTGTGCGGGCGCCCACAGCCGCTTCCGCACACGGCAAGGAGGCTGACCGCCGCTCTTTGCGTAGTAGTCCTGGTGAACCTCTTCCGCCGGCCAGACCCGCCCTGCCGGAGCGACCGTGGTCACGACATTCAGTCCCCGGGCTTTCAGTTCGGCAATGAGCTTCTCGGCAGTCCTCTTCTGTCCCTCGTCGACGACGAAGATCGCCGACCGGCTTGGCGTCCTGGGGCTTGGCGCCTGTGCCGCCGGGCCGGTAGGGTCATGGGTCTCGAAGAACAGCTTGGCCAGGTCCTCGAAGGAAGTGCGAACCGGATCGAATCGGACCTCGACCGCCTCGACGTGACCGCTTCTGTGGCCGGCAACCTCTTCGTGGGTGGGTCGTTCCGTGGTGCCTCCCGTGTAGCCGGCGGTCGTCTCGACCACGCCCGGTTGGCGCTGCATCCAGTACGCGACACCCCAGAAACAACCGGCCGTGAAGATCGCCCGGCCGTACTTCACCTTCTCCGCGGGGACGAACAACAGCGAGAGCGAGTTCACGCAGTGCCGGGTGTTCTTTGCCGTCAAGCGCTCGCCCTCGAAGACATGTCCCAAATGCCCTCCGCAGTGCGCACACAGGATCTCGGTGCGGCGGCCGTCGGCGTCTTGGTGCCGCCTGACAGCGCCGGGGATCTCGTCGTCAAAGGCCGGCCAGCCGCAGTGCGACCGGAACTTATCCTTCGACCGGTATAGCATGGCGCCGCAGCGGCGGCAGGTGTAGACGCCGGTGGCGAAGTGGTCGTCGTACTCGCCACTGAAGGGCGGCTCCGTGCCTTTGCGGACGAGGATGTACTCCTCTTCCGGCGTCAGTTTTCGGTAGTTCGTCGCATCGGGCTTGGCTGTCATGGCGGAATCCTCCGGCTCTTGGCCCGACTCCTGTTCCTGCTCGGGAGCGGCGGTCGCAGCGCCGCCGAACGACATTCCGGCACCCGGCCACTGGTGCCGGCCGAGGAGCGCAGACAGAGTCAGCAGCAGGCTCGCGGCGATCATCAGCGCCACGAGCAGGCGCAGGGATACGGATCGGAAGGTCATCTCGGTGGTCCCCCTTCTCGCGAACCGCCCGCAAACTCGCTACGCTGGTATTGTGTCTTGCTTTGGCCCCGCCGTCACCTCACGCCCGCGCAGTCGAGGGGCGGGAGCGAGTACACTGCCTGGGCAATCGCGAAGGAATCCCGCGTTCCCGACGTTCAGTTCCGTGGAGTAGGGGCAGACCTATGTGTCTGCCCCGGGCGGACACGCAGGCCCCGCCCCGAGATCGACATACGCGAAGGAGAACCGTCATGGCTCTGAACCCCAAACTGCTCTGGGAGAACCTCACCCCGGCCGAGCTGGACGCCGCGGTGCAGGCAACGCCGCTGGCCTACGTGCCCGCTGGCTCGCTGGAATGGCACGGCCAGCACCTGCCGCTGGGGTGCGACTCGATTCGCGCACTGGCGATCTGCCACGGCGCGGCCGAAATCAGTGGCGGCGTGGTGCTGCCGCCTCTCTACACGACGGCCCCGGGGTTCTCGGCATACCGCGGCTCGCTCTTCTTCTCCGGGCGACTGGTCAAGGCGCTCGTCGACGAACTGCTCCGCGAGCTGCGCAAGGTCGGCTTCCGCGCAGTGGTTCTGTTGCTCGGGCACGCGGGGAAAGCGCAGGACGAGTCGTTCCGCGAGCCGGCCGAGGCGTATGGCGAACGGTATGGCATGAAGCTCCTCGTCACTACGGGCATGGAGCTGATCCCGGAAGAACTGCGGGCGCACGGCGGACATGCAGGGGCGAGCGAGACAGTCCAGTGCCTGGCCGCCAGACCGGGATCGGTGGACCTCTCCCGGTTCGACCCCAACGCCACAACATTGCCGCGCTACGAAGGGCTAAACCCGGCAACCTACTCCGTCGGTCTGTCGGAGGAACTCCACGGACACGTCCGCACACACATGGCGCGCACCGAGTGGGCATGGTCGCCCGACCTCGCCGAGGTCTCGACCGTCGAGCTGGGCGAGCAGCAGTTGGCGGCAATGGCAAGGGGGCTGGCGGAGCAGGCGGAGGCGTTGTTGGGGTAGCCTCTGCGTCCCAGCAAACCGGTGCGGATCGCCATGAAGTTCACCGAACTGGTTCGGCTGCTTGAGCGGGAGGGGTTTCGCCTCCTGAAGGAGAAAGGGTCGGTCCGGTACTACGCCAAGCCCGGCGTGGACAAACTGATCCGTCTCGACAACCATGGTTCGAGGGAAATCCCCGTTGGTGCGTGCAATGCGATACTCAAGGCCGCTGGCCTGCGCCGTGAGGGGACGAAACGATGATGGACCTGAAGTACTCGCTGGTCGTTGAGGCCACAGACGATCCCACCTTCTTCACGTGCTACTCCTCCGACCTCCAGGGGTTCACGGGCGTCGGGCACTCGGTGGAGGACTGCCTCTACGGAGCTAAGTGGGGAATGGAGGAGCACGTTGGCTTGCTGCTCCAACAGCGGCTTCCCGTCCCTCCCGCCTCCGCACACCCCACGGTGCTGATCCGCAACGCAGCGACGGGAGAAGAGGCGCTCGCGCAAGCTGCCCTCGCGCCGTAGGCTTCACAGGACCCCAATGCGCAAAGTCAGACTCGGCATCCTTGGACTCGGCGGCCGCGGCCACTACTTCGCCCGCTGTTACGACCAGCATCCGGACGCGGAACTCGTCGCGGTGGCGGATCCCGATGCCGCGGTCTTGGCTCGGGTCAAGCCGGCGTACGGCGACCGGATCGACTACTACGAGGACCTGGGCAAGTTCCTGTCGCGAGACGACATGGAGGCGGTGGTCATCGCCTCGCCCGACCACGCCCACCGGGACAACGCCGTGCAGGCGTTTGGCTGCGGCAAGCATGTGCTTCTCGAGAAACCGATGGCGCAGTCCGTCGCCGACACCGACGACATCCTCCGCGCGTGGCAAGCGGCGGGCACTGTGCTCCAGGTGGGTCTGGAGCTGCGCTACTGCGCGCTCTTCGTCCGGATGGGGGAGCTCCTCAATGAGGGGCTGCTGGGTGACCTCACGCTGGGCACTGCCATCGACAACGTGTCCGGCGGCGGCGACTACTTCTATCACGACCGGCAGCGCACCAAGGCGTACGCCGTCTCCCTCCTGATGCAGAAGGGCGTCCACACCATCGCCCTCCTGAACTGGTTCCTGGGCGGCACCCCGACGAAGGTCTACGCCACCGGCAGTCTCGCCTACTTCGGCGGCGACCAGCCCAACGACAAACGGTGCCGCGACTGCGACCAGGCGAGCACGTGCCCGTCCTTCGTCCGGTGGGACAAGTTCCTCATGGACTACGGCGAGACCATCGAGAAGCCGGACGGCTGCGTATTCTCCGCGGAGGTCGACGTCAACGACAACTCGCAGGTGCTCATTACCTACGCCAACGGGAACCACGGCGTCTACACCGAGTGCCATTTCACGCCTGAGTACACCCGCGACTTCGAGTTGGTCGGCGACAAAGGGAAGAGGAACGCGCTGTACAACAACGAGTGCAACTTCACCATCCGCAACCAGTACCGGCACACGGACCGCGTCGACGAATGGCACCCGAAGTCGGCTGGCGGCGGCCATGGCGGCGGCGACCCGCGCCTCCAGCAAGCATTTCTGGACTGAGTCCGCGACCCGCAAAGGATGGACGTGTCCCAGGTGATTGCGGCTCGCGACGCCACCTGCGTCGGCGCCGCCGCCGAGGAGTCCATCGAGACCGGCATGCCCGTCGAGATCCCGCCCGCTCCCACGCTCGACCTCACACATGACACATGACAGGTGACACACGACACAAGCACCGAGAGGAAGTCACAGCTATGATCCACCCAACCGAATGGTCCACGGTCCTCGCCCTCGTAGTGGGCGCTGTCCTGCTGGCACGGCCGTCGCAGTGCCGCGCCGAGGAGCTTGACGAGGCAGCGATCTTCGCCCGCTCCCTTGTCACTGCGGGCGACACCGCTCGCCTGCAGCACGCGTTGGCGAAGGCGCGGCGCGGCGAGCAAGTCCTGGTGAGCGTCATCGGCGGCTCCATCACCCAGGGCGCGGCAGCAAGCAAGCCAGAGAACCGCTATGGCGAGTCGATCGCGGCATGGTGGCGGCAGACGTTCCCCAACACTAAAGTCGAGTTCGTCAACGCCGGCATCGGTGCGACCGGCTCAAACTACGGCGCCCTGCGGGCGCAGCGCGACCTGCTGTCCCA
>PEVN01000357.1 GCA_002779825.1 Armatimonadetes bacterium CG06_land_8_20_14_3_00_66_21 | reverse complement strand
AGGGCCGCGTGTGCCCGGCTGAGCATGGCATCGAGGTCCGGCGGGCACGGCACTTGCACTGGGTCGATCCCGTATCGTTTCCGGAAGATCACCTGCGCCAGCGCCGCCGACGACCGCGAGCTGGTGTCGGCGGCCAAGGTCTCGACCTCGGCCGCCGGGCAGCCGAGGAACACCAGCACGCTGCGGACGGGACCGCGGGAGGAGATCGACATCCCGGGTAGGATCGCCTCCCCCACCCCGCGCAGGTACTCCACGATGGGCACGATGCCCACGTCGATCTCCTCGGCGGCCAGCAAGCGCGAAAGTTCGCTGGGGACGCGGTGGACCAGCTCGACGTCGGCCCGGGTCTCAAGGCCGCGGATCAACGGGAGGACGTTCAGATAGGGGACGCACCCGATTCTCAGTTTGCTTGCCATTACAGCGCCATCACCTCAATCCCTACTCCGACCAAGATCAGGACACTCACGACGCCGTTCACCGTGAAGAAGGCCAGGTTCACTCTGGACAGATCCGTAGGTTTGACGAGGGCATGTTCGTACAGCAGCAGCCCGCCGATGAGACCGGTGGTCACATAGAACGGCACGCCCAGGTGCGCCAACACCCCAAAACCCGCCAACAGCAGCAGGAACCCCGCGTGCAGCGCAGCAGCCAGACGCAGCGCCCCCGGCACACCCAGCCGCGTCACCATCGAGTGGAGACCGCTCTGCTTGTCGAACTCGACGTCCATGCAAGAGTACAGAATGTCGAACCCGGCCACCCACAGCAGCACCGCCAACGTAAGCGCAAGCGGAGTCAGCGCGATCTCCTGACGAATCGCCACCCAGGCCCCCATGGGCGCCAAACCCAGGCACAAGCCCAGCACCATGTGCGACCAACTGGTGAACCGTTTCGTGTAGGAGTAGCCCAGCAGCACCGCCAGCGTCGGGAACGACAGATAGAATGCCAGCCGGTTCAGCTCGTGCGCTGCCAGCACGAACACGGCGGCAGCGACGACCACGAGGGCGGCAGCGGCGGGGACGGGAATCTTCCCCGTCGGCAACTCGCGGTTGGCCGTGCGCGGGTTGAGTCGGTCGAACTTCAGATCGACAATCCGGTTGAACCCCATGGCCGCAGTCCGGGCGCCGACCAGCGCCAAGAGGATCCACAGCAGCGTCCGCCACGCCGGCAACCCGTTGGCCGCCACCAGGGCGGCGGTCAGCGCAAACGGCAGCGCGAACACCGTGTGCTGGAACTTGACCAGTTCCATGTAGTCCCGGATTCTGCTGCGGGCGCTCAGCTCGCCTCACCCCAGCGCGGCAGGAGCTGATGCTCGACGCCCAAGTGATCGAGGATCCGGCCGACGACCGTATCGACAAGGTCTTCCACTGTCTGCGGGTGCGTGTAGAACGAGGGCATGCAGGGCAGAATCGTCGCTCCCGCTGCGGAAAGCCGCGTGAGGTTGTCAAGGTGAATGGCAGACAAGGGCGTCTCCCGCGGGGCAAGGATCAGCTTCCGCCGCTCCTTCAGGAAGACGTCGGCGCTTCGGGTGATGAGATCATCCGCCACCCCGGCGGCGACGCGGCCGAGGGTGCCCATGCTGCAGGGGACGATGGCCATTCCGTCGTAGTGCGCCGAGCCGCTGGCCGGCGGCGCGAACAGGTCCGCAGGATGGTGGAACGTCACCGTCTCCGCTGCTTGCCCGAGCAAGCGCTCGACGTCGAACCGGTCAAGCGACAGCTCCAGGCCCTGCTCGTGCCGGATCACCTCCACCGCCCGCGCGCTGACGATGAGATCAACATGGACCTGTCGGTCTGCCAGCGCCCGAAGCAGGCGAATGCCATAGATTGTCCCGCTTGCGCCGGTGAGCGCGAGGACGGTCTTCAAGAGCAGCCTTCCTTTCGGCCGGTGAGGAGCGTGCAGATGGCGAAGCTCAACTCGCGGGCGCGAACCGAGCCCAGCCCGACACGGTGGAACACCGCCTGCAGTTCGCGCTTTGTGGCGAACCCCGCGATTGATTCCTGCAGGTATCCATAGGCTGACGCATGTCCTGACACAAGCCGGCCAACCGCCGGGACGAGTGTCTGGATGGCGAATCCCAGCGGGCCCGGCAGGCTCGAGTCACGCCAGCCGCAGAACTCCAGCACAGTGAGCGTCCCGCCGGCTCGGAGCACCCGGACAACCTCTCGCAGCCCGGTCTCCAGGGCCACGAAATTGCGCACGCCGAAGGCGACCATCACGGCGTCGAACGCCCCGTCCGCAAAGGGCAGCGTCAACCCGTCGGCGGCCACGGGGGTCACCCCCGAGTCGGCTGCAAACTTGGGGACCGCTCGCCGCAACATGGGGAGCGCAAAATCGGCCAGCACAATCGAGCCGCCACAGCCCACTGCGCGCAACGACACCGAGAGATCGCCGGTTCCGGCGCAAACATCCAGGACCCGTCGCGGCTTCGTGGCGGCGACTTCCGCGACGGCCGTCCGTCGCCAGTACCGGTCCAGCCCACAGCTCAGAAGGTGGTTCAGGAGATCGTATCGGGGGGCGATCTCGGAGAACATGGCCGCAATGCCGTGCGGCTCCTTGTCGACGGTCACGGCGCCACTCAGCCGCCCAACAGCTTCTTGAGGCGTTCGGCCTCGACTTCGCTGGCGGCCTTGCGCTCTTGCACCGCTTCGACGTCGTCCATGTTCAGGTAGATCTTGGTGACGCCTTCCAGGTCCAGCGCCTTGATGTCGAGAACCAGCCAGCCCTGCCGAGACTCCTTCTCGCCGCGCGAACGAAGGTACTTCAAGTGGGTCTTGGGGAAATCCATAGAATGCACCGGGGTAGCTGAGAGGACTCGGGCACTGAGTGGCGCGCCCTTCAGCGGGCGTTGGAGCGGCTCCGGGACAGTGCCCTACCCCTGCCCGCGGATGATCATCACGCTCTTGTCTGACTCCCGCGCGACTCGCTCTGCGACGTCGCCGAAGATGCGGGCAAAAAGGTGCTGCCTGGGCGCGCCCACCACCGTCAGGTCGTACTTGGCGCTCTCTCGCACGAGGGCGCGCTGGACATTCTCCGTGGCGCGAACGACCAACTCTCCCGCCTCCGCCAGGTTGTGCTCCGCCAGAAGGGCGCGCAGCAGTTCGCGCGCTGCGGCCTGATCCGCCTCGGGGGGCGCCATGTGCATGAAGGTGACAAACGCCTCGCCTGCCCGCTTCAGCGCGGGGACGATGTCCGCGATCAGCTCGACGTTGACCGGTCCCGCGACGGGCACCAGCAGCCGCTTGAAAGGGAAGTCGCCGCGCAGGCTGACGATGGCCAACGCACAACGCACTTCCTTGTCGACCTCGTCCATCAGTCGATCAAAGTGCCGCCCGGACTTGGCGAAGGGGTCACCCGTGTCCGAGTACCCCAGCACCAGCAGCGCCGGGCGGTATTTGTTGACGACGCGCACAATCCCGCGCGCAGCTCTTCGGGCCCGTTCGGTCCCGCCGGTGACATTCTCGACGCCCAGGTCCTTGGCAAACTGGACTCCCCGGTGGATCAACACCTCTGCGCGGCGGCCCTCCGGTGTCTCGACGGCCGCCGTCGGCTCCCCTTGCTTTGGCTTGGGGAGCACGGTGCCAAGGTAGAGTGGCGCCTCGCGATGCAGCGCGACTGCCGCACCGATCCCAACCAAGGGCCTTACGCTATCCGGATTGGAGAGACCAACAAGAATGGGACTCCCGCTTTCCGCCACGAACATACTCCTTCGGCACGTGAGAATCAACAGCCCGCTGAAGGCCAGCGGGCATATTGTCGCCCAAATCAGGCGATCTTTCCAGCCCCGACAGACAACCTGTCGCGCCTCGTAGGCAGGGACCGAGGGTCCGCCAGCGAAATCGGGTGCCCCAGAGAGAGACGGGATCGCCTCAGCCGACGGCGGAAGGACCCTTGTGTGAAAGCAGTAAGCCTGACCCGCCCGCATGAACTGCAGACTGTGAACCGTTCCGCCCCGCAACGGCGCGAGGGAGAAGCGTTGCTCGCCGTCAGAGTCGTTGGTCTCTGCGGCTCCGACGTGGCGGCGTACCTCGGCACCAGCCCCCTGGTGACGTATCCCCGGATCCCCGGGCACGAGCTGTGCGGCGAGATCGTGGAGATCGACGCCAACGCCCAAGGGCTGGCAGTCGGCGACCTGGTCTGTGTCGAGCCGTTGCTGTCCTGCGGGGAGTGCGCTTCCTGCCGCAAGGGCAGGTACAACTGCTGCATGACGCTCCAGGTGATCGGCGTGCACGTCGACGGCGCCCTGTGCGAGCAGTTCGCGCACAGGATCGACCGGCTGCACAAGCCCTGCTCGCCGCTCACCGAGGAGCAACTGGCCCTGTGTGAGCCGCTGACCATCGGGATGCAGGCCTGTGACCGGGGTGGGGTCAGCGAGGGGCACCGCGTAGCGATCTTCGGAGCTGGTGCCATTGGCCTCTGTGCGCTGGCGATTGCCAGGACCCGTACGGAGCACGTGCTCCTCATCGACAAAGTGCCCCAGCGACTGCAGCGGGCGAAGGCATTCGGCGCAGAGGTCACCGTGAATGCGGACGAAACAGAAGTGGCGGCCGCCGTGGCTGACTGGACCCGGGGCGACGGCGCCGACGTGGTGCTTGAGGCAATCGGGTCACCTGCCACGATTGAGGCGACCTTGGACGTGGTGGCGTTCGGGGGACGGGTCGCGGTCGTCGGCTGGTCCAAGGCGCCCGTCACGTTCAACCGCCCGCAGCTCCTGCTTCAGAAGGAAGTCGATCTCGTCGGCTCGCGCAACAGCCGCGACGCGTTCCCGAGGGTGCTCGAACTGGTGGAGTCGGGGCGAGTGGACCTGCGCCCCCTCGTCACGCATCGGTTCCCGCTCGAAGAGGCGAAGCAGGGGTTCGACCTGATGGCCGACCGCCCCGAAGCCGTCGGGAAGTGCTTGCTGGAAGTCGGGTAGCCGGCGCCGGTAGCGCGTGATCCAGGGAGACTACTTGTCCTTCCACACGCCGTCGCGCGAACTCCAGACTTTCCCCTTCGGCGGCTGCTCGCCCGGCTTGGGCTTGGCGGCGTTTGCGGGTTTCTGCCCCGCCGGCGGCTCCGGCTTCTTCTCCAAGGCATTCACCCGCCAGTCGAAGTACGCGTACTCGAGAGTCAGTCGTCGGTTTGCCACAAACACCTGCTCCCGCTTCTCGGGGAAGTACCGGCTGACGAACGCCGCGACGCCCTTCGGCTCGAAGTCCTGCGGGTACAGGCGGAACAGCAGCGGCACCGTCAGGCGTTGGGTGATCTTGTTCAGTTTCACGTGCGTCTCGTCCTGCAAGTACTCGCGGGCAGCGTCGTCGAGTTGGCGGTCCACGTCATACGCGGTGTAGCTGCGGGAGCGCAGTTTGGGCGCGCCGCGGGCGCCATTGCAGAGCGCGAGGTGGACCAGTGGATCGCCAAATGCTCGCAACACGTCGTTCAGCATCTGGTCGAGTGAGTAGGCTTGACCGGCGATGGTCCAGCGCTGCTCGCCAAACATGCCGGGCACGTTCTTCACTTCCGCGACTGGGTAGCTGTCGGCGATGGACTTCAGCACGCAAGCGTTGTACACGTTGATCCAGAACGCCTTGCGCGACCGTTCGGAGCGCAGCTCCTCCAGCGACACGCCGGCCATCGCGGTCAGGTACTCGCCAAGCTCGGCGTCCGCCTTCAGGGCAGCGTAGTCCACGCGGCCGTCGCGGACAGCGCGGCGGAGCACATTGTCAAGTAGATACTGCTTGCGAAGCCCCGGCGTCTCCGCGGAAGCGGGAACGCACGCGACAATTGCGAGTAGACCAAGGAGAACCACCTGCGCGCGGCGACGGTGCATCTTCATTCCTCTGACGCGATCTTGACAACGTGGGAGAGGACTGCCCGGTGCCGTACTGGTTCCTTGACCGGGCAAGCCCAACGCGCGACGCTGCCGCCAGGTATTCTACTAGAAACGCCTGCCAGGGGCGTCAACCCGAGTCGCTCCCCCCACTGCCTTTGGGCGTTATACCCGCGAAGGTTAAGAACACACCGAAGTCCCGGTGCGACTTCGGCTCCGTCTGGGAGAATACCCTCTGTCCTACG
>PEVN01000365.1:4465-50655 GCA_002779825.1 Armatimonadetes bacterium CG06_land_8_20_14_3_00_66_21 | reverse complement strand
AATCCCGTGGATTCGCAGCCCTTTGAGACCTTCCGGTCAAGCGTTTCGGGGCGGTCGGAGACCTGCCCCGAGCTAAGTACGGTTGTAGTATTAGCCAGCTTCGGGTGCCGCGAGGTCCGCGAAGACGTCTCGGTACACCTGCTGCAGTTCCTCCGGTGTAGCGGTTCCCGTGGTGCCGATCTTCCGGACCGTGATATTGGCGGCCAGGTTGCCCATCAGCGCCGCCTCCACGGACGTGCCGCCGGCCGCCAAGGTCAGGCTGATGGCGGAAAGCGCCGAATCACCGGCGCCGGTGATGTCGATTTCGCCTTCCGCCTTGCGGGTCGGGACATGGCTGATTCGGCCGTCGAGTTCGAACACCGTGATCCCTCGGGTGCCGCGGGTGACGAAGAACGGCTTGCCGATTCGGGGGAGCAGTGCGGCCGCGGCAGCCTCCACGGTTGCATCGGATACGTCGTCGAAGACCTCCGGCTGGGCAACGCCGCTGGCAGTAGTCAACTCGTATTCATTGGGCACCAACGCGAAGTTCCGGAAGCCCCCGGTGTTGGCGCGGGACGTGGCGACCGAGACGAGCTCCGGCGACGCTGCCACGGTGCAGAGCGCCTCCCGGATATCGGCCGTCACAACACCTGTGCCCTCTTCATCGTAGTCGGCGACGACCAGCACCTGCGCTTGGTGGCCGCTGACTACGCTCCGCACCCGTCCCGCCAGCGCCTGCCCGGCCGCCTCGCCCACCGGTCCCGCGTTGGCGACATCGATCCGCAGCTCCCGCACCTGCCCGTCCTGATGCCGGATTTTCAGCTTCTCGTACGACGGCGTGTGGCGGCCTTCTTCGACCACGGCATTCGAGGCATCGATCCCACGAAGCACCATTTCCCGCGTGATGACCTCCCCGTAGCGGTCTGCGCCGAGGACCGGAATCGCCAGAACCTCTGCGCCCAGATCCGCCAGGTTCCAGGCAATCGTGCCGGCGGCGCCGGGGCTGAAGAAGTGGCTCTCCAGCCGAGGAACTTCCTGTCCCGTTTCGCGGGAGACCCCCTGGATGCCGCCGCGGCCGTAGCGGTCCAGGCAGAAATCGCCGGTGATGACAACGGTGAGTTGCTGGATGGCTGACAGCAGCTCCGCCAAACGTGTTTCGTCCAAGGTGTCCTCCGGTGCCCCGGCTGTGTGTGCGTCCGCCTGTCTTTCGCCCCGGTGGCAGTCAGTCCTCCTGGTGTTGACAGTCGGCGACAGAGCCTCGTATAATCGGGGCGCGGCTGGGTGAGCCGAATTTCCACAGGAGGAGGTAGCGTACATGGTCCACAACGTGATTCTGGCGGTGGTCGGTGGTCTGGTCATCGGAGGGATTGTGGGTGCGCTCTTCGGCCAGAAGGACAAGGCGTCGCCCGGCGCGATGGCGATTGCGGGCATCGCGGGCGGGCTCATCAGCTATGCGGCGGTGACGAACTTCAGCTTGCCGCTGGTGTTCTCCCTGCCGGTTGCCGGCGGGCGCGTGTTCGTGTTCTGGATTGTCTTCGGCAACTTCTGGGGAGCGCTGTTGGCCAGCCTGGCTGCAGGACCCAGCAACACCAAAGCGTCTGGCGTGCGATAGCGGCTGTTGCTCTTGCCGTCGGCGGCGCAAGGAGACCCTGAGTGGAAGTCCTGGGCATCGCGCTCTTCGTGCTGTTCCTGGTGATCGGGCTGCTGATGGTGCCGCTCGGGCTGCCCGGCACTGTAGTCATTGCCCTTGACGCACTGGTCTTCAGTTGGGCGACCGGTTGGGAGAAGATCGCGCCGTGGATGGTCGGCGTGCTTGTCCTCATGGCCGTCGTCTCGGAGGTCGCCGACAACGTCCTCACCGTGGCAGGCGCCAAGAAGCACGGCACCTCCAAAGGCGGTCAGTGGGCGGCCTTCATTGGCGGGATCGCGGGCGCGGTGTTGTTGGGCGGGCTGCTGACGCCGGTGCTCGGGCTGATCGGTCTCGCGGGCGGCCCGGTGGGCGGGCTTGTCGGCGCACTGATCGGGCCTGTGCTTGGAGCGTTCGTCGGCTGCTTCGCCGGCGTCTGGGCTGCCGAGTCCGCCCAAAGGCGCTCGCAAGGCGAAGCCGTGAAGGCGGCGTGGGGCGCCATCCTTGGGCGGGCCATGGGCGTGGCACTGAAGCTCGCCCTCTCTGCGGCGATGATCGTGACGTGCTTGACTGCCGTGTTCTGAACGGCCTACAGCCGCACCAACTCGACTGCTCCCCACGCGCCCAGCCGGTCGCCTTTGATGAGAACGACGCCGGCGAGGCCCTCAAGCTGCTGCGCCATCTCCAAGGCCGGCTCGATGTCCGCAGCTTCGTGGATGCGGTTCGCCAGCGCAGTGGCGGCGGCGTCGGCGAAGGCTGCCGAGCGGGCGACGACTGTAGCAGCATCTGCCCGGCCGAAGCTGAGGGACGGACCGACGGTCCCGGAGGAGGTACACACGCCAAGGGGTTGTGCCGCCGCGGGGATCTTCAGCCCGAGGCGCTCGCTCAAGGGCGACTCGCCGGCGAAAATCGACAGCACTCGCTCCTCGTGCGTCGCCACAAAGAGGTCGCCACCGTTCTCCACGAGGACCTGCGGGCTGAAGCGCAGCAGGTCGCGACCGACGAACTCGGCAATTGCGCCGGCGACCGCGGCCATCGGTCCCACATTGCAGACAGCGCTCGCTCGCAGCATCTCGGCCAGCAGCGGCTCCGAGCGCGACAGCGACAGCGGCGTCAGCGAGGTGGCGAACTCCGGGTGCTCCCCAATGCACCGCTCAAGGGCGCGGCGATGACGCTGGACCGACGCGCGCGTCTCCGCTTCGAGATTCGTCTCGGCGGAGACCAGCAGGTCCGTCTGCTCGACCACCACCGAGAACGGGGCAAGCCCCGAGTCGGCCCGCTGGCGGTAAGTGCGTTCAACGTACGCGCGTGGCATGCAGTCACCTTGCCGTCAACTCACCGCGAAAAACGCCCCAATCCGTTGCCGTCCTGAATCCGTTGGGACACTTCCTCGGGCACCGGTTCCCAGCGGATTCAGGACGGCAACGGATTGAAGGACCGGTTGGTGCCCAGCTTCCACTTTGGCAGTGACGCGCTGGGCTCAAATCGCAAGTCCGAAATCCGAAATGAAAGACGGTCAGTACTCCGCCACCATCGCCCTGGTCGGGCAGGCGCGCAGGCAGGCTTCGCAGGCGACGCATTTGCCGTCGTCGAAGATGAGCCTCATGGAGGGGCGGTCGAGGGACAGGGCCCCCGTCGGGCAGACGCCCGTGCAGGCACCGCAATCGGTGCACCGGTCGTCGAGGTGTCGGATGTCCTGCGAGAGGAACTGCAGCGTGACCCCAAGCCCCTTCAGGTAGTCCACCCCACGCTCGTAGTCCTCCTCGCTGCCGGTCAGCTCTATGATGAGCAGACCTTCCTGCTGCGGGTTGACCTGTGCCCGGAGGACGTTGAAGATCAAGTTGTAGTCGCGCACCAGATAGCAGATGATGGGGTGGTCCACCATCTGTTTGGGGAAGTGAAGCACGAGCTTGCGGGAAACGTTCATGGTAGCTCCTGGGGATCGGGATCTGCTGAGGGGCGCCTACCGGGCCGGCCGGTAGGCTGGCGGGCCCGGTAGGCGCGTCGGGGTTGTGTCAGTTGGTGGGGCCAGGTTCCGGCCGCGCGGCCATCGGGCCGGCGGTCATCCCGGACTCGGGTCCCGGAAGCGGATCGACCGGCGCAGACACCTGGAAGTTGCCGCTCTGGATCCAGCCCTTCAGCAGGTTGGCCAGGACCACGGCGCGCGGGTAGCTGGAGAGCGGCGCCGTCGGGAGCTGCTTGCCGGCCACCTCGATGCTGCCGGTCTTCAATTGGGCGTAGGTTACCTCGCCCAGGAACTTCGGCTCGCGCGCGGGGTAGGAGGTGGCGTAGTCCATCACTCCGGCGGTGAGTTGGTCGTCGCGAACGGAGGTGAACGCTGCCAGCTCCTCGTCGAGGATCGGGATGGGGATCCCCACGCCGACATACAGCGTGCAGCCATACCCCTGGAACGACGCTCCGCGGAGCCATTCCGCCGACATTCCCTTCAGGTCGCCCATCAGCGCCAGAGTGCCCGCGCCGCGCTTGGGCACGCCGCGTTCGTCGCGGAGGGCCGAGGGATCGTGCTGGGTGCCGGCGAACACGACATATCCCACTCCGCCGCCCAAAAAGATCCGCGTGCCGATGCCGATGGTTCGGTAGAGCGGGTCATTGAGCAGGGGCGACAACTGGCCGGCAGAGCTGTAGGTGGCGTTGCCGAAGCCCGGCTGCAAGGCGCCCATGTACGTGTAGATAGGTCGGTCTGAGCTGTTGACGGCGACGTTGTAGTTCTGGTAGCAGTTTCGCGGGTTCCACAGAAGCGCCTGGTTCAGCTCGTCCAGCTTGATCCACGTGCTGACTCCCTTGTTTGGGTAGCAGTCGGTGCCGTAGGCAGTGCCCTTGAGGTGGACTTCCTTGCCGGCCACGAGGTCTTCGATCACGTGGCCGCCGCCGTAGCGGAACTCGCCGGGGTAGACCTCGTTCCGCGGGTCGTCCTTGGGCATCGCCGTGGCGCCGAGGTAGGCATCGACGGCGGCCAGCCCGCAATAGGCCTCAATGCCGTTCAGCGTGCAGGTCCCGCCGCCGAGCTTGATTCGTGGCTTGGCGTGCCCGAAGTTGAGCATCAGACCCGAAGAGCACATCGCTCCGAACGTGGCGGTGGTGACCACATCCACCTTCTTGGCGGCGCCCGCCACGCCCTCTTCGGCGACAACGTCAATCATCTCTTCTGCGGTTACAACGACAGCCTCGCCTTTGCGGATGCGGGCATTGATCTCGTCATATGTCTTCGACATGGGGTGAGGTTCCTTTCGGGGGGAAGCCTTGGTAGAACGAGGGAGACCCCGGGGCAGACCGGTTTCCGTTCGCACGCGGGCGGAACGGGTGGACAGGGGAGGGAGCCGGGGCAACGGTCCGTGGGGTCAAGCGGGCCGTTACCCCGGCGGCATGACCATGCCGCCGTCGGCGTCGTGGGTACGTCGGTCGCCCGTGCGCGTCAGCACGCGTCGCCTCGCGCCCCGCAAACGGGTGATCGTCCGGTGCTCAGGAGGCAGGTTGTCGGTAAGGGGGAAATGCGCGCGCATTGAGCGAGACCTCAACGTACACTTACAGTTGCCACCGGGGCGAACGTTACACCCGCCGCCACCACGCGGAAGCGCCTCGGCCCCGTGTCGGGACCGTTGGGGGGGCTCCCCCGGCATGAACGCCCTTGCGGGCCGCTCAACCGAAGCCGGGGGCCGTTGCTCGCGACTTCGGGGAAGCTGCAAACACTTCATGGGCCATCTGGATCGCCTGCGGGGGCGTATGCTCGGCTGGTAGGGCCGCGTTCCTCCCCTTCGGGGGCATTCCTCCGGCAGCGGGGGCTGCATTTTCTGGATCGGGGGCCATCTGCGGAGCTCAGGGGGCCACCTGCCGCAAAGCCGGGGGGCACTTTTCCCGGTCGTGGGGCCACGTTCTGAGCAGCCGGGGCCGGCCCCCAGCCGTCCGCAAGTGGCCCCCGGCGCTCCGCAAGCGGCCCCCAGCCGTCCACAAGTAGCCCCGCGGCCAGGAGAAGCGGCCCCCCGTCCCCGGCACATGGCCCCGGAGGCGCCCACAGCGCCCCCGGGCCGATCACCTACGGCCCACTGTCCGGGTAAGGCGGCCCCGGCGGCTGCGCGAGTCGCCGGGGAGGGGGCGGAAGTCGCGCACAGCCGGGCGCAAGGCACAATGCCCAGCACTCAACGGGAACGGGCGAACGCCCAACAGCGAACATCGGAGGACGAACAGCCAACGCCGGACCCCAACGCCCGACGGCTGGCAGGCGCCGCAGAGAGCCCTGCCGCGAGGCTCACTTCTCCAGAGCCGGGGTCGGCGGCCCGGCCGGCAGCCACACGGTGAACGTCGTCCCCTCACCGCGCTTGGACTGCACGGCGACCGTGCCGTGGTGCAGGTCGACAATGCTCTTCACGATGCTCAGCCCCAGACCGGAGCCTACCTCTTCGTACTCGCGCGCGTTGGAGGCGCGGAAGAAGTCGTTGAAGAGCTTGGGCAGCTCTTCGTCGGGGATGCCGATACCGGTGTCCTGCACCGAGACCTCGATCCCCGCGTCGCGGCCTTGGGTTCGGACGGTGACTTGGCCGCCGCCCAAGGTGTACTTGATGGCGTTGGCCAGGAGGTTGGTGCAGAGCTGCTCCATGCTCTCCGGGTCGGCCAGGATGGTTGGCAGACCGAACGCCGAGTCGACATCGACGGTGATGCCCTTGGAGTCGGCGCGGGTCTGCAGCATCTCGGCGACGGTCTCCACGCAGTTGGCGACATCGACGTGGCGGAAGTCGCGCTCGAGCTTGGCGTCCCGCGACTGCAGCAGGATGAGCAGGTCGTTGACCGTCCGGAGCAATGCCTGCAGCCGGGCGACGGACCGCTCCACCAGTTCTCGCGTCTTCGCCGACACCTCGCCTGTCAGCCCTTCCAGAATGACGGTCAGCATGCTCTCGATGGCCGCCAACGGCGACCGCAGCTCGTGAGAGGTCTTGCGCATGTACGTCATCTGCAGCTTCTGCGTCCGTGCCAGGTCGTCGTAGGACTGCTCGAGTTGCCGGGCCTGCTCCTGGATGTCCTGGGACAGCTTCACGATGTCCGCCTCGCGCTGGCGCAGACGCGCGGTGATGGAGGTGGCCATGTAGACTGAGGTGTACATGGTGGCGGCGAATACGAACAGCAGCGCCCAGGCGTACGCAGAGTGGGCGAGTTCGGTCGGCAGGATGCCGGTCAAGGGGTAGTGGCGCAGCGCCCCGTAGTGTTCGCCCGCTACAATCACAAACATCAGCGCCACCGCCAGCGTGGCCTGCGCAAACGCAGCCCGGCGCGACAGCAGGATGCTCGCGATGATCATGTGGAAGATGAAGAAGAACGCGAAGGGGTTCTCGACGCCGCCGGCATAGTGCAGGAATAGGGCCAGAAAGACGAGGTCCAGAATGATCTGGAGGTTGGCGAGGGCCGCGGGCGGCAGGGCGGCGGTGTTCGGGGCGGGGTGCCGGTAGTTCCGGTCGACGTAGGCGTGGCAGATGACGTTGTAGAGGGAGATCGACCCGAGGAGGAAGTAGAGCGCCTCCGCCGGGAGAGGCACTTTGAGCAGGAACACGGATCCCGTGATGGAGGCCCCCAACCCGAGCACTGCCGCCCAACGAAGCCAGACAAGCCACTGCAGCCGTTCCACCAACTCGCGGTGACGCAATGGTGCTCGATCCATCGGCTGTGCTCCTCCGTGCTCCGAGACGGTTTTGGGTTGACGCAGGATTGTAGTTGGTTGCCCTTGGGTTGGCAACGGCGCCGCTGCCGCAACGGCGAGTGGGAGTCGGGGGTGCTATAATTGCCGCCGCCGCCGGCCCTGCCTGCAGAGGGCGTCAGGCGCTGGCGCCAGACCCGTCGGTAGAGGGAAGCGATGATGCTCGTGCCAAGTGCCCTTCGAGAAGGCGTTCACCCCGGCGTTCCCCTCGGCTGGGGTGCCCGACTCCTCTGCATTGCGTGTTGGGTGATCGCGACCCAGCCGGCCGTCGCCGGCTCTGCCGAGGCGCGCGAGGCGCTCGTCGACGGCACCGCGGCCGGTGAAGTCCTCGTCGGCGGTCGCCGGACGATCTGCATTCGTTGCGCGGATGGCGACATGACGGCCTACGACCGAGCCAAGATTGTGGCAGAGCGGGTCAACGGGCTGCTGAAAGAGGGCGTCATTCCGGAGCAGATCACCTTCCGGGAGGTGCGGGGGGAGACCGCCCTCGCCTTCGAGGACGTCGTGATTGCGACTGTGGATCGCCCCACCGCAGACCTCGAAGGTGTTCCCGTCGAGACGCTTGCCGAACGGTGGCGAGGGGCGCTGGTCGCAGCGCTGCTGGAGCTGGAGAAGCCCGCGCCGCCTGAAGGCGGTGAGGCGGGCGGCCCGGTGTTTGCGGGGCTGCTGCCCCCTGTTGCCAGGTATGTCACCAGTGCCGGCGTGACGCTTCTTCTGTCCGAACGCCCCGGGGAGGGCGAGGTGGCTGTGTGCGTCGCCATGGGGTCGGGAAGCCTCCAAGACGGCGACCGGGCAGGCTACGGGTTGGCGGACGCGGTGTCGAGCGCCTTGCCGCTGGGAACACGACGGCGCTCCCGCGAGCAGATCCGTGCAGACCTGGACCGCTTGGGCGGCAGCTTCGCCCTCGACGCTGAGCTCGATTGCGTCCGCCTGCAACTCGTGACGGCGCGGCAGAACCTTGCAAACAGCCTCGACCTGCTGGCCGACCTGGTGAAGAACGCGACCTTCCCACCGGCTCTGCTCCAGATTGCCCTGACTCCGGCGACCCCGCTCGTCGCTAATGACGCCGGCCGTTGGCGGTCCCTGGTCGAGAGTCAGCTCCTGGCGACGATGTACCGGCGGCACCCGGTGCGGTACCCGGTTGCGGGGCGCCCGGAACTACGCGCGCTCCTGACCCGAGCCGAACTGCTGGAGTACTACGGCACCCACTACGTGCCCGAGAACACGGTCTGTGCCGTCGTCGGCGACTTCGACCAGCGGACCGCGCTCGCGCTGATGGAGCAGGCGTTCGCGCTGTGGCCTTACCGACCCAAACCCCAGGGGGTGCTCCCGACAGAGCCACCACAGACCGGCCCACGCAGCGCGCGCGCAGCAGTTCCGGTGTCGGTGGAGGGAGGGGCGCTCGGGTGGCGGACGGTGCCTGCCTGGGACCCGGAGGCGCCCGCGCTGGCGGTGATCGCCGCGTTGCTAACCGGGACCGGCGGCGAGACCGGTCGCCTGGGAGAGTGTTTCGCCCGGGAGGGCGAAGTGGTCGACACGGTCGAGGCGCGCTCCGTTACGCCGGGGTTCGAGGCGGGGTATCTGGCGGTCTTCTGGAGTGCAGAAGCAGCGCGCCATCCGGCCGTCGAGGCGCTGGTGCGCGGGGAAGTCCGCCGGCTGCGGGAGGAACCGGTTGGCGACGCCGAGGTTCGAGTTGCTGTCGACTCCGTCCGCACCGCTTACCTCTCCCGCTACGAAGAGGTCGCCGGCACCGCCCAGGCGCTGGTAGCTGACGAGTTGGCGGTAGGCGATGCCGAGTTCGGCCGCGCATTCCTTGCTCGCCTTTCTCAAGTCACGTCGACCTCCATTCAGGTGGCGGCACAGAGGTACCTGTCGCCGCCCAATTCCACCGTGGAGACGCTGATTCAAGGCGTGGCCACCTCGGTCGAGAGGTCCTCCACCGCAGCCGGATGAGGCGGCGGGCAGCCCGCCGCGAGAGCGCTTCTCGGCTGCGCCTGCAGAAGGTCCTTGCCCTCGTTGCCAACTTGCTGGGTCATGTGCTATACTTGGGGCCTGAGTATCCTGCAATCGATGCCCCCGAGGTAGCCTCAATGAGAATGCGACGCGCTCTTGGTCAAACCCACCTCGCGCTACTGATCGCGCTGATGACGGTCGGGTCGACCACCCTCATCCTGACGAGTCGGTCGGCACTCCGGGCGCAAGAGGAATCAAGCGGCGCTGGTGCCGCGCCAGGAGCGGGCCCCGGGATGGGCCCGGGCGGCTCTGAAGGCGGGATGGGCGGAGAAATGGGCATGCCCGGCATGGGCGGCGGTGGCGGTGGTGGTGCAGCCGCCGCAAGCGCCCCTGCGCTGCCGGCGGAGCCGCAGATCGAGGAGGGAATGGTTCCGTTCCCCAACATGCCCGGCATCAGCGGCCTGGCGAATGCCGGCACGTTCTACCGGTTCAACTACACCGAGGTGCGCCCCGATGGCAACAGCACGTTTCGGGTGGAGTTGCCCACGCAGTTGGAGGGCACGCCCGTCATCGAGCAGAAGCACTTCCCCGCCATGTGGGGGCAGATTTTTCACATCTTCGAGGCAGGGACCGCGCAGCGCGCAGGAGAACTCCCTGAGGAGCGAGAATCCCGCATGGCTGGTGCCCGCGCCGGCTCCAAGATGATGAAGGCTCGGAGCGGTGCAGAGGAAGCGGCGCGAGTCGAAGTCGGGGATGGCCCCATGCCCGAAGAGCAAGTGGCCATTCAGCGCGGTCTGGAAGCCGGCTCCAATCTGGCGGCAGGCAGAGTTCGCGCGGCCCGCTGACGTCGTCCTTCGCAGTCCGTTCGCGCAGCCGGAGCTGCGCTGATCGCAAAGGAGAAGACCCAATGCGTAAACCTGCATTCTTCCTGCTCATCCTCGCGCTCACGGTCTCCGCATGTTTTGCGGACGGGCTAACTCGGTCAGGTCACCGCCGGTCGCACCGTGCGCGCGCAACCTCCAAGACGGCCGCAAAGGCATCGTGGCTGGCGCACTACGAGAAGCCGGAGCTGGACTGGATCAAGAGCGGCATCTGGCAGGTATTGGGGACGGAAACCGGCACGACGTACCACTTGCCTTCTTGTCCGCGCTTGCTGCAGCAGAACCCTCGCGGGTTCATCGGGTGGGGCTCTTCGCAGGAGGCTCTCTCCGTCGGCCGGAAGCCTTGTCCTGTGTGCCATGCGCCGGACCCCCGACAAACGACCAACGGCAGAATCCGGGAGCTGTTCGAGAAGTCCTCAGCCGCGTTGGGCATGGCGCAGCAAGTGGGCGGGCTGGGCTTCATCAGCGAGGCCGCCGACTACTGGCAGACCGGCTGGATCTTCCGCGGCGATGCGTTCATGATTGCGGCCGACTCTGAGAAAGGCAAGGGCCGCTTGGAGAACGCCCGGGCGCTGTACCGTGAAGCAGGAAATGCTTACGGTCGAGCCTCCAGTTACCTCCCTGCTGTCCCGGCTCCGGGCGCAACCATGGCCGAGACCGGCGGCATGGGGCTGCCTTCCGGTGTGCTGGGAATGGCGGCCGGCGGCGGCGGCGGGTACAACATGGGCACGCCGACCATGGTCAGCGGCGTAGCTGGCGGCATCGCGTTCTAACAGGCGTCCTTCGCGCTGACGGCCGGCCACGTCTCGGTTGCGTCGTTCCGAAGCAAACAGCGGGAGGCGTTTGCCCGCCCGCCAACCCCACCGGTACGTCTCGGCCGACTGACACGGTCCGCGCCCGCATTGGGAGCTTCCGTTGAGTGGGGGCGAGCGCCTTCCCGAAGGAGATGGAGTTGATGCAACGCCTGCCAAACCGAGACCGTCTGCGCACCACTGTCCTCTGCCTCTTCGCAGCGGCCCTGGTTGGGGCCGCGGGCCGCTCCGTTCTCGCACAGGGCTCGTTGAGCAAGGCCAAGCAGTACCGCGAAGCGGGTGACTGCCTCGCGGCAGAGAAGGAGATCGACCAGTACCTCAAGTACCACCCCAATGACGCCGAGGCGCACTTGGTGCGCGCTTGGTGCCAGGTGGCGCGAGAGAACAAGCTCGGCGCAGAGGAGTCGTTCAAGAAGGCGCTTTCCCTGAACCCAAATGTCGCGGGTGCGGCGGAAGCGAAGCTGATGCTGAAGCAGATCGAGGAGGCGTTTGCCAGGCCGGCCAAGCCGCCGATGCCGCTGCGACTCGGTGAGACGGCCAAGAAAGACGACGGCGCCAAGGAAATTGACACGCAATCCACGGGCCGAGGATTGGTTGGGTCAGCGATGGGGACGGCGCCCGGCGCGGCGCCCACGGACTTGAAGCGGGGGAGCGGGAAGTCGCAGCTCGGCGCCGCGCTGGAGCTCGACACGGGCGAAAAGGAGCCGGCGAAGACTCCCGTCTGGCTCATCGTTGCGATTGCGCTCGGCTGTCTGGCAATCGGCGGCACAATCGCGTTCCTGGTCGTGCGGAAGCGCGCTGACTCAGACGAACTGGTGCTCTGAGCCGCTGAGCGAAGGCGGCTCCGCCTCTGGACAGGGGCACTACCCCGGCTCCGCCCGCCCGTTTCCGGCGGCCGGCGCGCCTCGGTTTCCCCACAGTTGCACTGTCAGTGCACTGCCGACGACCCAGCCCTCCACGTAGAGCGCGTTGGGCGTGTTGTTCAGGAACTTCAGGTCGCGGCGGGGGTAGGCGACCGTGGCGTCCTGGCCGAGGGGGACATAGGGCACGGGCAGAGAGTGTCTGTGGCGCTCGACCACCTTGAGCTTCGCTCGCCGGACGGCGCCGTACAGCGTGGTGGATACCTGACACACACCGCCGCCGATGCCGGGCACGATCTCGTGGTTGGCGAAGATATCGGCGATCCGGTAGCCCCCTTTGTGCGTGCGTTCCCCGACCTCGTGGTTGAATGAGAAGACCTCGCCGGGGAGAACCACGGCGCCCCGCAGCCGCGACAGGGCCAGCGAGAGGTTCGTCGTGCGGTTCTGCTTGTGCGCTGGGAACCGCGTGGTGAACTCTGCCAACGGGCTCAAGTCACACCGCAAGTCAGCCTCTTGCACCCGCGGCAGGAGTGGCTTGTAGACTGCCTCGAGGCGCCGGTTGTCGACTCGGTAGTCGCGGGTTAGCCGCTCCAGCGTAACCTCGAGATCCATCTGCTGTCCCATTCGGCTGGGAGTGACCAGAAACGCGCCATTCTCCCGGCGAAGCGCGGCGTTGACGACTGGTTTGCCTGTAACCCACGCGACTTTGCGGACCTGCCCACGCAGCTTGGCGCGGTCCCAAGACACGGGCACGGGCAGGTTGCAGCCGTGCAGAATGGTGTCCCAACTCCGCTTGGCTCTGTCCGGCAGCGGCCCGCGGTTGCGGAGCGCGAGTGCGTTGTCTACGGCCTCCTCCAGGAGCACCGTCCCGCCCACCTCGGCCAGGGGGAACGTCCACGTTCGCTCAGGAGTGGCGAGCCACAGCTTGGCTGGCGTCAGGCATTCCGCAAGGTAGGTGTGCACGGCCTTGCTCTCGCAGCCGCCCACCTCCAAGCCCTGAATGCGGACGTTGGGAAGAAGACGGTCCTTCGGGGTGAGCACCAGGGGAGAGAAGAAGACGCCGAGTCCGAGCGCGCCGCCCACAGCCATTCCACCGGCGAACCGGAGCCAGGCCGACGCCCGGACTCGACTCAGGACGAGGCGGCCGGCTGGGCTTTGCGGAGAGCCAACGCGCTCTCGGTCAACCACGGAGACAACTCCTTCTGCGGGGTGGCGGCGGCACGGTCTCGGTGGTGCGGTGTACTTCCCGACCCGGCTGCTGCGTACGGCGGTAAAGCGAGCGACGGAAGGACCATTGTAGGCTTGCATCGGGGAGCTGTCAATCGATGGCTGCGCTTGATTGGGCGCAGGCCAAGGAAACCTCCTGGGGCTGCCGAAGAAGGGAGGCAGTTACGGGCCGAGCGCGCAGCGGCCCGGGAAAGTGAGTGTCCATAAGAGGATCATGACGACCACGCTTCCGTTGATTGGGGTCACCTCCGGGCTTCGCCTGGAGTCCGAGTCTCAGCAGACCAGCGAGCTGTACGTGGCACGCCGCTACCTCAACGCTCTCGAGGATGCCGGCGGCCTTGGCGTCCCGTTGCCGATAGTGCGCACGGAGGCGGAGGCGGAGCAACTGCTGGACCGCCTCGACGGACTACTGCTCACGGGCGGAGCAGACATCCCTCCGGACTACTACGGCGAGGACCGGCACCCCGCGACTAAAGACCTCCCCCGGGAGCGAGTCGAATCAGAGCTGACTCTCGTCCGCCGGGCATTGGAGTTGGATAAGCCTCTCCTGGCGATCTGCTATGGTCACCAGCTTCTCTGCGTGGCTTTGGGGGGTACGCTCTACCAGCATATTGGCGGCGACGTGCAGAGCGACCTCGAGCACCGGCCGAGCGGCGGCGCGCGCGCCGCGCTACACCCGGTAACGGTCACTCCGAGCAGACTCGCCCGGATCGTGAAGGAAGAGACCTGCGAGGTCCCAAGCTCCCATCACCAGTGTGTGAAGGAGCCGCCGACGGTCTGCGAGGTGACTGCCCGAGCGCCCGACGGGATCATCGAGGCACTCGAACACAAGGGCACGCGCTTTGTTGTTGGCGTCCAGTGGCACCCGGAACTGGCGCGTCAGGACCCGTGGAGCCGACGGCTGTTCGACGCGTTTGTGGGCGAATGCGCTGGTTGACACTCGGTATGCCCGAATGGCGAGGGAGTATGCTGCAACTGTCTGCTCTTCGGTATCCCCGGCGACTCGCTGTCTGTCTGGTGGTGGGCCTTGGGGCTCTGTCGCTGTCGCGCCCGGCTCCGGCAGAGGCGGCGCGCTCCTTTCGGGCGCTGCTCGAAGAGGCCACGTCGCAGTGCGCGCGGCTGCCGGCACTGCGATTCACGGTGCCGCCGCTCCTGGACGCCAACTTGGACGATTGGCAGGGCTTCCCCGCAGCGCCGGTGGTGACGCGGGCGCAGAGCAACTTCGATGCGGACTGGAGCGGCCCGGCGGACTGCTGCGCCCGGGTCCGGGTTGGGTGGGATCCCGACTACCTCTACGTTGCAGTCGAAGTCCAGGACGACGAACTCGAGTCCGATCGGGATCCGCTGACCGATGACGCCGTCGAGCTCTCCCTCTCAGCGGACACGGCCGAGCCACAGGTCGTCGGCGGGCGCTTGTCGGTCGCCCTGCCGATCGAGGTCTACGAGGTCCGCCGTCGCAACCTGGTGACGCGGACTGCACGCCGCGCGATGCCCGTGTTCGGGGCAGAGGGTACCTCCGACGAGAAGGGCGGAGTCTACACCGTCGAGGCGCGCCTCGCTTGGAGCTTGGTGCGGCGGGCGTCGCCCACCGTTGGCGCAACCCTCGGGTTCGACGTGCTCATCCACGACGCCAATGATTGCACGGGGCCGGAAAGCGTTCTTCGGTGGGCCGGGCCTTGGCGCGAGGGCGAGGAGCCGTTGGGCGTGCTGGCTCTCGTCGATTCGCTGAGCGAACCGCCCACGTCGTGGTCGGGGCTGACGGCGCTGGGCATCGACCGGGCGTACTTCCTGCCCGGCGAGACCGGCCGGGTGCGCCTGTGCACGGGCTTGCCGGGCGTGGAGGCGCGGGGGTGGACGTGCTCATTGGCGACAGCCGCCGGCCCTTCCACCCCGCTCAAAGCCGTCGGCGAGTGGCACAGCAAGCTGCTAACTGGCTGGGAGTGGGAGTGCCCCCCCGCCGAGCTCGGCAACCAAGTCGTCCTCACTGCGGAATCGGCAACCGGCTCCGCTCACCGGGTGCTGGCGGCCGCGGAAACAGAGCCGGCCGAAGCGCACCAAGTGCGCTCTCTGTCTCGTCAGGTGCGGGCCCGGGCGCTGTTCCTCGCGCGGTCGGATCTGCATGGAGCGAAGGGCGCGGCGGTCGCCACCTACTGGTGGCGCCACCGGGAGCTGGACGGGCTCTTCGGCGATTGGGGCAAGCCGGACAAGCGACCGAACCTCCTGTGGGCCGCTGAGCGTCTGCGGGAGTTCCAGCAGACCCTCGAGTCCGAGTTCTCCTCGCCCCCCGCTGCCCTCGTCCAGGGGACGACCGTCCGCGCCTACCTGTCTGCGCTGGACGACAGCCTCCAGCCCTATTCGGTCTACCTGCCTCCGGGATCCCCCCACGCGGAGGACCTCCCGAGCGGGTATCCGCTGGTGGTCAAGCTCCACGGCCTCGGTGGTAAGTACTCGACAGAAGCCCCGGACGATCAGTTCACGGGCTGCGTGGTGGTCTGTCCCAACGGTCGCGGAAACACGGACTACAAAGCCTGGGGGGAGATCGACGCCCTTAGGGTGATGGACGAGATCCTGCGCGACTACGTCATCGACCCGAACCGCGTCTACCTCACCGGCTTCTCCATGGGGGGCACCGGCTGTTGGCAACTGGGAGTGCACTACCCGGATCGGTTTGCGGCCATTGCCCCGTTCTGCGGCAATGCCGACCACCGCGCGTGGCGGGCCGAGTTCGGCTGGATCGATCCGCACCCGAGCTGGATGTCTCCGTTGAAGGACTACCTCGAGAACCTCGAGAGCAACACGTTCTTCGCCGAGAGCCTGCTCAACTTGCCACCGTACTGCGTGCACGGCTCAGCAGATGACTACGTGCCCGTTCAGCACTCGCGGCTGATCGTCGGGCGACTCCGCGAGCTCGGGTACAAGGTGACGTATGACGAGCAGCCCGGTGTCGGCCACAGCTCCTTTGGTTCGGGGACGACGGACAAGGTGTACACGTGGCTGCTGGCCCAGCGCCGTCCGTCGCTACCCAGACGCGTTGCCTACAAGACGGCCTGGCTTCGACACAGTGGCGCCTACTGGGTCAAGGTAGAGCGGTTTGTGGAGCCGCTTCGGTTCGCGGAGATCGATGCAGAAGCGGACGACGCGAACCAGATTTGGGTCAAGACCGACAATGTGCGTCAGTTCTCCCTGGACCTGGGCAGCGGGCTGATCGACCTGACGGCACCGGTTACGCTGATTGTCGATGGCGTTCAGCAGACCCCGGCCCACGTTCCGACCACAGGTCGAGTCTCCCTGGAACGTCGTGGCTGTGCCGAGAACGGCTCCGTTCGTTGGACCCCGCCGGGACCGCAGACGGGACTCCTCAAACGCGCCGGCCTTGAAGGCCCGATTGAGGACGCGCTGCTGTCGCGGTTCCTCGTCGTCTACGGGACCCAGGGAGAGGCGCGCGAGGACGAGGTCAACAAGACGGAAGCACTGCGCCTGGATGACTTCTGGTCGCGGTGGGCGAACGCCCGCTGTCGTCTGAAGGCGGATGCCGAGGTGACGGCCGAGGACGTGCAGGACAGCAACTTGATTCTGTTCGGGAATGCGCGCAGTAACCTCTGGGTGCAGAAAGTCAATGAGGCGCTGCCAGTTCGGTTCGCCGACCACGCGGTGCTCTGCGGCGAGCGGCGGTTCGAGGGTGACGATGTGGGGCTGAAGGTGTGCTACCCCAACCCTTTGAACCCGGAACGGTATGTGGTGGTGATCGGCGGCACCACCTGGCAGGGGACACTCGATGCCAACGAGCGATTCGGGAACTGGTTCGACTGGGGATTGTTCGACAACCGGAACTGGTTCGATTACGGCGTGTTCGACAGGCGCACTCGCACGCCGGAGTCATTTCTGGAGGTCGGGTTCTTCGACCAGGATTGGCGGCTTGATGAGCGGTACTTGTGGGCTGGCACCGACGCGGACCGCGGCTCGGCCGGAGAGCGGCGCGTGCCAACGGCTGCGGCCCGCGACCTCGCTGGCGGGATCGTCTACCTGAGCGACCTGGAACTCAAGCTGGCGAACCTCGAGAAGGGCGCCCTCGGTGTTGACCTCAGCTTCGCAGGGCGGATGCTGCAGTTGGGGAGCACGTACTACCGGAAAGGGCTGGGCGTGCACCCGAACGCCGAAGTGGTGTACGACCTGGGCGCCGAGTTCCACACCTTCTCCGCTTGGGTGGGCCCCGACCTGGAAGGCGAGAAGACGGTGCCCTCGGCGCGCGCGTCGGTGGAGAAGGTCACCTTCGAGGTGTACGGCGACGGGAAGCTACTGGCGAAGACGAAGACGTTCCACTGGGACACGAAGCCCGAACGGATCTACCTCGAGGTGACCGGCGTCAAGGAGCTGAAGCTGCTCTGCAACCGCCACGACGCGAAACGGTGGTTGTTTGGCGACTGGGACTGGGCCGACGCGAAGCTGACCCGACCGCCTGCCAACGGCGCGCCCGGTGGAGCGGCGCCGCAAACGGGGGATCTCTGCGCCGTCCTCGACCTGGACGGCGAGTGGGACCTCCACTCGTTTTCCCCCGGGGAGGGCCTTCAACTCTCCGCCGACAGAGAACTTCCGAAGGAACAGCCCGCCCCGAGTTCGTCGTCGTCGAGCTACGGATACGGCTACAGCGCCGGTTCTCGGCTGTCTGTCGATGTCAAAGCGCAAGTCCCCGGAACGGTGCAGGAAGCGCTCCTCTTGAACGGGAAGCTGGAGCACCCCTACCGCGGGAAGAAGTCGGATGACGCCGAAATGCTCAGCGAACAGGAGTGGTGGTACCACCGCTCGTTTGAGGTGCCCGCCGAATGGCAGGGCCGGCAGGTTGCCCTCGAACTCGACGGGATCAACTACGCCGCCGATCTGTGGCTCAACGGGCAACCGATCGGCTCGATGGAGGGCACCTGGGAGCGCGGGCGGTACCCGGTGGCGTCCCTGCTCAAGTATGGAGAGAAGAACCTCTTGGCGGTGCGTCTGTGCGCGGGGCGAACGTCCTGGACCCATCCGCCTGACGGAGTGAAAGTGCCCGACTCGGCTGCAGCCTTGGGGTGCAAGCTGAACCATGGTCTGCGGGGGATGCCCAAGCTCGTTCCGTTGGGGATCTGGCGACCGGTGCGGTTGCAGACCACCGGCGCCGTAGAGCTTCGCGGCCCTGTCGTGTCCACCGTGTCAGCGACCGCCGCGACGGCCCGCGTTTGCGTTCGCGCCACCTTGGCGAACCACGCCACGACTGAACAGCCGGTTGTGGTGTCGGGCATCCTCCGGGACGAGGAGGGTGTGTCTGCTCCGGTGGAGTTTTGGGAGCACGTGACGGTGAGCGCCGCCGGCTCCCACGGCTTCGAGACCTTGGTGACGCTCCCGAGTCCGCAGCTTTGGTGGCCGCACCGTCTGGGCGAGGCGCCGGGCTACACACTCCGGCTGGCCATCCGCTTGGGCTCAGGCGCGGAGTCGGATCGGGCCACGGTCCCCTTTGCCGTGCGCACGCTGAGGGCCGGCGAGGACGGCTCCTTTGTGGTCAACGGGCGAGAGCTGCCGCGTCTGGAGGGGGCGGTGTGGTTGCCGCTGGGGCTGCTGCTGGACCTGCCGCGAGCCCGGTACGAGCACTTTGTCGGGCTGGCGAAAGCCGCTGGGGTCGAGGCGTTCCGAGTCTGGGCCGGCGGGCTACTGGAGACGGACGAGTTCTACGAGACGTGCGATCGCGCGGGGATGCTGGTGGTGCAGGACTTCCCGCTCACCGGTACTGTCAGTCGCGAGGTCCCCCCCGACAGGTTCCTCACCACGGCCGCGGTCAACCTCTGCAGGTTGCGGAACCATCCGTGTCTCGTGGCGTGGGCTGGCGGGGCGGATCTCGACCTTGCCGACCCGGACACGAACCAACTGGTGACCGCGTTGCGCGACTTGTGCAAGTCGCTGGACCCCGACAGACCGTTCTTCGCACAACTGCCGGAGCGAGGCGCTGTCCGCTGCCCGCCAGAGCCGTTCGCAAACGTTGCCGCGGCAGCCGGAAAGGAGTTGCCGTCGTGGACCTTCTCCGCGCTGCCGGTCGCCCCACCCCCTGCGGACGCGGCCGACAACTGGCTGCGGCCCGGGACGGACACCACCGAGTCCGAAGTCTGGAAGCACCACGGCGCCACGCCGGACTCCCTTCGCTTCGGCCCCTTCACTGATCGCCCGGCCGGCGCCTCTGGTCTCTCCGACGCGTCCGACCAGTCGGACCAGTCTGACAGCTCTTTGAGCTCCTCACAGGGCAAAGGAGATCTGCTGCGAGACCTCCTGCTCGGCCAGTGGCTGAGGGCGCCATCCTCGCTGTCTCGGCCCTGGGCGCCCAATGAGGCCGGGAGGTTCTGGTGGCAGTTCGGGGAGCCGTGGCCGCAGTTCTCGTCGAGCTTGGTCGACTGGTCCGGCGCCGCCAAACCAGCGTACTACGCCATGAAGGCCCGGCAGGCGCCGTTGGCGCTACTGCCGAAGTTGAACCTCCGAGTCGTGCCGGTCGGCGACGTGCTCCGGGTGGGCGGCACGCTTCGCTCAGCCACCGCGGCGGTATGCGGGAGGGTTCGCCTGGAGGTGGTGACGCCTGCTCTGGAAGTGCTGAGCGAGTCGGAACAGCGCGTGATTGCGGCCGCTGGTGACACGGTCCGCCTGTCGCCCTTCGAGTGGCGCGTTCCCCTTCACCACGCGGACCGGGCGCTGTTCGTTCGGGCGCGTTTTCTGGAGGACGCTGGCCGGACCGTAGCCGACGAGCTACAGCCCTTCGCCACACGTAGCACCGCCGAAGCGCCGCTGCTGCTGAACGTGCTCTGGGTCGCCCGCGAGAGCGGGGAGATCGCCGCTGTCACCGAACCCCTGCGCTCGTACGGCATTGCCGTGGAGGTGGTCGGGAACTGGCAGTCGGCGCGAGCCTCGCTTGAGTCCGGCTCGTTCCGGGTAGTCGTGGCTGACCTGTCTGGGGTCGAGACCGGAGGCGCCGGAGAACTTGGCGCGTTCCTCGACGCCTGCCAACCCGGGCGAGGTTTGCTTCTGTATGGCGCCCTCCCCCCGGGAGACGAGGAGTCCTTGGCGGCCCTCCGCCGGCGCATGCTAGTCACGTTGGCGCCGCGTGAGCCAGGCGAGGAGCCAACGCCAACCACCCTCGCCGACCACGAGCATCCCCTGTTCGCGGGGCTTGCCGAGACCAAGCTGCCAGAGTACCGAGACCGACGGGTCATCGTGCCGTCGCCCCAGACGCCTGCGTTGCTGACAGTGGGCGAGGGGCAGGCACTGCTCGTCGAGGGAGACAACGGGCCCGGCCGCTGTCTGTATCTGGCCACCGAGCTGACCTCGGGATGGGGGCGCGCGCTGCGGGACGAGTGGGGCGGCTTCCAGCCCTTTCTCGCCAACGCCCTGGTCTACCTGGGGCAGCTCTCCCATCCTGAAGTGCGGCGGCTGCGCCGGCAGGTGGCTGCCAGTCAGCCGTGGCGTCCCTTCGACTCACTGCCAGAGACCAAGCTCGAAGCTGAGTCCGCCGCGGGCGCGCTGAAGTTGGGGGGGGGGCAGAGCGCGTCCTTCACTGTGAAGATCACCAACAGCGGCGAGGCAGTTGCCTTCTTCGTTACCTTGGGCTTCGAGTCACTGTCGGCCAACGCCCTGCCGTTGTTTGGCGACAACTACTTCTCGCTGCGTCCCGGCGAATCGAGAACGGTGCCTGTCCGCCTCACCGTGACCGCTCCGCTCACCGACCCCAAGGAAGCGACCCTCGTGGTCGGTGCGTGGAACGCCAGCCAGTCGGTCACACTCACCAAGACCCAAGTCGGCGAGCCAAAGGCACCCCCGCCGACACCCTCGTATCCGTCCTACAGCAACGGTCCGGATGAGTCGCAATGGCAGTCGCCGGACTACGAGAGCGGCTACGGCCCCGGCAGTCGCGGGGAAGGCTATGGGAGGGGTGGTCCCGGTGAGCGCGGCTATGGAGGCGGCGGCAGGTAGGGCAGTGCCTGCGCCACGAGAAGAAAGCGAAAACGGAAAGGAGCCTTCCGGGCGGCGTCGAATAATGAGGGAAACGGGCAACGCTGTCTGCCGGCGCGGACCACACCAGAGAGACATTGAGGTGGATTGTACATGTTGATGACGCCAGAGCAAAAGTCATTGCTGGCGGAGCTTGAAGACGAAGCAAACCACCTCACCGGGAAGGCAGAACGTCACGAGCGCAGGAAGCAGTTCCTGGAGGCGGCCCAGTTCTACAAGGAGGCGCTGTACCGGGTCCGCAACGCCGCCAGTCTGCCCCTCAACAAGAAGCAGACGAAGGACTACGAGCGGCGCGTCGCTCGCGTGATTGAGCTTCACAACCAGATGATCTACAAGGCGCGGGAGCGCCGCGACGCCCGGCACATGGTGCTGGGCGTGGTGATGCGGGAACCGGGCGTGCTGCAGACGGAGCTGTACCGCCGGATGCCGCAGCAGCCCCCCGAGATGGTCCGGGAAGTCGTCGCGTGGGCGGTGGGCGAAGGTCGCTTGCGGCGACGGAAGCAAGGCCGCACGTATGCGCTCTACCCGCGCGCAGCCGGCTGACGACGAGTTCGTCCTGAACTGGCGGCGTCTCTTCGAGTCTACTCCGCCGCCGGCCACCGGGGAATCGGAGGCTGTCGATGAATGCTCCACGCTCAGAACCCAGCCGAGAAGTTCCTGGCCGCGAGTCGTTTCCTGCGGAAACGGTAGCCTCCGCGGCCGAGACCGGGCGCTCTTCGGCGGGGCTTTCGGTGACCCCGCTTTCTCGGGAGGAGATGGAGCAATTCGAGGACCAGCGCTTGGCGGCGTACGCCTGCAAGAGCGCACAGTCACGGGGACGGCGGTGGGAAGAGCCCACTGATCCCCATCCGTACCGAACCGCCTATCAGCGCGACAAGGGCCGGGTGATTCACTCGTTCTCGTTCCGCCGCCTGCAGCTCAAGACACAGGTGTTCGTTACCCATGAGGGCGATTTCTACCGGACTCGGCTCACGCACAGCTTTGCCGTCGCGCAGATCGCCCAGAGCCTCGCGAAGGCCCTGCGCGCCAACGACGAGCTGGCCGAGGTGATCGCCCTCGCGCACGACCTCGGTCACCCGCCTTTCGGTCACGGCGGCGAACGCGAACTCCACCGGCTCATGGAGAACCACGGCGGGTTCGAGCACAACCTGCAGGCGCTGCGCGTCGTGGACGAGATGGAGACGCATTCCTCTGGCGGGCCGGGGCTGAACCTCTCCTACGAGACCCGGGAGGGGCTGGCGCGGCACAGCACGGAGTACGACGACCACCGCGTGCCGGACGAGTTCCGGGAGTTCCCCTCCCCCACTCTCGAGTGCCAGATTGTAGACACCGCCGACAGAATCACGTTTCGGACGCATGACCTGGAAGACGCCCTTTGGCTGGGGCTGATCGAGGAGCGAGACGTGAACGGCGCCGGTCTGGTCCTGTGGGACCGTCACCGCGAACTGGCGCGCGCTCAGTTTGCCGACCCGCCGGACCGGAAGCTGCTCCGTCGGGTGATTGTGCGCAACCTGATCGACGAGATGATTCGGGACGCTACCCGGCACACACTCGCCGCCCTGAACCGGAAGCGGCTTGCCTCGCCTGACGATGTCCGGGCCCACCCGGGCCCGCTCGTAGGCATGAACGACGCCCTGGAGGCGGAGAGCGACGCCCTCGGCAAGTTCCTCTACGACGCCGTCTACCAACACCCGACGGTCGTCAAGATGATCTGGAAAGGGCAGCGGATCATCCGCAAGCTGTTCGGGGCGTACGTGGAAGAGCCAAAGCTGCTGCCCAAAGACCTGCAGAGCCGCCTCGCGAGCAGCCCGGTGGAGTCGGTCGTCTGCGACTACATCGCCGGCATGACCGATCGCTACGCCATGGACCAGTACCGCCTCCTGTACGAGCCGCACGCCCGCGTAGGCATGGACCCAACGGCACTGTCCTGAGGTCCTGCCCCCCGGTTGCAGATAGCCGGACCGGCCCGGTGCTCGGCGAGGGTCTCCTGACCCCGCCGCTCCCCGACCGACAGGTCTCCTCGAATCCCGTGGATTCGCAGCTACCTGAGACCTTCCGCTCGCGCCCGCAGGGCGCGAGGCGTTTCGGGGCGCGCAGACGCGAAGCGTCTTCAGACGCACGGCGTCTGAGGAGACCTGCCCCGAGCTAGACCCTGCCTCCCGGACCCGCAAGTGAGCCTTCGCGCCACAATCGGACTTGCCGCCACTCTTTCGGTTGCCGCCGGGTGCTGTGTCTGGTGGGTTCGCGGGCGCCACGCGGGCGTCAGGACGACTGTCCTCCGCTTGACGGACTACGACCGCTGGGCAAGGAACGACTTTGAACGGCGCCACCCGGGCGAGAAGCCGCTGAACTGGCGGATCGCGGAGGTGGCACGTCGGTTCCACCGGCAGGAGCCCATGGGCAGGTTCGTCTTGCACCAGAACGACTGCAGCGACTTCGTGGCGTGCGCGGTCGATGAAGCCCTCGGCGTGCAAGCGCGCTTCAGGCGAGGGTCCGACAAGCACCTGTTGGGCACGCGGATGGAGCTGGTGGATTGCTGGTCCTGGCGGGAGGGGGATGCCGTCCAGCCGGGCGACGTCGTGAACGTCCGCCACTCGCCGTGGTACCCGCCCAACCCCAACTCGATCTGGCACGTGGGCGTCGTGGGACCGGAGGGCTGCGTGTACGACTTCGTGAAGCTGAAGACCTGGAAGCGGGCGCGGTACGGCCGGAATGCGTTCGCTTGGTTCGTGCGCCACTCGGGCGGCCCCAACGAGGTCGAAGTCTGTCGGCTGAAAGCCCGGTACCGGTACCGGATCGACCCGGTTCCGGGAGTGGGCCGCTGACGCGGGCAAGCCCGAGGCGGTGAGCTCCCGGCGCGCAGCCGGCTGCGGACAAGCCCTCTTCGGTTGTCTGACACGCCGAATTCGAGTAGAATTCGCACTAACTGGACGCACAGACGTAGAGCGCTCTTGTGACGCGGCCGGCCAAGCCCGGTCGCGTTACGTGTGTTTGGGGCACGAGGCGCCTGTTCGTGCGGGTATCCCACCGGCCGCGTCCGGAACTCAGCAGACGAGGATTGTCCATGTCGATAGCAAAGCTCCGAAAGAAAATGCGACAGAAAGGGCTGCGGACGATCGTCTGGGGCGGCTTGCTCTTGATCTTCCTCGTGTCCTGCTTCCTGGGATACGGCAGCCTGATGGGGGGCAGCAGCACCCGGGTGCAGTTGGCGCCCGGCGTGGTCGCGAAGGTGGGGCGGAAGAAGATCGTCCGGGAAGAGTACAACGACCTGCTGCAGCGCCAGATGGAGAACTACTCGCGCTACGGCGGCGTTCGCTTCTCCAATGAAGAGTCCATCAAGAAGAGCGTCCTAGACAACATGGTGGACCGCATTCTCAAGGAGCGGGCCTGCCGGGACGAGCGAATCAAGGTCCGGTCGGGCGAAGTGGACGACAAGATCGAGAACATGATGGACCAGCAGATCGAGTCCCTGAAGATGCAGGCTGGCTCCGCCCGCAGGTTCGCGCTGCAGGTCAAGAAGAAGTACGGGTCGCTGCCCAAACTCAAGGACGAGATTCGCTCCCAGCTCAAGGACAACGAAGACGGCATCACCGAGCAGGTCCGAACGGAGAAGCTGCAGGAGAAGATCAAGGCCCAAGTCAAGGTCACGCTCAGCGAGTACCGGCGGAGCACGGAGGAAGTCAAGGCGCGGCACATCCTGATCAAGCCGGAGCCAACGCCGGCCGAGCGAGAAGCGGGCAAGGACGGTAAGGCGGACAAAGGCGGAAAGGCGAAGACCGCCCAGCAGCAGAGCGCTGAGGCGGCAGCGAAGAAGAAGGCCGACGACCTGCTGGCGCGGCTGAAGAAAGGCGAGAGCTTCGAGGCACTTGCGAAGCAATACTCCGAGGACTACTCCAACGCCTCCCAGGGCGGCGACTTGGGCTGGTTCCCGCGTGGCCGGATGGTCAAGGAGTTCGACGACACCGCCTTCCGGCTGAAGAAGGGCGAACTCAGCGGCGTGGTCAAGACGGAGTTCGGCTACCATATCATCCAACTCGAGGACAAGCGGCTCAATCTGCCGCCCGACTACAACGACGTCACCTATAAGTGCGAGAAGAAGGGGTGCGATAACGAATGGACGACCAAGGACACGCCCCAAGAGTGCCCCAAGTGTAAGTCCAAGAAGTTCAGGACCGTCAAGCGCCGTCGCGAAGAGCTGCTCGCCCAGTACGCAGACCAGAAGAAGTGGGAACACTGGCGGGACTACGAGGAAAAGCTGAAGAAGGAAGCAGACGTCCAGATCATCGACCCGGAACTCCACGCCTACGAACTGGAGACCCAGGGGAAAACCGCAGAAGCCATCAAGCTCTACAAGGAAGCGCTCAAGTCCTGGGAGGGCGACCCGCTGATCAAGCCGGGACCGATCTACTTCCATCTCGCCCAGTTGTATGAGCGCGATGGCAAGAAACAGGAAGCCATCCGCGACTACGAGCAGGCGAACACGTACGAGGAGGATGCAGAGGCGCACCTCGCTCTGGGCAAGCTGCTGAAGGACGACAAGAAGACCCGGCAGAAGGCAACCGAGCACCTGAAGTCCGCTTCGGACCTCTCGTATGACGACACCTATCGGCACCAGGAACTCAAGCGGCTATTCGAAGAGTTGGGCGAGAAGGATCTGGCGAAGAAAGAACAGGACCTCTACGACCAAGCGCAGCGGGCCAACCCGCAGCAGCCCTTCTCGGTGACTCCGCAGTAACGCGCCTCGGCGCCCCAACCTGTCCGAGCCTGTGTGGGAGCGGCCGAGGGCAGCCCAACAGACGCTGTGGCTGGCTGCTTGCGGCCGGCCCCGGAAAGGAGCGCGGCCATGCTCCAAGTGGGAATCATCGGCCTGCCGAATGTGGGCAAGTCCACGCTGTTCAACGCCCTCGCCCACGGCCACGGGCAGGCGGAAGTCTCCAACTACCCGTTCTGCACTATCGACGCGAATGTCGCTGTCGTTCCCGTGCCCGAGCCTAGGCTGGAGCGTCTGGCGGAGCTGTTCAAGCAGGAGACGCGCGTTCCGGCAACGGTCAAGTTTGTGGACATCGCCGGTCTGGTTCGGGACGCGCACAGGGGCGAGGGCCTCGGGAACCAGTTCCTCGCGCACATCCGCGAGGGAGACGCGATCCTGCACGTCGTCCGCTGCTTCGACGATCCGCAGATCGCCCACGTGGAAGGGTGGGTCGACCCGGCCCGCGATGTTCAGACGGTGCAGAACGAACTGATCCAGGCTGACCGCGAGTCCATGGAGCGCCGGGTCGAGAAGGCGCGCAGCCAGGCGAAGAGTGGGAAGACGGAAGACCTGGAGAAGCTCACCCAGGCGGAGTCGCTACTGACGTGGCTGGGCGACGGGCAGCCAGCCTCCGAGTGGCCGGACCGCGAACACGGCAAGGGGCTGCTGGCGGAGGTCTTCCTGCTCACCACCAAGCCTTTCCTCTACGTTGCCAATGCGCCCGAAGAGGGCGACGGGGACCACGTTCAGGCGCTCACCGACTTCGCCGCCTCCACCGGTGCCCGCGTCCTGAGGATCCCCGCCAAGCTGTCCGCTGACCTGGCCGACCTCGACCCCGACGAAGCCCGGGAGTTCATGCAGGAACTCGGGCTCGACCAGACCGCGCTCGCAGAGATCGTCCTCGCCAGCTACGAGCTGCTAGACCAAGTCACCTTCTTCACCGGCGTCGGCGCCGAACTGACCGCGTGGGCGGCAACGCGCGGCACGCCTTTGGGAGCCGCCGCTGGCCGGATCCATTCCGACATGCAGACAGGCTTCATCAAGGCAGAAGTGGTGCCGTACGAAGGCCTCTGTCGCGTCGGCTCGTGGGCAGCCGCCCGGGAGAAAGGGCTGATGGTGGCCAAGGGGAAGGACCAGCCCGTCGAAGACGGCGACGTGGTCTACGTGCACTTCAGGAAGCCGGGGTAGGCGGGCTTGCCGGCTGGTCTGCTCTGGATCGGTCAGACGCGTCCCGCTCGTCCGCGGGCGAAGCGCGCCCAAGCTGCGGGACGAATGGGACAACTGAGTGCCGGCTCGCGCTGACGGAGGGGGATTGGGCGCGGCGCGCGTGACCCACAAACCCGCTTCTACCGCAGCCCCAACTCCGCCCGCAGCGCCCGCAGCTTCAGGTTCAGTTCCTCGGTAGTGAGCTGCCGGTATCGCTCGGGGAGCATGGACCGCGAGGAGCACTCGAAGACGGCCAGGAGCTCCATATACTCCAGCATGAGCGCGTCGCGGCTGGGGATGAAGTCGGCGATGGCGGCGAGGAGGTCTTCGTCGCGGACGAGCTTGCGTTTGGGGGTGGCGGCGGCGCAGAAGTGGTCTGACAGGAGAACGATGGCTTCGAGGTCGGCGCCGGTGTAGCCCTCGGTTCGTTTGGCGGCCTCGGCGAAGTCTGCCACGCGGTGCCGGAGGCCGTTCTTTCGGTAAAGCACTTGGAGGATCTCCTCCCGCGCCTCGGCGGTCTGCGGCGCGAAGAAGGGGATTTTCTGGTCGAAGCGGCCGGGGCGCTTCATGTCGGTGTCCAGCTTGTCGGGCCGGTTGGTCATCATCACGAACACGGTCCGCCCGCGGTGCGACGTGTCGCTCATGAACTCCTTCAGCTTCGCGGTGACCCGGCTGGAAGTGCCGCCGTCCATGTCCTCCCGGCCGCCGCCGATGGAGCGGTCGCCTTCGTCGATGATGACCAGCACGAAGCCCAGGGCGTTGACGACGGTGATGATCTTCTCCAGGTTGGACTCGGTGGAGCCGACCCATTTGTCGCGGAAGTTGGCGAGCTTGAGGCACGTCAGCCCGCTCTCCTTGGCGAAGGCTTCGGCTAGGTAGGTCTTGCCGGTGCCCATGGGACCGACGAACATCACGCCCATGGGCACCCGCTGGCGGTTGCCCTCGCGAATGTTGTCGGCGATGTTGCGGAGGGCTCCCTTGACCTGATCCAGCCCGCCCACCATGCTCAAGTCGTGTTCGGGCTCGACGAACTCGACGAGACCGACGCACTCCTTCTCGATGATCTGCTTCTTTCGGGCGCGAACTAAGTCGAAGCTGACGCCAGTGCCGCTCTGCTTGGCCTCCTGGAAGATGGCGCCCATCTGGATGCAGGTAAGCCCGGCGGTGATTTCGGCCAGCCGCCGCTGCGGCATCTCCATGGTCAGGTCGGGGTGCTGCTGGCAGAGGTGCGCGATGAACTCCGCGCGGGCCGTCTCGTCGGGGAGGGGAATCTGGAGGGCGGCGAGGTGCGGGCTGTCGAGCACCATGGCGTTGACGTCCGACAGGTGCTCGGTGATGAGGACGACCACATTGTCTGAGCGCAGCAACCGGGGTTCGGCCGACCAGCGCTGGAGAGCGATCAGGTTGGCCCGATCGTCGCCCGACAGGAACGACACCTCGGCCCGCGGCACGATGGTCTCCACGTAGTCGATGACCACAGCGCTACGGTGCCCGGTAGCCAGCAGGAACTCCTCGATGAGCGGGAGCGCAACATCCGGTGCGTGTGGCAGCTCGTCCGGCGGCCCCGCCAGCCCCCGAACCGCCCGGGCGACCTCGACTTTGCGCAGGAACGTCTCCCGCATCTTGGGCTCGGCAAACGTGATGCCCTGGCTGAGGTTGTAGAACAGCACGACGTCCCGCGTCTGCTTCAGCAACCCCTCATAGAGAAACCGCCGCAGGTCGACATACTCCGCGCCAAGCGGCTGTAGGTCGAGTACGTTTGCGTGCAAGATGAACTGGATCGCCTCGCCCGCGCGGTAGCGGCGGCGCAACGAAGCGGCCCATTCGGGGAGTTTGGGTTCGGCCTGGTCGTTCTCCATCTGCTACATCGTCTTCTGCGCCGGCGGCGCCTGCTTGTCGGCAGCCATCTGCTTCTTGATCTCGGCGAGCTGCGCCTGCGCGGAGGCAGAGGCGGTCTTCTTGCGGATCTCGGTGAGCTTGTGCGCCAGTCCGCCGTCCTCAAGCTCCTTGGCGACGTCAGCTTCGGCATCGAGCTTGTTGATGCTGTCGCGGACGTTGTCCAGCGCCTGGATGTCGGCATCCATCGACAAGCCGGAGAGCTGCTCCTGGATTTCCACGCGTGCCTTGGCGTTCTCTCGCTTGGCCAGCATGGTCTCCTTCTCTGCCTTGAGCTTCTCGATCTCGCCCTGGAAGGTGAGCAGACTCGACTTAGCTTCTTCGGCCTCCTGCGAGGTCTTCGCGAGGTCCGCGCGGATCTTCTCGACCTCTTGGGTGAGCATGTCCCGGCGTTGGATCAACACCAGCGCCGCTTCGTCCTCGCCCTGCTCGACGGCGACGGGGATCTGGACCTGGATCTCCTTCAACTCGGCGGACCTTTCCGTGAGTTCGCGCTCCAGCTTGTTGCGCAGATGCACGATTCCGGCGACTGCCGACGTCAAGCGCTTGTACTGCTTGATCTTGGCCTCGATGGCAGCCTCGTACACAGCCTCTGGATGCTTCGCCTCAAGTCCTTTGATAAACAGCCCCAGAAACCCGCGCCAGATGTTTCCTACACGAGAGAAGAATCCCACGGTGTTGTCACTCCTTGCAGAACGCCGATCCGCGCGTTCTCGGTCTCGCCGAGAGGCTCGAGAACGGCCCGATCTTGAGTGGCGACAGTATACGGGGTTGGTTTCCCTTTGTCAAGGAAGCAGCGCGGCGGCAGTGCTCCCGTCGCGTGCCCGCACGGTGTTGACAACGGTTCTGCCGTTCTGCACAATGCGCGCGCGGCGATGACGGAGTTCATGATGGGGGAACGCGCAAACGCATGTCGCTCGACCGAGGTTGCTCCCCGCGACGTATTGAGCGCGGCGGCGAGCCAGCGGTTGCCCGCCACGGCGGCCTCCACCGGGGGCCGCACGTGACCGGAACGCCCGCCTGCCTGCGGTCCAGCGTGCTCCAGTTCGTGGCAAGCTGCTCACTGCCCGAGTTCGGACCGGGGCGCTACCGCTACTCACTGGCGTGCAGTGAGCCGACGCTCTACTCGTCCAGCTATGCGGCAATGGCGCAGTCGCTCTTGCGCGCGCTCGGGGGGGCGGACACCGTGGAGTGGGCGGCCTACCTGAACTCCTTCCAGGATGACGACGGTCTGTTCCGCGATCCGCTGAGCTACGGGCAGGGCTGGTATGCCGACGACCCGCTGTGGTGCGGACGGTCGCATCTGACCTGCCATGTCCTCACCGCGTTGGCGTGCCTGGGAGCGGTGGCGGCAGAGCCGCTCACCTGGCTCGAGCCGTGGCGCAACTGCGACGCGCTGGTTGATTGGCTGGAGGGCCTCGACTGGGGGGCGCGGGTCGGCTGGACGGGCAACGAGATCATGAACGTCGGCACGCTGCTGCAGTATGCACGCGACTTCCACAACGACGCTCGGGCCGGGCAGGCGATGGAGTGCCTCCTCGACTCGCTTGAGCAGCACCACCTCAACCCGGAGTCGGGTGTGTGGGGCTCCCTCGACCTGACTGACCCGCTGCAGCGTTCGCACGCCGTGCAGGCCGCCTACCACTGGTGGCCCTTGTTCGCCTATGACCGACGCCCCTTCCCGCATGTCGATCGGGCCGTGGACACGGTGCTGGCCACGCAGAACCCTCGCGGGGGCTTCGGCTGGGGTGTGCACAACCCGGCGGAGCCCTTCGGCAGCAGCGCCTGCGAGGACATCGACTCGATCGATCCGCTGGCGCGAATGCTCAGCCAAACGGATCACCGGCGGGACGAGGTGCGAGCAGCGTTGCGGCGCGGCGGCGAATGGGTGCTGCGCAACCAGCAGCCCGATGGCGGCTTTGTGTTCTGCTTGGGCCGAGCCTTCGAGTACGGTCACCCACAGCTCCGCGGCGAGGCCGGGCAGGGGGCGATGTTCCCCACTTGGTTCCGCTTGCTGTCCCTGGCGCTCGTCGGGCGGGCCCTTCTGGATAGCCCGCTGGGGCAACTGAGCTGGCAGTTTGTGAACTGCCCTGGCATGCAGTTCTGAGTGCCTTGGCGAAGAGAGAGTAACCGATGGAACGACTTGCTCCTACCGACATGATGACCAAGCGGGAGCGGGTGTTGGCAACACTGCAGCACCAACCGGTGGACCGCTGTGCACTGCTTGAGCAGCTCAGCTACAACCCGCGGGTCATCGCCGACTGGACCGGCAAGCCTATCGCCGGGTTCGACTACACGCTCGACGACATCTGCGAAGTCTGCCGCCAGACGATGGAGGTGGTCATGCCGCCGTCAGTCATGAAGCAGCGGAGTGGCAGGGCGACTGGGGCGGACGGCTTCGCCTACCAGTACGACAACTGGACGGTGTGGACGGTGTCGCGGCCGTTCCACGACGAAGACGGGGCGAGGCAGTGGCTGCAGGCGCGAACGCGGGGGCTTCGCGACAGCCGCGTGGACGCCGACAGGGAACGCGAGGACTGGCGCGTGTACATGGGTGACCTGCAGCGCAGACTGGGCGAAACGCAGCTTATGGCCTACCCGATCAACACCGGTCTGTGCTCTGTCTATGGGGATGGCGGCATGGGGCTGGAGCTGTTCTCATACGTGTTTGCGGAGTGTACCGACCTGCTGCGGGAGTTCATGGACTTGCACTTGGCCCGCAGCCTTGCTCGCCTTCACGCGCTGGCTGACGAGTACGCGGCCCTGTCGCCGTTGGTGCTGGTGGCTGAGGATTTCGCCACCAAGCACGGGCCTATCTTCCCACCGGCATTCCTGCGCGAGTTCCACTACCCCTACGTGAAGCGGATCGCCGATGCCTGGCACGAGCATGGCCTGCACGTGCTCTACCACAGCGATGGCAACTACCGGGCAGTCCTGCCCGATCTCATTGCCTGCGGCGTCGACGGCTTCTACTGCCTGGAGCCGGGAGTGGGAATGGACATCGTCGAACTCAAGCGCACCTGGCCGCACATGGTCTGGTCGGGCGGGGTGGACGGCGTGGACCTGATGGAGCGCGGCACGCCGGAGCAAGTCCGAGCAGAGGTGCGGCGCCATATCCGTGAGACGGACGCCCTGCACACCGGCGGCATGTTCGTCGCCAGCTCCAGCGAGATCAACCCTCCCATCCCGCCGGAGAACTTCCGGGCGATGGTGGTAGCCGTGACCGAAGAGCGCAACCCCGACTTCTGCGGCTGAGCTTCCGCACTCCGGGATCGGGAAGCAGAAGGCAAGGGCAGCGGCAAGACCGGGCAGCAGGCTCAGCCGGATAGCGCGTGTTTCCGCCGGGCCGTGAATGTGCGGCCCTCTCAGGGCAGGGCGGCTTGGCGCGCGGCCGCTGGCAGGCTACTGGCGCGTTCCGTTCACGTTGCGGTACTCCACAACCACCGCCCCCGGGCGCTCGTCGATCTCCACCTTCAGAAGCCGGAGCGCTGCCCCCTTCATCGAGACGGGCTTCTGCCGCCGGTAGGAAGACGACTGCGTCACCTCATAGTCAGCCTCCGCGTCGATCTCCCGCAGGTCGCAGACGAAGCTGGCGTAGGGCGACTGAGGGCGGCGGAAGGCGACCACCATGCCGTCCTGCTCGTCGGGCCGGTGGTACTGAAGCACGCACCAGTCGCGCGGGCTGACGGTCACTTCGGAGAGTGGGTGGAAGTGACCGAAGTAGTACTTGCGGAGCCGCTTGCCCTCGGCAATGGCCTCCTCCAGCAACTCGCGGGGGAAGCCCTTGGGGCGGCAGTCCTCGCCGAAGGCGATGCCTGCGTTGAAGCCGCTGCGGAAGAGATACGGCGTCACCCCCATTTGCCCGACGGTGCTGAACGGGAGGAACCGGTTGAGCCCGGCGCTCATCACCTGGTTCTTGAGGGCCGCGTGGTCGATGGTCTCGGGCTGGTGATCCAGCATGTCGCAGGTGTTGTCGCTCCGCCACAGGGGCAAGGCGCGGGAGCAGGTCTCCAGGTCGATGCGCCGGCCGCCGCTGGCGCAGTTGTCGATGGCGAGGTGGGGGAACGCTGCCAACAGATCATCCCACAGCCGGTACAGCCCCTCGACGTAGCGGATCTCTCCGAGCCCGGTGCGATCCGGGTCCTGCTTGTCCAGGAACTCCCAGAATGGGAGTGGATCGATGTTGTAGTCGATGCGAAGCCAGTCCAAGCCGTACTCCTCGATAGCTGCCTTCAGGTAGCGGGTCATGTACGCCCGGGCGTCCTCGTCCCCCAGGTTGAACAAGCCGCTGCCGTCGCCGGCCGGTGAGAGGACCCACTCGGGGTGCTCCCGTGCCAGCGCGGTGCCGGGATGGACGCGCTCCGGCTCGAACCACATCAGGAACTTCATGCCTTGCTTGTGCGCGGCATCGCCGATTGGCTTCAGCCCGTGCGGGAACCGATCCCGCGGCTCGACGCGCTCAAGGGGGAACCCGTAATTCCCCATCCCCGCCGGGAAGCCGTCGCGCGTCCAATAGGCGTCCAGCCAGAACACCTCGAAGCCGAGCCCTTTGAGGGCGTCCAGGTGCGACAGCACGGTGGCCTCGGTGCTGCCGTTCAACTCGTAGAAGGAGGTGCTGAGGTGGGCGATGGGTGGTGTCACCGGGGCGCCGTCGATCCGGGAAACGACGTGCCGCAGCATGGTCTCGCGGAACAGGTTGCAGCCCCGAAGCGGGTCCGCGCCTGTCCAGTAGAGCTGCATGATTCGCGGACTGCGGATGCTCTCTCCCGGTCGCAGCCGGAGGTGAAGGTTCTGCATCCCGACCTGGGTCCGCACCTCGCCGTCTTTGCTCGCTTCAACCGACCCACGCCATTGCCCCGACCAGCCGACGGCCGTCACGACTCCACCGCTTCCCCAGTCCAGGTTGAAGAACGGGCAATCGGCCGACGACCGGCCGTTGACCGCGCCGAACTCGACCTGCGCTCCCCGGGCGAGCGGCTGATCGAACGGCTGCCAGTCGTCCGCGGCGCAGGTGCTCCCGCGCAGCCGGTGCAATACAGCCCCCTGGTCCATCCTCAGCGTGACACCCACGTCGAGCGCCTTGACCTGTTCGAGAGCCGGCGTGTCGGCCGAGCCCTTGTTGGTGAAGTGCAGCGTCCAGTCGGCGCCCGGCGTGTCGGTGTAGACGGTGGCGACAGCGCGGACCTCCAGCCCGGTCTGAGGGTCGGTGAGCGTCAGCGTGCGACGTCGCTTGGAGGCGTCCACCTCCTCGTCCGTCTCCTCGCGCCGCCACGTACCGAGGAGCACCGCGGAAGGCCGCCCGCCGTACACGAACGAGAACGGTAGCTCCGCCCCAAGCGTCGCCTGGCGCGCCAAGTCGTCCAACCACAGTTCCGAGCCGTCTTGCAGCACCACTCGCGCGTCCGCCCAGTCCCCCTGATCCCACCCCCGGCCGTCGCCGCCATCGTCCACAGTCAAGTCGAAGCTCTGCGCTCCCGAGAGCGGCGCGTCGATATGCTGCACCGCCCCGGTGGGACGCAGCACGTCGGTCGCAAACAGGTCCTTCCCGCCGACGCTCACGTGAAAGCGCACCGAGGCTGCCGTGCCCTCCACGTTCCGGTCCAGACCGATGTCCGCGACGAACCGCGCCGCCGGCCTGCCCAGGGACACGCGCATGACGCTGACCGAGTTCACGCCGATCCCGCGCGTGTAGACCTTGTCGCCAAGCCGCAGCGGCGGCCCTGCCGCGCACCGGCCGATCTTCGTGTCCCCGGCAACGTCTTCATGGACGACGGTCAACCGGTCACTTGGCGCTGGGTCGTGCGGCGCCTCGGCGAACACACGCTCCGCCCACTGGCGGTTCAGGGCGACTTCGGGGGCAATTGTCACGGGGCGACGCTCCTTCGGCGACGGCTGACGAGCAGCCGCTGCGGGTTGGGTGAGCAGGGCGAGGAAAACTGGCAGTACCATGGTGTACCTACTTTGCGGCGAGGGCCCGAACCCATGCCGGCAGACAGCCATCGTCTCGCGGGTGGTGGTTGCAGATTGTACCCGCGCTGTGTCGCGGGCTGCGCCCTGAATCCAGAGGCAGTTTGCGCAGGGCGCCGGACCACTTGACCCGCTGCCTCGAAGGCTGCTGCCCGACAGCCGGCGAACCTCACGGCACTCAAGTGACTCCGCGCCGGCCGTTGGCGTAGCCGCCGCGACCCCGAGGCCGACACACATGAAACGTACCCCAAACCAAGCAGCCGTGCTGTCTGCCCTTTCCGTCCTTCAAGTCCTTGCAGTCCTTCCCGTCCTTGCCGCGCCGTTGACTTCTGAGTTGTCCGGCTATGGCCGCCTCGCGCTGTCGGTCGAGTCGGGGGCGGCCGGCAGCGGAGTGGCGACGTTCACCTGCCAGGATGCCCAGCACGCGGACCGCTTGCTCAGCAAGCTCCGTGCGGACTTCGCCTGGGACAAGCTCTCGGAGGTCCGCGCGATCACGCTGCCCGGCGGCGCGCCGGCGCTTGCGGTGGGCGCGCGCGGCGTGCTGGTGTTTGCGCGCCGTGACAAGGCTGTGTACGTCCTCAGCGCGCCGACAGCGGACGCTGCTCAGCCCCTGCTCGCGCGCCGGGGTCTCGCCAAGGCCACGTTCCTGCCCCAGAAGCCCCACCCGTTGTCGCTGGACTTCTTCGACTTGCGGCCGGTCAGCATGTACTACCTCGGCATGAACGTGCGCGACATGGAGAAGGGGTGGAAGCGCTATGACCGCGAACCCCTCGGACGCACGGCCGACTTCTGGGCCAAGTCCGGCTATGGCTACAGCCGGTTCCTGCCGTACTTCGGCAGCGACGAACTGGCCGACGGCGCGGGGCACACGTTCCCGATGGAGTACTGCGTCAAGCTGGCGGTGGCGCGCGGGCAGATCGTGATGAACCACTTCGGCTTGCACTGGGCGCCGTGGTGGATGCGCAACCGGTTCCCGCGCGACATCATCCAGTGGGACCCCAACGCGATCAGCGGCTGGAACCCGCTGGAGGCTATGGCCGGGACCTACCTCAGCCAGTTCGCCTCGGACCAAGCGTTCGCCTACTCGCAGCGGTTCGCAGCGCAGGCGCTCGACCGCCTGCACGCGACGGCCGGCGACAACCTGGGCTGCATTCGTGCTGTCGGCGGCGGCCACCCCGGCGACGAAATGGGGCTGCACCATCTCAGCACCGAGTTCATGGATTACGGCGAGGCGGGGCAAGCCGCCTTCCGCCAGTGGCTACGCGACACGCGCAAGCTCGACCTGCCGGCTCTGAGCCAGCGCTGGTATGGCGACGCGAACCACCTCAAGTCGTGGGACGACGTTACGCTGCCCTCCAACTACGAGTTCTTCGGCGCCTTCGGCGACAATTCGCTCGACCTCCGGCAAGGCTGGCTGTGGCGTCCCGACCGCCAGACCGCAGAGGAGGAAGGCTGGCAGAAGCCCGACTACGCACCCGGAGACGAGTGGACCCCCACCGACCTGGCGCCATCCATGAAACAGCTCTTCCTCTTCGGCTCCACCCGTGACAAGGAACTGCGTGAAGGCAAGAGCACCGTCGCCTGGTTCCGCAAGGAGTTCGACCCGTCGGCCTGGTTGGCGAAGAACCGGGGACGGCGGGTCTACGTCGTGGCGCAGGTCGGCGACTCGCAGACGCAGCCGGTCGGAGTGTTTCTCAACGACGCCTACCTCGGCCCGATCAAGCCGAAGACGGTCTGGTGCGGCCCCATCGCCTTCGACGCCACAGCGCTCGTCAAGCCAGGCCGCAACGTGCTCTGCCTGAAGGTGCAGGACGGCATCATCCGCGGGCCGGTGTTCCTGACCACGGAGCAGCCGAAGCGCTACCCCTACCTCGGTCCGCAAGGCAACGCCCGTTGGATCGACCTGCGCGACTGGGAGGCGGAGAAGCTCGCGCGGGGCTGGAAGCGCGAAGCCCGGTTCGTCCGCGAGAAGGACCCCGACACGCCCTTCATGTTCGTGCCCGGCGGCTCCAAGGAGTTCTGGGATCACTTCCTGGAGCTGAAGACGGAGTTGGGCATCTCCAGCCTGCACCACACCGGCGGCGGTTCGTCGTACATGCCGTGGTGGTCGGGGCTGGGCTATGTCTGGGGCGCGTACGGGACCTCGGAAGAGGGCGGCACGAGCTGGGCCGCGCCCACCCTCAGCCGCGAGCTTGCCTGGATGCTTCTCGACGCGCAAGGGCATCACAACTACTACTACGACGCCTGGGACTACGTGCGCATCGAAGAGAAGACGCAGTGGTTCTCCAAGAACGCGCGACTGCTCGATCTGCTGGGCAAGTCCACGTGGGAGAAGCCGCCCGTCGCAGTGTTGCGCGCCGCGCGCACCGACAACTACTTCCCCTACAGCGCGTTTGCCGACGATTGGGACCTCGGTCGCAGCAGCCTGCAGGCGGCCCACTACCAGAACGTCTACGTGACGGAGGCCGAACTGCGCGCGGGGCTGGCCGACGACTACCCCGTCGTCTTCGACAGCGGCAGCCTGGTGTTGGGCGACGAGGCGCTGGCAGCCCTCGAGCGATACGTCCGCGCCGGCGGCACCTTTGTCGCGGTGAACGTCACCGGCCGCCACACACCGCTGGAGGCCGATGCCTGGCCGATCCAGAAGCTCACCGGCTTCCAGGTCCTTGGCGAGCGGGAGAACATGCATGTCACCGTGTTGCCCGACAACCCGCTCCTCAAGCACCTGGCGGGGATGACGTTCGACGGGAACGGCATCGCGGTGAACTGGATGGGCGTCAACCACCTTGCCGACGGCGCCGTGGCACTCGGACCCCAGGAGGGCGACGGCACGGTCCTGGCGCGCTGGGAAGACGGCACGGCCGCGGTGGGAATGCGCCGGCTGGGCAAAGGGCGCGTGATAGTCCTCGGTTCCTCGTTCTGGCGCAGCATGTCCGACCGCGCGGGCAATGGCATCTCGCTGAACGGCTCGGTGCAGACGACCTTCTTCGGCGACCTCTTCGCCGGTCTGGGCATCCGCCGCCAGGCCGACGTTGACAGCGAAGACGTGTGGGTGCGCCGGCTCGTCACGAAGAACGGGCTCGAAGACTGGGTGATGGCCTACAACGCCGGCCGCGGCGCCGTCAAAGGTCGCACGCTCTCCTTCCCCGCTGCTACCAAGCCTGCGGCCGTGCGCGGCGTCGAGACCGGCAAGCCGGTGCCCTTCACCTGGGCCGAGGGCGCCGTGCGCGTGCCCGACATTGACCTCGATCTCAACGCCGTGAAGGTGTTCGCCATTGCGCGCCGAGGTCTCCTCGGGGCAGTCGAACACTGGTTCAGCGAGAAGCGGCACTACGAAACACGTCCCGTCGTCGCCAAGAGCGCCGAGTCGCGGACGCCCCTGCCCGCGCCAACGTCCGTGCTGCTGAACGCCTTCCGCTTCCGCCCGGCCGACGCCGGGGCGAAGACCGACCTCGCGTGGCTCTCCGAGCCAGTTGACGGCGCGGCGTGGAAGGATCTCGGCTACGGCTTCTGGGATGAACTCGGCTACCCGGCCAAGGGCGTCGGGCTGTACCGGTGCACCTTCCGCGCGCCGGCGCAGTGGCAGGGGCCTCGGGTGCTGTTGGCCTGCGTGTCGTTCGACTACCCCGTCTTCCTCGAACACGCCACCTTCTTCGTCAACGGCAAGCCCGCGGGCGAGTACCAGGGGCATCCATGGGCCAACTTCGACGTGCTCGACATCACGCCCTCTCTCAAAGAGGGAGACAACGACCTGGGCGTTCTCGTCGAAGCCAGCGAGGTCCGCGGCGGGTACCTCGGGCAATTGGTGGCGTTCCCGCTGGAGAACCTGCAGGACGCCAGGGACTTGACGGCCGACTGGAAGCTCTACGCCGACAACCAGAAGTGGACGCCGGCCACTGTACCGCTGGACGCGACGGGGCGGTACCTGGAAACGGAGGTCACTATCCCCGCGACGTGGAAGAACGACAGCGTCTTCCTGGAGTGGGAAGTCAGCGACCGGTGGGTGGGGCTGGTGGTCGTCAATGGGCGCGCCATTGCCTACAACGCCTTCCTGCATCCCTACGGCAACCTCATGCAGGTCAATCTCTACCCCTTCATCAAGCCCGGTGAAGTGAACCGGATCGAGCTGTGGGGCCGCTCGCCCAGCGAGATCGCGCAACAGCGAATGGTCGTCAAGAGCGTGCGCCTCGGCACCGTGTCGGAGGTGAGCTGAATGCGCTCCCAAGCCGTCTTGTGCGTTGTCTGCCTGTGCTTGTCCTTGCCCGGCATCGTTCACGCGGACGATGCTTCAGGAGCCGCGGCTCGCCCCAACCTCCTCGCCAACGGTGGGTTCGAGGAGTGGGGCACGTTGGACGCAAACACTGCGCAGCGCGAAGACGTGCGTAACGTGGACTTGGTCCCGCCCGGCACCGCGCCGGTCGGCTGGATCCCCTCGCGCGAGTTGACCAGGGACCAGACGCGCACGGCAACCATCACCCTGGACGAGGAGACGAAGCACTCAGGCGCGCGGTCGGTTCGCATCGACAACCGCGACATGAAAGACATCGCCCTCGTGCAGTACTCCACCGAGCGGTATGCCGCCGACCCCGACGACCCGCACAACCTCCGACCGAACCGCCGCTACAAGGTGCGCTGGTGGGTGAAGGGCGAGAACGTCGAACCAAGCGGCACTGGGCCGATCATGATGATGTTCTACCAGTCGCAGAAGGACGGCGAGTGGTCCCGCACCAACGCCTACGAGCGCGACCCTCGCCCCAATGGCACCTTCGACTGGGAGCAGCGCCAGTTCACCTTCGTCACCGACGAGCACGCCAAATGGGGTGCCTTCACGTTCCAGCTTCGCTGGACAACCGGCACGCTCTGGTACGACGACGTGGAGCTGGTGGACCTCGGCCCGGCGGTGCATGTGGAGACGTACTGACTGAGCGGCAGCGCCCAACCTGCCGTCCACGGTGGGGTCGAGCCGCCTCTGTGACGGCACGTCACGGGGGGGGGGCCCGGTTGGCGGGTGCTGCACGTGCAGGTCGTGGTCGCTCGTACTGCCTCGCTGTATCGGCGCGAAGGGCTTCAGTCGGCCACGGGCCTCTGGTGGGTCATTGACTCCGGCTAACGCAAGGAGACTGTGCCGATCCCTCGAACTGCCTGGCCGCCTTCGGTGCGGGCCGTCAGCTCTACCAGATACACACCACGCGGCAGTGCCTCTCCCGGTGCGCGAGCACTCCAGGTTAGCGTGTTGCTGCCCGCACGGCCAGAGCGCCCGGCGACCATCGCGCCAACAAGGCGCCCCGCCGCCGACCGGATCTGCGCTTGTACGGTCGCCGGCCTGTTGAGTACATATTGCACTGTCAGCCCGCCGCGCGTCGGCACGACTGTGATCGCGGTGAGGCGGAGCACGCTTGTTGAGCGCGGCTCCACGATCAACTGGAATTGTCGCGGCGTCTCGCTAATCAGCGTGAATTGGTACGAGCGCGTTGTCCTCAGGTACTGCGTCTTCCCGCTGTCGAGGTCGAGCAGAGTTGCAGTGAGGTGGTTGGGCAGGGCGCTGAGGTCGGGGGTGGTGAGGACGACGTCGAGACCGGTGTTGGGTCTGTTGGCGCGGACCTGGAAGTCCCAGCAGGTTGGGGTGCTGCCGACGGGCGCGCGGGTGTCGGTCTGGAGGCGGCTGAGAGGCGCTGCGCCGCTTGCCTGCCACTCAGGATGGGCGAACTCGACCGTGAGGCCACCGGGGGCGGGGGGGGCTTTGGGGAGGTCGAGGGTGTAGCCGTCGAAGCCGGGGGTTGCCGTGGAGCGGACCTGCGCCTCAATGGTGTCGGAGCCGCTGGCGGAGGAGGCTTCCACCTGGAGTGACCAGCCGTCTTCTGTTGGTGGTGCGGGCACGCGCGCTTTGGGCGGGGCGGCGCGCGAGGGAGCGAGCAGCGTCAAGCCGTCGACCAGGGGCAGCACCCAGTACGCCTTCCACGCTTTCATGACGCACTGCGAAGCGGGCGCGTGGGTGACGTAGCCGTGGGTTGCGTCGTTCCAGCCGTACGCGAGGTCGGCGATCCAGCCGCCAGTGACTGCCTCGGCCCACGTCTTGGTGTCGGCTGCGCGGCGGAGCGTGCAGTCTGACAACGTCACGTCGCCGGACTGCGTGACGCAACCCAGCATCTGCCAGCCGGGGCCGCAAGTCAGGGCGAGTTCGCTGGGGCCGGGCGGCCCGGTCACCGCGGCCGTGGCGTTCACCTGCGGCACCAAGAGCCAGTAGCCCGAGCCGAAGTGAACCTCCGGCAGCCACGTGTAGCTGCCGCAGCCCCAGCCGTAGAAGACCAGTGGGTTGAAGTCACTCCCGAACACCGTCCCCGGTGCCGGGTCGCCGGGCTCCAGCGGAACCGAGGTCATCGTCCAGCCGGCGGCGGCGTAGCTGTGCTGCTCGGTGTGTTGCCCGACGACGAGTTCGAATCGATGAAGTTGGTCCGCGCCGCTGTTGAAGGTGTACTGTCCGTTAATGGCGCGCAGGTCGGTTGACGTGTTGTCCGCGCACCGGTGCAGGTACACCGGGTACCCGCCGGGCACTTCCGCCAGGTCGAAGGTGAGGGCAACCTCGGTGTTGTTCTGGCTGACCTCGACGCGGAAATCGCAGCCGCTCACCCACACTTCGGTGGCGCTGCCGGTCAGCGTCCTCAACTGCCGGATGTCGGTTCGGAATCGGTTGCCCTCCGGGACGCCCCACTCGTGGTAGAAGTACCCCGCCACATAGGGCTCGGGCGGGTTGGGCGCGTGCGGGAAGTCGAGGTTGGCGTCGTAGCCACCGGTGGCGCAGTCGCTCATGCCGGCGATCAGGTCGTCGGTCGTTTGACCGGCGCTGAGGTGGATCGGTAACTGCCAGCCGGCGCATGCGTTGACTGCGGCGCTATCCTGGTCGTCTTCGCCGGGAGCGTCGTTGGCGGGCGTCGAGTCGGGATCGGCTTCGTTGACTGCCTGCACTTGGGAGACGTTGACGACGGCCGCAGAGACGGCCACGGCGGCTGTCACAGTCAGGGCGGCGCTGGCGCCGCTGTCCAGACTGCCGAGGGTCCACAGCCCCGTGGTCTCCTCGTAGGCGCCCTGGCTCTGGGTAGCGGAGACAAACGTCAGTCCTTGCGGGAGTTGGTCCTTCACCACCGCGCCGGTAGCGGCATCGGGGCCGGCGTTGGCGACCGCGATGGTGAACACCACGTTCCCGCCCACTGCGGGGCGGTTGTTGTCCACCTGCTTGGTGAGGCTGAGGTCCGCCGAGGGCGCAGCCGCGAGCTCGAAGTCGGCGTCGCTCTGGTCCTGCAGCGCGTCGTTGGCGACCGACGCGACCTTGACGCGGTAGTTCGTCCCGAGTTGCTGCTCGGCCGGAATCGCCCAGTCGAAAGCGCCGTCGTTCTCGGTGCTGGCGGCGATGGTGCTGTCGAGGGTTTCTCCCTTGTACAGCTCCAACTTGACGAGGCTGCCGACGAGGGCGCTGGCCGTCCAGGTGATCTGGGCGGTCGTGGCCCGCCGCCACACCTCCCCGCCGTTGGGGGCGGTCACCACGACCTCGTCGCCAAGGTAGAAGCGGTAGTCCTCCACCTCGCCATCGTCGGCGGGCCCGCGGGGCGTGAGCCCGCCGGCGCTGTTGAGCCGGAACCGGGCGTAGGTGTAGCCTGGCAGGGCTTGCGGGGGTATGGCGAAGGTCAGGTCGTGCACGGCGGCCGTCAAGGAACGATTGGTGAAGATCTGCTCGCCCGGGTCGTCCCAGTCGCCATCGTGGTTGATATCGATCCACGCGTTCAGCACGCCGGCGGCGTTGCTGACGGTGATTGTCGCTCGGGCATTGGCGTCGCCCGGCAAGAGCGTCCCGACGGTGACGCCGTCATCGCCGTAGTCTGCGTCGGCGCTGGGGGAGGGGTACCCGTCGCTGTCGGACTGCACCACCGCGCCGAGTACCGGGCCGCCGAGGGTGTGGTAAGCGCCGTGGTTGCGCAGCCGCGTCGGGTATGCCCCGGGGAGGTTCCAGCGCGGGTCGGGGGCGTCACCGAAGTCCGCGGGTGCGAGGCACTGGCCTTCGTCTGGTACCGCGTTGCAGTTGTTGTCGATCCCGTCGCCGCAGATCTCGGCCGCGTACGGGCTGACTCTCGGGTCGTCCGGGTTGCAGTCTGCGCTGTCAGGGGCACCGTCGCCGTCGCGGTCGGGACCGACGGTCGCGAGGCTGAAGTCGCTGTCAGACTCGTCGAGAAGGCGCGGTGAGGCGCCAGGGACCACTCTGACGCGGAAGTCGCCGCCCAGCAGTTCGTCGGTGGCAATGGGCCACTCGAAGCGCCCGGTGTTGTCGGCGGCCTCGGCCAGCACCTGGTGCAGGACGCCCCCCTTCAGTAGCTCGATCCGCACGGTTTGACCGACGTCGCCCGAAGCCTGCCACTGGAGCTCCCGGAGGAAGCCGCAGTTCCACGACTCGCCGCCGTTGGGGGCGGTGACCGTAAGGGGCTGGGTCTGCTCCTTGAGGAACTCGTCCCAGCCGGTATCGTGCGCGAACGCCAGCGTGTCGTAGAGCGCGACATAGTCGATCAGGGGCGGCACATAGAGGGACAGCCCGTGGGATCGGCTGACGGAAGCGCCGGCGTGCCCCTCTGCCACAATGGCCGCGTGGAGCGCCTGGATCACCGCGTCGGCTCGGCCCTGAACGGACTGCAGCGGGATGCCGGTCTTGATCTTCTCAGCGTAGTCCTGCAAGTCCTTGTAGTCGCGGTACGTGTAGGCGCCGCTGCCGTAGCGCTGTGCCTGGGTCCTGGCGGCGTCGAGTTGGGTGGCGTACTCGCTGCGCGCGCCGGTCAGAGCCCCGGCGAAAAAGTGCAGCTCCTGGACCAGGTTGGGCACCGCCGAGAGCCGCACTGCAGATTGTGTCAGGTCATAGGCGCCCCCCAGCGTGGTGAGGGTCTCATTGACAACGAGCGTCGAGAACACCTCGGGGCTGAGCGTCGGAGTTGTGACCAAGTCCTGCAGGAACGTGTCGTAGCGGTACCCTTCTCCTGGCGGCGATGCCTCGGACCCGACCATGAAGGTTGCCGCACTCCCGACTTGGTGGGCGACCTCGACCATCTGCATGAGCGAGGAATCCCACAGAAGCACATCGAGCGGCGGGACGGTCGCAATGGCGGCCGGGAGGGCCGTGGTCAGGATGTGGGTGCCCTGCGTGTCGTCGTAGGAGAACCCCCGGGTGAGTCCCGCCGATGGGCGGCTGCGACTCCGGAACCCGGCGCCGTGGTCCCACAGATCCAGCGCGTAGTGCTGCGCGGGGTAGTTTGCGGCGGCCCACGCGAGGAATCCCTGAAGCTGCGCCGGATCGCCCATGTCCACCTCGCCGAGGTCCTCGAGCACGGGCGAACTGACGATCTGTGTGTTCGCGTCTCGGGCGCGGTGCTTTGTTCGGCGCAGCGGGGGTAACTCCTTTCTCGAACTGCCCTCGGGCTGGGGACTGACCTGAAACCTGCGCCTTTGGCGGGGTGTACAATCTGCCAGAGCCACGGCGCGGCCAGGGAGCTGCTTTGGCTACGCCGGCAGAGGTGAATTGTGTTGGGATTGCAGACTGCTGATTGTCGATTGCGGACGGGGAGAGGCGTTGTCGTGACGGTGGCTGCTGTGCTGCTGAGTGGTGGGCTGGCGCTGGCGCAACCGGGGTTCGACGGGCTGGACTTCCCGCCGGCAGCCTCTGTGAACGGGAAGCTGCTCTTCCACTTTGAGGGCTCTACCGACGGCTGGCGTGGGCTGGACGGCGATGCGGGCGTCAGCGTCGAGACGGCGCCGATCTCAGTCAAGGAGGGGAAGGGGGCGCTGCGGTATGGGTACCCCGTCCAGCAGGGCGTCATGAGTGTGCTCTGCCGCAGTGGCTTGTCGGTGGCGGGAGCGAAGTCGGTGTCCTTCTGGATCAAGACTTCGCGGCCGGGGATGTTTGGGCTGGCGCTCATAGAGAAGGACGGCTCCAACTACTTCGTCCTGTTCGGCACTCGGACCAACGCGTGGCAGAAGGTGAGTTACGACCTTGACGAGCTGCAGCTTTCGGACGACTCGAAGGATGAGAACGCTGTCCTGGACGCCGATCAGCTCTCGACAGTTGGGCTGGTCGATGGCGACGTGATGAAGGCCGCGCCGGCTGACGGGCAGGTGCGACCCCGCTCTATGTGGATCGACGAAGTCGCCTTCTCGCCGGAGACGCGACTGCCTGCGGCCGAAGGCGGACACGCGCTTGTTGAGGGATTCGAGGAGCTGAGCGGCCGCTGGGCGGCGATTCGGATCAAGGGCAAAGACGAGATCGAGGTTGGGACAGACGCGGTCCTCAAGATCGCCAACGGGGACGTCAAAGAGGGGGCGGGCGCGCTTGAGTACCAGTACGCAGCGGACCCGAAGACCACCACGGCGCTCTTCGGCTCAACCACGCTCCGGGTGAAGCAGCCTCGCTCGGTACGCGCGTGGATCAAGACCAGCGTGCCGACGATGCTGGCGTGGGTGCTGTCGGAACGCGATGGCTCCCGCTACATGGCAACGGTGCCCACGGCAGCCGGCGAGTGGAAGCAGGTGCGGCTGGGTCTGAGCGACTTCGCGCTCGACAACGAATCGACGGACGAGAACAAGCAGTTGGACGGCGGTCAAGTGAACTCGATGGGGTTCCTCGACGTGGCCGCCATGTTCGGCGGCGGCGCCGCAGCCGGTGAGGCGAATCAGCGAACGCTTTGGCTCGACGGTATCGAGGCCAGCGAGGAGGAGCCACCTGCCCGGTACGCGACGCGCGCTGTCGCCCAAGGTGTGGAGGTCGTGGTGGACAGCTTCGAGGCGGGCGTCTCGGAGTGGCTGTCGCTCACCCTGGTCGGGCTCGCGCAAGGCACGCCGACGCTCGCGTTGGACAAGAGCACCAAGGTTAACGTGGTGAACGAGGGCGCCGCCGAAGGCAAGGGAGCACTGCGGGTAGAGTACTTCGCCCCAGAAGGCGGCTTGGTTGCGCTTCTACGTTCGCTGGGGAATGCCCCCCTTGGAGGCGCGACGCAACTGCGGTTGTGGATCAAGTCGAAGTTCGACGCTAAGCTCATGCTGCAAGTGGAAGAGCGGGACGGCTCGGGCTACAACCACCAACTCGACGTAGGCGGCGGGGGGAAATGGCAGCGCCACGAACTCGCTTTCGCCGACTGCGCCCTGGCCGACGACAAGGTGGACGAGAATGGCAAGCTCGATATGGACCAAGTGAGGCAGCTCCTGTTGATCGACATGTCGGGCGCCGCGGGCGAGCCGGGGGAGAACTCCCCATGGCTGGATGACGTGGCGTTCTTCGTGCCCGAGGGTAAGGC
>PEVN01000365.1:279-4457 GCA_002779825.1 Armatimonadetes bacterium CG06_land_8_20_14_3_00_66_21 | reverse complement strand
CGGAGACGTTGCCCCGCACCGCGGAGACGTTGCCCCGCACCGCGGAGACGTTGCCCCGCACCGCGGAGACGTTGCCCCGCACCGCGGAGACGTTGCCTGCAACGTCGCTACGGCTCCGCCTGCTGCCGACGCGACGGTGCCTCGCTGCGCTGGCGGCCTTGGGGCTGTGTCTCCTGACCCAGGAGGGCTGCCGGCTGACCCGGCGCCCGGGGCGGCTGCGGCAGGAACGCACGCTGATCCAGCGCAGTGTCGCCGTGACGCCGCCGGCGCGCTGGGGCCCTCGCTTCGTGCCCGCCTACTACACTGTGGCGGCCACAATCGAGGATGACCTGCAGGGCTTCTCCGGGACCGAGACCGTTGTCTACACCAACAACACGCAGTTGCCGCTGACCGAGATCGTGTTCCACCTGTTCCCGGAGGCAGCGTTCCTGAAGGCCGGGAAGGGCGCCGGACTGACCGTCACCTCGGTGCGCTGCAACGGCAGAGGCGTGGTGCCAAAGGGCGAAAGCGAGTTGCTCCTGATTCCACTTCGGCGGCAGCTCGCGCCGGGCAGGGAGACCACGCTGGAGTTGGCGTTTGCAGGCGAAGTGCCTGCATTGCCGCCGCGCGCGAAGGGGCTGCTGGCGGAGCTGGTCCAGGAGCTGTTTCTCATGGGGGCGCCGCGGTACAAAGGCCACTACGGCATCTATGGGTACGGCGACGGCATCCTGAATCTGGGACACTGGTTCCCGATTGTCGCGCGCGCTTCGTCGGTTGGTTGGGACAAGCAGCCCGCTTCCGGCATCGGCGACATCGCCAACTTCGACGTGGCCCACTTCGACGTGACCCTCACCGCCCCGAAGGGCGTCGAGGTGGTCACGACCGGCGTTCGCGTTCAGCGGAGGGGAGGGCGCCACGGCCAGCGGCTGCGATTCTACGCTGGCTACTCCCGCGACTTCGCGGTGCAGTGCAGCCGCTCATACCAGACGGTGTCGACCAGTGTGGACGGCGTCCGGCTCAACTCCCACTTCCTGCCCGAACACGCCACGGCTGGGAGACGGGCGCTCGACACCGCCAGGAAGTGCTTGCAGTTCTACACCAGCAACTTCGGGCGGTATGCGTACCGCGAGTTGGACGTGGCGGAGGCGCCGCTTGTTGGCGGCGCCGGAGGGATGGAGTACCCCGGGTTGGTGACCATCAGCTCGATGCTCTACGACCAGCCGGCCGGAGTCGCGCCCGGTCAGGAAGACTCGTTTGCACAAGTGAGCGACTACTTGGAAGATCTGCTCGAGTTCGTGGTCGCCCACGAGGTGGCGCACCAGTGGTGGAATGCTGCAGTCGGCAGCAACTCCAAGCAGCACCCCTTCGTCGACGAGGCTCTGGCCAACTACTCGGCGCTGTGGTACTGCGAGTCGCAGCACACGCCCGAGGAATTCAGGCGGATCCGCTACCTCAACATCGACCTCGGGTACCAGCTCTATCGCTTCGGCGGCGGTCGCGACCTGCCCGTCAACCAGCCTGCGGCCGCCTTCCCGGGCACGCTGGCATACAGCGGGATCGTCTACTGCAAGGGCGCGCTCTACTACGCCTCGCTACGCAAGGCAATGGGCGAGGAGCAGTTCGCGCTCTTCCTGCGCAACTACTACTGCGATCGCCTCTTCCGGCAGGCGACTCCGGGCGACGTTGTCGAAGCCGCGCGGCAGGCGTCGGCGGACAAAGACGCGGTGGACGGCCTGAGCGCGCACTGGCTCGACGAGACCCACGGCGATGAGGACCTCGGCCGGCTGGAACTCGCCAAGTTCTGCGACCTCTTCCTGGCGAGCGCGATTCCGGATGCCTCGGTGCGGGACTCCGTGCGGTCGCTGGCGCAGACGGTCGATCAGCTTCTGGGGAATGCCCCGGCAGCCCGGCAGCCCACGGAGACCTCTAAGGCACTGGCGGATGTCCTCAAGGCGGTACAGGCGAACGGCGGCGGGGTCCTGGAGGAGTTGCTTGGCGCTCCGGGCGGGCAGAAGTAGGGAGGCGCTCCGGGAAGTCGGTGTTGGCCGGCCGCCGCGCCAACGCCGACGCGGAGGCTCACACCGCGAAGAGCTGGGCCCGTTGGATCATCGCCTCGACATCCGCAAGTTCCCGCTGCTCTGCCGCGAGTTCCTGCTTCCGCTGCGGGGCGCTGAACTCAGCGGACTCCCGCTCCTGCTGTAGCCGGGAGATCGACTCCTCCACGCTGCCAATGGTTCGCTCCAGCAGATGCTGGACGTTCCGGCGGAACTTCCCGAGGTTGTCGGACACTTCCCGCGTCAGCCCGTCCAGGATGTTGTCGATCAGCTTGCCTAGCGGCTCCTCGAGTTCTTGCTTCATCCGCTCCCGCGCGCGGAGGCGCAGCGCCGAGGTCACTCTTGTGCCCGCCAAGAGACCGCCGCCGAGAGTGACGAGCGCACCGATGCCGCCAAACATGAGCCCGGTCGCCAGCGCCAGGGCAATCGTCGAACCGATGGTGAGGGTGCTTACCTGAGTGAGGTTGACCCGGAACAGCGCGGGATCCAGCTCGAAGGCGAACTCGTCTTCGGCCACCTCGCCAAACCAGTCGAAGTCGAAGGCGATGTTGGTGTTCAGGTCTTTGATCGCCTGCTGGCACTCCTTGATCGTCCAGTCGCGAAGGTCGGCCAGGTGTTCGGCTATTCTGCCGGTCTGCTGTCGCATTTCCTCGGTCATGATCTCGCGGACGAAGATCGGGATGATCTCCGCCGCCTGCTCCATTTGCTGCCAGTCGCATTGGTCGATCTGCGCGAAGACCTCCTCTTGGATCGAGGTGCTCAGCCGGATCCAATCTGTCCCCCCTGCGCCCATGACCAACTCGTTGGCGCTTCCCAATTCTCCCTCCAGCAGCCGCATCAGGCGCTGCTGCGTGCTCTTTGCCTTTTCGAGTGCCGGGGCGGACTGCTCGACGCGAGCGCGGATCTCCTCAAGATCCAGCTCAATGCCTTGCAGCTCGACAGAGGCCGCCTGCTGTAGTTCCCTCAGGTGCGAGCGAGTCGCCGCCACGTACTCCTTCACAATACGGTGCCCGCGTCCTTCAATGAGGAACTGGTCGAGGGAGTTCACAAACGCGGTGAACCCGCTGGCCGCGAGTTTCTCTGCATCACCTTCCGCCTGGGCCTGGAGAGCGGTTGTCGCTGACATCGGGAAGATTCTCGGGTTCGCCACGCCCGCGAACTCGACGATCGTGTCCTTGGTGTAATGGACCGAGCGCTCCCTCTCGCTGTCGGAGAACCGATCGATCTTCGTCACAACGAACAGAAAGTGGTCGATGTGATCCTGCAGGAACGTCAGGAAGTTGCATTCGCTCGCGCTGATGACCGGGTCGGTGTTGATCAGGAAGACGATCGCGTCCGCTTCCCGCACAAACCGCCGTGTCGCCTCCCCGTGCTTGGGGTTGACCGAGCCGATCCCGGGAGTGTCCACCAACCGGATGCTGTCGGTCAGGAAGTCGGCCGGATACCGCACGTGCACCGAGGCGACCTCCGAGGTCGGCTTCAGCTCCTGGGTCTCTTGCTCAACCTCGTGCTCCACGTCTTCGACGGTGAAATCGTCCAGCTTCCGAACGCCGGTGAACCGGGCTACCCGTTGAGTGAGGCGTTGCCGGAAGGACTTGCCGTCGAGATTCTTCCCGATCACGTATTCTGCGAGGTCCTCCAACGGCACATTGGGGATGACAGCACCATCCTCGTAGTGGACCTCTGCGGATGGTGGGTAGCCGTAGGTTAGGATCGTGACCGCGGCGGTCGCCGGCTCGATGGCCGTCGGCAGCAGCTCCGCTTGTCCCAGCAGCGCATTGATCAGAGTGCTCTTGCCCCGGCTGAACTCCCCCACTACGGCCAAGGTGAAGCGGTCATTGCGCAGCCGCTCGGCCGTGTCGCGGAGAAGCTGGCTCCTCGGCGTCTCGACGCCGTCCACCGTGACTCTTGCGCCTCGGCGTTCAGAGAGCGTGGCCAGGCGGTGGAGCGCTTCGGTGGTCAGGCCGCGAAGTTGGTTGTGTCGATCCAGAGCATCCCGTTTGCTGAGCATGGGGGTAGCATCCTCTTGAAGGCAGGCGTTGGGAGCGGGGGACCCGCCGAGCCAACCCGCTGTCGGCATATCTGGCCGACAATTCTCTTTCGGCGGGACGCACAAGTCTACGGATGGTAGCACAAATCCAGTCT
>PEVN01000365.1:0-268 GCA_002779825.1 Armatimonadetes bacterium CG06_land_8_20_14_3_00_66_21 | reverse complement strand
CCCCGCGGATGCATGAGAAGCGGCCGGCTCCCGGGGGGGGCAGTGGATGGCCGCTTGCCGCGGGTGGGCAGGTGCGTCAGAATCCGTTGTCGGTGAAGGGGACGAGCGCGGCGTGCTCGCGCCTTCGGCGGCAGATGTCCCCAGTTGAGGAGTGGCCCATGAGTGCACCGGGAATCGTGCTCGTCTCCGGCGGAATGGATTCGTGCGTGACGGCTGCCCAAGCGCGCGCCGACGGCTGTGAGCTTGCCTTCCTTCACGTCAACTACGG
>PEVN01000485.1:6561-7954 GCA_002779825.1 Armatimonadetes bacterium CG06_land_8_20_14_3_00_66_21 | reverse complement strand
TCTGTCCTACGTCTGCTGCACGCCTGCCGGGGAAGTTCCGCGAACTTCCACTTCGGTGTGTTCTTAACCTTCGCGGGTATAGAAGATAACCATCGTGAACAAGGCGGCCGCCGGGATCTCGATGAGCCAGGCGATGGCGATGTCTCGCAGGACTTTCGGGTTGAGGCTGGCGAGGCCGCGGGCGAAGCCGCCTCCCATTACGCCGCCGACGATGGTGTGCGTTGGGGAGACGGGCAGCCCAAGCCGGGAGGCCACCACAATGGTCGTGGACGCAGCGAATTCGGCTGCGAACCCGCGAGTTGGGGTCAGGTCGGTGATCTTGGTGCCGATGGTCTGCATGACGCGCCAGCCGTAGGTTGCCAACCCCACGGAGATGCCGACGCCGCCAATGACCAGCACCCACAGCGGGACGGGCGTCTTGTCGGTGAACGCCGCCAGCTTGTCGCTGGCCGTGGCAATGGAGACGACAGCGGCGAAGGGACCCGTCGCGTTGCCCACGTCGTTTGACCCGTGGGCGAAGGCCATGGAGCACGCCGTCAGCACCTGCAGCGCGCCGAACACGCGCTCCGCAAACCGCAGTTCGGTACGCGTGGTGTCATCCCGGCTCTGCGCCGACTTCGGCGTGGAGGGTTGCGGCGTCCCGGTGGAGATGTTCCACCCGGTCCCGGACGGTGCCCACCGCCTGGTCCCGCAAGTGCCCCAGCCGGTCAACCAGGTCTGCCAGTCCGCGGATGACGGAGACGGGCTGCATGGTGTACTCGGCCTCCGAGTCGGGGCGTTTCGGGAGGATCTTCCCAACCATGAGCCGGCAGACCCCCGCCGCCGCCAAACCCACAGCGAGCGGCGATGCCCACCGCCGCTCGGAACGGCAGATTCAGGTGCAGGTTCTTCAGCCCCTTGAAGATGGTGACCAGCGTCAGCACAAACAGCACCAGCCCGGCGTACAGCGGCGACCAGCGGACCGCGGCCTTCGCCGGGTCGAGGGCGTTCAGAACGAGCACCTGCACGCTACGGAAGATCAGGAACGCGAACACCCCGGCGAGCAGCGGCGAGGTGAACCAACTCGACACGATCTTCGCAATGACGCCCCAGTTGACGGAGGCCGGCCCCGCCACCAGCAGCCCGAACCCGAACACGGCGCCCACAATGGAGTGCGTGGTCGACACTGGCCGCCCGAAGCGGGAGGCCAGTTGTAGCCAAGTGCCGGCGCTCAGCAGGGCCGCCATCATGCCAAGCATCAAGATCTCGGGCTGGAAGTCGGTCGGGGTGATGATCTTGCTGCGAACAGTCTCGCTCACGTGGGCGCCGACGAGCACGGCACCGGAAAACTCCAGAATGGCGCCGATGATCACTGCCCGGCGGTACGTCAGGGCCCCGGAACCCACCGAGGTAC
>PEVN01000485.1:0-6409 GCA_002779825.1 Armatimonadetes bacterium CG06_land_8_20_14_3_00_66_21 | reverse complement strand
AAACTGATTCGCCTGCCGGACGAGCCGGACAGGAGTCTCTCGGCACCATCGCGCTCACGCCTTCGCGATCAACAACCGCAGCCGGCTCACCGTCCGTTCGGCGAAGTTGGCAATCTGGCCGATCTGCGCCAGCACTTGGTACCAGAGCATGGCGTCCAAGTCGCGGATCTCGCCTTCCAGTGCGAACAGCGTCTTCGCGGCCGCCCGGACGAGTCCTTCGGACTTGGTCTCCGGCTGATCTACTGCCTGGATCATGGTGAGCACGCGTTCGGCTTCTCTGCCGCCGAACGAGGTGACCACGAGATCCCCCAGGTGCCTGACGATCTCGCCGGCACTCACGCACGTGCGCGAGACTTCCGCGGTGAGTTGTCGGAACGGGTCCTCAGGGCCTCGGGCATCGTCAGCGGCTTCAGCGTAAGGAGATGGCAGGTCTCCTCAAGACTGTCCGCGATGGAGTCCTGCAGGTGGACGATCTCCAGCAAGTCGCGCCGGTCGATGGGCAGGAAGCGCGCCTTGGGTAGGTGGTTGCGGATCTCGTGCTTCGTCAGATCGGCGTCGTTCTCGCGGTCGCTGATCTCCGCCGCGAGCGTCTCGACTCGCTGCTGGTCGCCGGCGCAGACAGCCTCCGACAGCGGCTCCAGAAGCTCCACGCACCGAAGCACCAACTCCATGTGATTCTGCGTCGGCCCAAACGGTGACCGGCCGAATCGGCCCATGATTCCTTCTCTGAGCATACCTGCGACCTCCACTGGAGTCGGGCTGCGGGAGCTGACTTGGGGGGCTTCGCCACCCGAGGTTCGTTTCCTGTCACGGCGACACGCCGACCGGACTTGCACCCGCCACCCGGTGACCCACTCCTCGACGCGCGCCGCCGCACGTGGCGCAGGCTGCGACGGCTACACTGGCGACGTGGGCGTCAGCTCCCGGGAGTATAGTGCTCGTAGCCCTTCTGGAACGCCCGCAGGTTCAGTGCTTCTGTGCCCGGGGGGACCGTGGTGCGGATTGCCTCGCGGAACGATTCGGCCTGGGCAACCTCGGTGGCGGCCGCAACGAAGCCCAGCATCACCATGTTGGCGACGATCTTCCGACCCAGCTCTTCGGCCATCCGGGTGGCCGGGAGCACGAACATCTGGCAGCCTTCGGGGGCGACGGGGTCGCGGACCAGGTCTGCCTCGACGATCAGCGTCCCGCCCGGGGCCAGGTCATGCCCGTACTTGGTGTACGCCTCCTGCGACAGGGCGACGACGACGTTGGGCGTGCCCACCTTGGGGTAGTCGATGCGCTCATCCGAGGCCACGACCTCGCAAGCCGCCGCGCCGCCGCGCGACTCGGGACCGTATGATTGCATCAGGGTCGCGTTTCGATGGTCGTAGATGGAGACGGCCTTCCCCAGGATGTAGCCGGACAGGATAATTCCCTGTCCGCCGAATCCGCTGAGTCGCACTTCGTTTGTCATGTCCGGTTCACTCTCCGGGTAGTGGAGTGCTGGAGTGGTGGAGTTTCGGGTGTTGCGCCAAGCTTCCTCACGCCGCCTTCGCTTGCACCTGTCTGGTCTGGTCGAGCAGTACCTCATGGAACGGGGGGCGCGGGCGGTCCCAGAAGTTGCCGCAGAGGATCTCGCCGCCGAGTTCCAGGCCGAGCTCTTCCAGTTTGGCGTCGTTCTTGACGACGGACTTCTCTTTGTAGTACTTCATCTCTTCCAGCGCAGTGCCCAGCTTGTTCCGGCGGCCGTAGTTGGTGGGGCAGGGCGCGATGGCTTCGACAAAACTGAACCCCGGCTTGGACAGCGCGTCGCGCATCGATCGCCGAAGTCGCTGCACGTGAAAGACGGTCCACCGGGCGACGTAAACGGCGCCACTGGCAGCAGCCAGCATTGGCAGGCTGAAGGGGTAATCGACGCTGCCGTAGGGCGTGGTGGTCGTCTTCGCGGTGCGATGGGTTGTCGGGCCGCTCTGCCCGCCGGTCATGGCGTAGTTGAAGTTGTTGACGCAGATGACGGTCAGGTCCATGTTGCGGCGGGCTGCGTGGATGAAGTGGTTGCCGCCGATGGCCGCCAGGTCGCCGTCGCCGCTGATGACAACCACCTTGAGCTCGGGGCGAGCCATCTTCAACCCGGTGGCGAAGGGGATGGCGCGGCCGTGGGTGGTGTGGAACGAGTCCACGTTGAGGTAGCCAGCGACGCGCCCGGTGCAGCCGATGCCGGACACGACGGCCAGCTTGTCTGTGTCCAGCCCCAAGTCTTCGATAGCGGAGAGGAAGCACCCCACCACGGTACCGATGCCACAGCCGGAACACCAGATGTGGGGAATGCGGTCCTGGCGGAGCAGGTTGTCTCTTGGGTTGACCATGGTGAACACCTCTGGTGCGATTGGACGGACAGGTCTTCTGGATTGTGCAGGTCCGGCGGTCAGGCGCGCGCCACTCTCTCGATGCCGGCAAGGATTTCCTCGGGGGTGTGGATCTCGCCGCCGGCCCGCGGGATCAGCTCAACCAGGCAATCGCTCCGGGAGCAGCGCTCCACCTCGCGGCTCATCTGACCGTAGTTGATCTCGGGTACGACAAACCCCTGGATGCGCTTGGACAGCTCCCGCACCGCGTCCTCCGGGAAGGGCCAGGCGACGATCAGGCGCAGCATGCCGACTTTGAGCCCCTTGGCGCGGGCGAGGTCGAGGGACTTGGCAGCAATACGCGCCGAGATGCCATAGGCCAGGATGACGATGTCGCAGCCATCCAGATAGCGCTCCTCGAAGTCGACGATGTCTTCTTTGTGCAGCAGGATCTTGTCGTGCAGGCGGCGCACCATTGCTTCGTGCGTTTCTGCGTTCAGCACGGGGTACCCGCGGTCGTCGTGCGTGAGGCTCTCGACGAACACGTGATAGCCGTCACCGGCGCGAGCCATCGGCGGCACGAGGTCGGCGTCGGGCAGGCAGGTCTTGAATGCCGCGCGATCTTCCGGCGGGGGCTTGCGCTCGATGAGCTCAATCTCGTCCGGCGGCGGGATGACCACCTTCTCCGTCATGTGCCCCACTTCTGCGTCGCCCATGACCAAGACGGGCAGGCGGTACTTCTCCGACAGGTTGAACGCGCGGAGGGTGAGGTCGAACAGCTCCTGCGGCGAGCTGGGGGTGAGCGCGATGATTTCATACGGTCCGTGGGAGCCCCACCGCGCCTGCATCATGTCGCCCTGGCCCACCAGCGTAGGCAGCCCGGTGGAGGGGGCGGCCCGCTGGATGTTGACGACGACGCAGGGGGTCTCGGTGATGAGGCCCAAGCCCAGGTTCTCCATCATCAGGCTGAATCCAGGGCCGGAGGTGCCGGTCATCGACTTGGCGCCACCCCAAGAGGCGCCCAGGATGGCGGCCATGGAGGCGATCTCGTCCTCCATCTGCATGTAGACGCCGCCCACCTCGGGCAGGCGCTCGGCCATCCGCTCGGCGACTTCGGTGGCGGGGGTGATTGGGTACCCGCCAAAGAACATGCAGCCGGCGGCCATGGCGCCCTCTGCGGCGGCGTAGTCGCCCAGCAGGAAATGCTCTCCGGTGAGAACTGCTCTGTTGGTGCTCAATTCGGTTACCTCCGTCTCCCGGTCCCGGCTGCCCTCGCCGGTTCGGGGACTACGCTTCGGGTTGCTCCGTCGGGTCGGTGTCCAGCCGCTCGATGAAGATGGCGAACTCCGGACAGAGCATGTAGCACATCATGCAGCCGCTGCACAAGTCGTGGTCGATCACCGAGGGTGGATGATACCCTTTGGCGTTGAACTCCGGGGAGAACTTCAGCACGTCTTTCGGGCAGAACTCGATGCAGAAGCCGCAGCCTTTGCACCGCTCGTCCTGAATGTGCACCCGAGAGCGACGCTTGCTCTTCGCGCCCTTTTCCGGTTTGGTCTTCTCCGTGGTGGTGTCTGCGGGCATGGGTCTTGACTCCGTTTCCGATCAGATGAGCCAGGGGATGTCGTGTTCTGTGAGGATCTCCTGGAGGCGACGGGCCGAAGCGATGACCGACGCCTCAAGATCGCGCATTCCCGGACTACCGCAATCGACGACCAGAGGGCCCTGGAAGGCTCTGCCGCCGCGGAACACGGGCAGCTTCAGGAATTCGGCAAACTGGTGCCAGTCGATGCCGCCGCGATGTTCGTAGTCACCGATGGTACCGTGCAGGTAGTTGCTGCCGTCGTTGTCGGAGGCATGGATACACAGGATACGACCAGGGCGCTTGGGAAGCTCGGCGAGCTTGCGCACCGCGATCAGGAACTCCTCGCCGTAGTTGGCGTGGGCGGTGTCGAGCACGACGTGGAAATTCGACAAGTCCACGTCGTTGCAGAGGTTGATCAGGTCGCCGGTGGTTTCGCACAGCTCCCGCCGGCGCGGCTCGAGCAATAGTGGCAGGCCTTGCCTGCCGGCGAGGGCCGCAGCAATGCGACAGCCGGAAGCCAGGGCGCGCCACGTTGGTTTCAGCTCGAAGTCAGCGGCGAGCTTCAACTCGCTGGCAACCAACTCCTCGTCGCTGTAGGGCGGCCAGATATGATAGCGCGACTCAGCTTCATCCTCAGCCGGATCGAGGTATAGGGCGTCGGAAGGGGTGAACGAGTTGATCCGGATCATCTGCGCACCCAGCGCCGTCGCAGTGGGCAGGGCGAGGTTCTGGAATCGGTCCAGCGCAGCGCGGGCCCGCTTCAGGAAGTCGACATGGGCGAACCCGGAGTCGACGAAACAGTAGAGCAGTGCGCGCAATCCCCACTGGTCGAGCCGCTGTTTCACGCGGCTTCGCTCTTCGTAGAGCCGCGTGACGCCACTGCGGCCGTACCCCTCGACCTCGACGAAGTGAAACCCCATGTCGGCCATTAGCCGCAGTGAAGCCAGCGCATTCTCGAGCGTCGCCTGGTAGCCGCCGTGCTCACGCCGGATCGCGTAGTTCCAACTGGAACAGAGGGGGAGGGAGACGGCCAGCGCCGACTCCAGGTCGGTGGCGTTGCGGCGACGGAGTGGCTCCGCCGGGCCCACCAGTCGAGCGCCGGTAGGCGTCCGGAACTCCAGCAGTTCGAGCGCTGAGGAGACGACGGGTTTGTCGAAGCGGCAGTTGCCCGCACTCGCGAAGGGCGCGGCCGCCGTCGCGGTGAGTGTGAATGCCTGCTCTGGCTCCAGATGCTCTGAACGGGCCTGCGGGTCTTCGGCGGGGAGCGGCGCGGTCGGCGCCGGGATCGGCTCCGGGGCGGAGACCGAGGGTGGGCAGGCGCCGTTCCGAAGTGCCACCTTCACACTGGTCAGCAGGGAGGCCGGAGCGACGGGCTTGTCCAGAAAGCCACTGGCGGGGAGGAGTTCCGCCTGGACGGCGCACTCCTGCTCGGCCCGCTGCACCAGTCGCAGGCCGGTCTCATGATGGACTGCGCTCGCAATGATGACCGGAATCTCGGCCAACGCCGGATCGGGGGATCGACGCAATTCCCACAGGAAATCCAGCCCCTCGGTACCCTCGGGCAACATCAGGTCGAGCAGAATCAGTTGTGGATGCCAGGACGAGGCCATCTGCCAGGCAGCCGGAGCGGTGGCGGAATGGTGGGCGTCATACCCGCCACCCTCAAGGACGAGCCGATACGACTCTGCCGTATCGGGATCATCTTCCACGATCAGTATCCGGGGTTTCTCCGCCGCCACAGCAACTGCCTTCTTGGTGTCGCGTCCCCATCAGGGCCGCCCCGGCCACTCGCGACGGCCCCCGCCTGCACTGCCGGGTTCGCCGGTCCAGCCGCCGGAGGCTGTCTTCGAGACGCGGACGACCGAGAGAGTTCCTCGCGAGGGGCCGGTCACTAAGAGGCGCGGGTCTGCAACACATGCGCCATCGCCGGAGGGCCGCCTGGTTGCACGGCAATAAGTCAGCCGCTTTCCGCGGTCGACCGCTACCCCTCTCAGGAACCCCGACCGGCCCGACGGCTACCTGCCGAGCGCTTCCTCGACCCGCTCCAGAAGGTCCTCCGGGGTGACCGGCTTGTCAACAAACCCCTGCACCGGCAGGTACTCGCCGCTGGCGTAGGTGCCGTCTTTTCGCTCGGGGTAGAAGCGGAGCTTCGTCTGATCGTGGATGGCGGTCACCATCAGGATCGGCGTGTCGGCCAGTGCCTTGTCGGGGTTGCCACGCAGGGTCCACACGAAGTGAAATCCCTCTGTCCCCTCCGGCATCATCACATCGAGGATGATGAGAGCCGGCTTGCCCTCGGCCACTCGCTGGAGACCCGAGTCCGGGTCATGGGCGACCGTGACCTCATACTCGCGGGTCTCCAGTACCAGCCGCATCGCCTCACAGATGTCCGGATCATCGTCAACGATCAGGATTCTCTCTGCCATTCGTTCCACTCCCTTAGCGTCCGTCGGTGGGCGCTCTCAGAGGTGCGTCGCGGCGCTGGCGGGGGCTCGCG
>PEVN01000001.1 GCA_002779825.1 Armatimonadetes bacterium CG06_land_8_20_14_3_00_66_21 | reverse complement strand
GAGGCGATGGCTCGCCCGACCGTCGGGCACTTGGACCCGCAGTTCCTCGGCGTCCTCAACGACATTCGCGAGAGGCTCCAGGCCGTCTTCCAGACGAAGAACGAGCTGACGCTGGCCGTCAGCGGCACCGGCTCCGCCGGCATGGAGACCTGTGTCGTCAACCTCATCGAGCCGGGCGACAAGATGCTGGTCTGCATTGCCGGTGTGTTCGGGCAGCGGATGACCGACGTGGCGCGGCGCGCCGGGGCCACGGTGACGACCATCGACGTGCCGTGGGGTCAGGTGTTCACGGCGGAGCAGGTCCAGGCGGCGATCAGCCAAAGCGGCCCGTTCAAAGTCGTCGGCATCGTCAACGCCGAGACCAGCACGGGCGCCGCGCAGCCGATCCCGGAGATCAGCAAGGTGGTGCACGACGCCGGCAGTCTGCTGCTGGTCGACACCGTCACCAGCCTCGGCGGCATGGAGGTCGACGTGGACGGTTGGCAGATCGACGCCTGCTACAGCGGCACGCAGAAGTGCCTCTCGTGCCCGCCCGGTTTGTCGCCCGTCACCTTCAGCCCGGCCGCTGTCGCCGCGATGGACGCCCGCCAGACCAAGGTGCAGAGCTGGTACCTCGACATGAGCCTGGTCCGGCAGTACTGGGGAACCGAGCGGCTCTACCACCACACGGCGCCGATCAACATGAACTACGCCCTGCACGAAGCGCTGCGGCTGGTGCTCGACGAAGGCTTGCAGGCACGCTGGCAGCGCCATGCGCGCGTCCACGAGTCGCTGAAGTCGGAACTCGAATCGCTCGGCCTGCGCTACCTCGCCGATCCGGCTCACCAGTTGCCGATGCTCAACGCCGTCGCCACGCCCGAAGGCGTCGACGAAGGCGCCGTCCGCAAGCGGCTGCTCGACGAGTACGACCTCGAGATCGGCGGCGGGCTGGGCGAGCACAAAGGCAAGGCGTGGCGGATCGGGCTGATGGGCGAGAGCGCGACGCCGCGACACGTGGAGGCGCTGGTGTCGGCGCTGAAGACGCTGCTGTAGCCTCGCCCACACTGGCTGGCGAGTCTGCCGGCGGCTGTGCCGGATTGCATAGCTCAATGCGAAAGCAGCAGGAGAATCGCCCATGGCGCAGGACGCAGCTATGCTGGACCCGTCTCCCCGCGCGGTCGTGGTGCCCTTCGGTCGGCAGACTGACGAGGTGGGCACGTGTGCTTCGCAGCTCACGGAGCGTCTCACCGAGTATCTGGACCAAGGCGGATTCGCGTGCGACGTGGCGAGACACGAGGGAACGGTGCATGTCGCGCCCGCCTACACCGACGACGCGCTGCGCTGCTACGAACTGGGCAAGCACCTCGGCGCGGATTTGGTGTTCTGGGGCGAGGTGCGCAGGGAGGTCCGGCAGGACCAGGGTGCCGGTGGCGGAGAGGGGCCGGCACCTTGCGCAGACGCACTGCCGTTGCGAGTGGACATGGCGTGGTTCGACTTCCGCACGGGTGATTCCATCGGCTTCTTCTGGCAGATAGCCCCCAGTACGCTGCAGCGGAAGTGGGCTACGTTGGATGACCTGCCCGTCTTTCTGCGTGAGCTACCCGTTCGAGTGGTGCTCCCGCAAGGACCGCCGATGAGGGAGTCGCTTGCGGAACTGGAAACACGCTGGGGCGCACACGAGCCGCTGCGCGGGTTCTTGGGCGTTGATGTCCGGGACAGCAGTGGCGACGTGACCCTCGTCATGCCCGATTCGCCCGCAGAAGTGGCGGGCCTTCAGGTCGGCGACATGATCGAGGTACTGAACGAACAGCCTGTCGCTCGGCGCGCCGACGTCCGTGCCGTCCTCAGCCAAACGAAGGAGGGCGACACACTCCGGGTGCGGTACCGACACGGTCGCACAGCACGAGCGAAGCAAGTGGTGCTTCCGAGCAGTGAACGTTGGTGTGAGAGCCGCGAACGGAAGCGACTCGACGCACCGGCACCCGACTTCGAGACCCTGACGCGCCATGGGGAGACGCTTCGGCCGTCTGACCTGCGCGGACAAGTGGTGCTGTTGCACTTCTGGGCAACGTGGTGCGGCTCCTGCAGCACGCGGATGCCCACGGTGCTCTACTGCCACGAGCGTTTTGCCGACCAGGGCCTGCGGGTCCTCTGTATCAACGAAGACAGAGAGCGCGAGGTGGCCTCCGACTACCTGCGCGCCAACAAGCTGCCGCTGACTCACGTACTGGATCACGCCGAGGGCAGCACCGACTCCGCCATTGGTCCGCTGGGACAGCTCTACGGGGCGGTCTGCGTCCCCTACGACGTGGTCGTTGACCGTCGAGGGGCTATCCGGGCACTCGGGTTTGGGGGAGTAGAGCTGGTCCAGGCGATCCGCCACTGGCTAACGCAACCGTAGCCGTCGCTCACGCGCGCTCAAGCGCAGCGCAGCGAGGTACAGGCTGCGTGCCTGGTTACTTGTCGGGGCGACACAGAACTTCGCGGGCGTTCCGCGCGTCAAAGCGGAGACTGAAACCAAGGCGGGCAGAGGAATCATTCGTGTCCGCGCTTCGCTTGAACACCCCAACGGATGAAGACGTAGCCCGATCAAACGCCGGGCGTTTGCGCGCCAAGCCGAGGGAGTCCCTCCGCTGGCGCGTCGGGCTACATTTTCGAAGGAGAGAAGCGAGATGGTATTGAGACGGATTGGGTTGGCGGTGCTGTTCGGTGTGCTGGTGGGGCCGTGCCTTCCGGTTGAGGTCCAGGCGGCGGATTGGCCCCAGTTTCTCGGGCCCGACCGCAACGCGATTGCGCCGGAGTCACCCAAGCTCCCCCGCTCGTGGCCTGCCGGTGGGCCGAGGGTGCTCTGGAAGATCCCGGTGGGGCCGGGATACGGCGGCGCTGCGGTCTTCGGAGACAGCGCGTTGATCCTTGATCGGGAGAACAACGCGCAGGATGTCCTTCGGCGGATCCGCCTCGCAGACGGGCAGGAAGTCTGGCGCCGCACCGACGAGGCGCCAGGGACCTTGCCGCACAACGGGACCCGCTCGACGCCCGCCACTGACGGCAAGACCGTGTACTCCATCGGCCCCTTCGGCCACATTTGCGCTGCGTCGTTCGTGGACGGGACCGTGCTGTGGCAAGCCAAGCTTCTCGAGGACTGGGGCGCCAAGCTCCCGCAGTGGGGGGTGTCGCAGAATCCGCTCCTCTACGGCGACTCCTTGATCGTGGCTCCGTGGGGGACCAAGGCTGCTGTCGTCGCCTACGACAAAGCTACCGGCGCAGTGAAGTGGACGACGTCCAATCCCGGTGGCGTCCAGCTCGACTACAGCTCCCCGATGCCGCTGACCGTCGCTGGCGCGCCGATGCTCGCGGTCAGCGGGAAGGGCGCCTACACCATCGGTGTCGATCCGGCCACTGGCAGTCAGCTCTGGAAGTACGATGGGTACTCGGTCAAGATCAGCATCCCGTCGCCGCTCCACGTCGGCGCCGGTCGTATCGTGTTGACCGGTGGCTACGGGGCCGGCGGCGCGATGTTCAAGGTCAGCAAGGACGGCGACGGCTTCAGCACAAGCGAAGTCTGGAAGAGCACCAAGGGCATCATGAGCAGCAAGATCCCCCAGCCCCTCCTCTATGACGGTTTCCTGTACGGGAACAGCAGCGACGACAAGGGCGGCTTACGCTGCATTGCGCTGGACGGCCAGGTGAAGTGGGAGACCGGTAACCGCCCAGGATTCGGCATGGGGAACTTGATCCTGGTCGACGGGCTGATCTTCCTCCTCAACGGCGACGACGGCACGCTCGTGATGGCAGAAGCGAACCCGAACGAGTACAAGGAACTGGGACGCGCGTCCTTCCTGAGCGGGCCTGAGGTGTGGGGCCCCCTCGCGTACAGCAACGGCAAGCTCATCATCCGCGACCAGAAGACGCTGGCGTGCCTCGACCTCATGGCGGTCGGCGGCTGACGGCTCGGCGGGCGGGCTGCGCACCCGCGCCGGCCGAACCGCAGCCGGGCACAGCCCCAGAACTCAGAACCACTCGTACTCGAAGATCAGCCGCGCGCGGTAGTCGTCGCTCCGGCCGTTCAGACCGGCGGCGGAGCTCAGGTCGAGCCGTCTGCTTCCATCGAGGTCCCAGGCCAGTCCGGGACCCACGAAGTAGCGTCCTTTGTCCACGTTGCCGAAGGCTTCCACTGTCCACCGCTGGTTGTCTCGAAGTGGGCCGCTTGTTCCTGCGGCCCATTCGACAACCCAATCAGCGCCGGCGCCGGGCCACAGCCCGGCGCCGGCCCGCGGCGGCGAGAGCGTGACTACCTGACGGCAGCGTCGCCCTGGCCGTTCCAGAATCCGTTCTCGGGGGTTCCGTCGCCGTTGAAGTCGTCCATCTTCGCGAGCTTCATGGCTTTGGCGTGGCCATCGGCGAAGCCCACACTCACCTGCTCATTGTGGCGCTCGGCGGGGGTGGAGCGACAACTGGCGCCGCACTCAGCTCCCGCTCCGTAGTAGCCGGTGGAGTTGCCGCTGCCACGCGACGAAGTCACTGGCGGGTCGATGGTGTACTGCCCCGCCTTCGTCGTTCCATCGGTCCCGTTGGTGTCTGCCAGCGCGATTGTCTCCGCCGGCGCCTTGATCTCGGCATCGGTGGCGGCAAAGGGGAACCGGCTGTTCCCCAGGTACTGGTAGTTGTAGCCGTATCCGCCGTACTGCTTTGTCGAGTCATGGGCGAAGGTCTTCCCTCGCATGCTCACCGGCGCGGACGGACAGAGGAACAACTGCTCGTTCCTGACGTAGGGGTAGACGTGATCCGGCCAGCGCCGGCGCGGCGACGTGGAGCTGGGCGACGACATCACCGGGTAGGTGCCGTCGTAGTCCTGCACGTACATCTGCACCCCCAGCCCCAGTTGTTTGGTATTGGAGACGCAACTGATCTGTCGCGCCTTCTCCCGTGCCTTCGCGAACACGGGAAAGAGAATGGCGGCCAGGATCGCGATGATCGCAATCACCACCAGCAGTTCGATGAGCGTGAAGCCACGCTGGGTGTGCTTTCTCAAGGGGTATCACCTCGCGGTAGGTCTGAAGAGGCCGCACCGGCGGCGTGCAACGATTGCCTTTGTCCTTGGGGAGGACCCAAAGGAGGATGTCGCCATTGCGGCATCGGCATTGCGGCGCAGTGGGGGGAGCTTGGGGGAGCCGCCGATGGACACCGACGGCCAAAGCGAGGTAAACTTGAAACGGCGACGCGTGGTTTACCACGCTCCCCGAGCGCGCGGACGTGGCTGCGTCCGCGCGCTCCTTTCTGTCTGCATGTTCGGTGGGTTGCTCAACCTCCTTCCCTGACATCCGGACTGTCTGCCAACGCCCCTTCTTGGGCGACCGTGCGAGAACGGCATTGGCACGATGCCCGCGGGACGAGCGTTGTTTCAGGTAGAATGTTAGTCGTATCTAACTTCGTTGTCAATGCCTACGACGAGAATCTCCACGCAGTCAATCCGAGCCACACCGTAATGATCGGCCGCTACACCACAGAATCGCTGGGAGTTCTCGACCGGGGCGCCCTGTTGCGCGCAGCGGCCGGTGGCGCGGCGCTTGTCGCCAGCGTCGCGTTGCGCGCTCTCCTGGGTGCTGGCTCGCCGTGGGGGGAGGCGACGGCACTCCTGTCGCTTGGATTGACAGGGCTCCCGATTGTGCTGGGAGCCGCCCGCGGTCTGCTGCGGCTGCAGACGAACGTAGACGAACTGGTCAGCCTGGCGCTGGTGGCGTCGGTGGTCCTGGGCGAGTACGTCGTGGCGGCGGTTGTGGCGTTCCTGATGGTAGTCGGATCGCTGTTAGAGGAGTACACCTCGGGCCGGGCGCGGCGGCACATCGAGAAGATAATCGCCCTCCACCCCCGGCACGCCCTCCTCCTTCGCCAAGGGGAGCAGCTTGAGGTGCCGGCCGATTCCCTGCTGCCCGGGGACCGCATCCTGGTCCGCCCCGGTGAGATCGTTGCCGCTGAGTAACTACCCAGGTACCTGTTCCGCGAGACGACGGAAGAGGTGAGTGCTACGTTGGGGCGGGGGGCGAGGGCAGGAACGGGGTGCCCGCGAAGACG
>PEVN01000100.1 GCA_002779825.1 Armatimonadetes bacterium CG06_land_8_20_14_3_00_66_21 | reverse complement strand
CAGTTGCACGTCCCCGTCGGCACCGTCAAGTACCGGTTGGACGAAGCGTTCGCCCGAGCAGAGGAGTATGCGACGCGCGAGCTTGAGGCGTGGGCCGGGGGCGAGCCCAATGAGGTGGGGCATCTCCGGCTCTGGCTGCGTCGCGCCGGGCTTATGCTTGACAGCGGAGTATCGCTCCTACAGACCCTGGAGGTCAGTGTCGAAGGGGACGTACCCGAGCGGTTGCGGGAAGCGGTTCTCTTCGTCGGCGAGGCCGTGCGGTCGGGCAGCACCTTGAGCGCTGCGCTGGCGGAGCATGTGGACGTGTTCCCGCCAACGGTCCGCGGGATGGTGCGGGCCGGCGAGCGCTCCGGTACGTTGGACGAGGTGGCGCTGCAGACGGCCGAGCACCTGCACGCGGGCGTTCCCCTGCCCGCGGCGGGCAAGGGTTCGGCGAAGACAACCTCGGTCGGGGAGCCCGCGCCGGACGCGGACGGCGCCGGGGCCTGGGAGGCGGCCATTCGGCGCCTGGACGAGATGCTCCTGGCGGCACTCGACGCCGGTGCCACGGACCTGCCTCTGCAGCCGGGACGGAGTGAGAGCAGAGCCCGGATGCGGGTGGATGGCGTGCTCCGGGCGGCTGGAGTGATCTCCAGCACGGACCACCTCCGGTACGTCAATTGGCTAAAGGCGAGGGCAGGCTTGGCGCTGCCAAGGCGGGCCGAGCCCAACCGCGGCGCAGCGCGCTTGCGGCTGGGACAACACGACCGCCGGTGCCGCGTCTCTACCTACCCCACGCTCTACGGCGAGGCCGTCGCCCTGCGTTTCCATCGCGCAGTTGACCCGGCAGTCGAGGCGCTTGAGCAGCCCGACGCGCTCCCACCGCTTGGACTTCGCGCGGATCAGGCAGCGATCGTGGACCTCCTGTTGCGGCAGCCGAACGGCATCCTGCTGGTGGCAGGCCCGGCCGGCTCCGGCCGCACAACAATGCTGCACTGTCTGGCTCGAGCCGTCGCAGGCCGCGGAGCCGCGGTGTTTGCCGTGGAGGAGGCCGTAGAAGCGGAGCTGCCGGGCATCAGGCAAGTCAAGCTCGAGCCGGAACTGGGGCTCGACATCGTCAACGCACTGCGGGCCGCCAACCGCCAGGACCCGGCCCTTCTCGTCCTGGGCGTCCCGCCGGACGAGGGAGCTTGGCCGCTGGTGGTCGAGATGGCGAACACCGGTCACTACGTGATGCTGCCGTGGCAGGCGCAAGATGCGGCGGCAGCGCTGTTGGAAGCGACACGCGCCATCGGCGACCCGGTTCTGGCGGCGGGCACGTTAGTCGGGGCCACGGCGCAACGCCTCGTCCGCCGGCCGTGCCCGGCGTGTGCCGCCGAACGCGAGTTGACAGACCTCGAGAGAGACCAAGTACCCGCAGGCCACCCGCTGCTTCAGTGCCCCCTGACGGTCGAGTCACGTGGCTGCGAGGAGTGTGGCTACTCCGGCACCGCCGGCCGGTACGCGATCTTCGAGACGGCGCGGGTCGAAGGTCACGTCCGCCGGCAGATGTCGGGCGACAGCACCGGTGAGGCGCTGCGGCTACGGTTGCGCGAGGCAGGGGTGTCAAGCCTGCGCTGGGAGGCGCTGCTCCGTGTGGCCGCCCAGCAGCTCACGGTGACTGAGGCGCTGCGGGCGACACCGGCCGATGGGGCTGGGACGGTCTGACCGGCTCGCTTGACGCCTTTCTGAAGATCATGTAACATACCGACTCTCGGACCTCGTACGCCCGCCCGGCTTGTGCCACTGCCGGCAAGCGCGGCCGCGCGCGGAGAAACGATCTCTCCCATGAACCTGGGCTCCCTTTTCCGTCGGAAGAAGCCCCTCCTGACCAAGGACCAAGTCTACGCCTCCCGGCCTGTCCGCAACCCGGCCCTCCGCTGGGAGCGGGACGAAGCCGGGCTGGTAGTGCTCTCGATCCCTCGCCGGACCGACGGGCTCGGCAAGATCCTTACAATCGTGTTCGTCGTCCCCAAGTCCCGGAGCGTGCAGTTGGACGAGGTGGGGAGCTTTGTGTGGCAGCTCTGCGATGGAGCGAATTCCATCCGCGAAATGATCCGCAAGCTGGGAAGCGAATACAAGCTCAACCGCAAGGAAGCCGATGTGTCGCTGACAACCTACCTGCGCGACCTGGCGAAGCGCGGAATCGTCGGCTTCGAGATGGACCGCGACGGCTTGGAGCCGGAAGTCCAGCGCGCACTGGAGTCGGGAAGGATCTAAGGCATGGCACAACAGCCCCTGATGAAGGACTACCAGACCGCCGAGTCGAAGATCGAGCGGCAGATCAGTTTGCCGTTCCGCGAGGCGCTCAAGATCAGCCTGCGCAACATAACCATCCGGTTCGGGCGCGCCATGATTACCGCTGCCGGCACGTTTCTGGGCATCGCGTTCCTGATGTCCGTCTTCACCGGGTCCATGATCCTGGATGCCGTCCACCGGGCGGAGGGCACCCCGGCTGACGTTGGCATGGCAGCGCGGCAAATCTGGCTGGTCGTGATGTCCCTGTTGGTCTGCGGCGTCGGGATTACCAACTCGATGCTGATGTCGGTCACCGAACGCTTCCGCGAGATCGGCACAATGAAGTGTCTCGGCGCCCTGGACGGATTCATCGTGCGGCTCTACCTTATCGAGTCCGCGCTCATGGGCGTAATCGGCTCGTTTGCCGGGGCGCTGGCGGGCACACTGGCAATGGTGCTCGTCTACATGCTCAAAGGCGGCACAGCGGTACTGGTCGGCGTGCATTGGCTGACGCTCAGCACTGCAAAACCGGACTCCGTGTTCGAGTACTTCGTTATCTCGCTCGTGATCGGCACAGTGATTTCAGTCGTCGCAGCCGTGCCGGCTGCGAGCCATGCCGCCAAGATGCCTGCCGCGGCGGCGCTCAGGACAGAGATCTGAGGATTGCGGATTGCAGATCTGAGATTGCAGATTTGCGGTTGCGCATTGGTGGGCGAAGACTCCGGCTTGCCGAGGCTGATTCGCCGCCGCGCTGAGTACTTGGTGCTCCAATCTGCAATCCGAAATCACCAATCTGCAATCTCCCTCGGAGGTGTACAGGGTGGCGACAGATACCGTACAGGAATTCATCGTCCGAACGAAGGGGCTCAAGAAAGCGTACATGATGGGGAAGACCGAGGTTCACGCCCTGAACGACGTGAAGCTCGACATTCGCCGCGGCGAGTACATCTCGATCATGGGTCCTTCCGGCTCGGGCAAGTCCACCCTGTTCAACATGATCGGCGGGCTCGACAAGCCCTCGGAAGGCACCGTCTTCATCGACGAGGTGGACATGGCGCAGCTCGACGCCTTCGAGTTGGCCTGGCTGCGTTGTCGGAAGATCGGCTACATTTTCCAGTCGTTCAACCTGATCCCCGTGATGACAGCGCTGGAGAATGTCACGTTGCCGATGATCTTCGCCGGCATGGGGCAGGACGAGATGATCGAGAAAGGCGTCGGCCTGCTGAACACCGTGGGTCTGGGCGAACGCCTGCACCACAAGCCGTTCGAGCTGTCCGGCGGTCAGCAGCAGCGCGTCGCCATCGCCCGGTCCCTGGCAAACAGCCCGGCCATCGTTCTGGCGGACGAGCCCACCGGAAACCTCGACCTGAAAACGGGCGAGGAGATCATCCAGTTGCTCGGGCGCCTGAACAAAGAGAACGGCGTCACGGTCATCACCGCCACCCACGACCTGAAAATGGTTGCCGCCTCCGACCGCGTGGTCTGGATTCGAGACGGGAAGATCGACCGAATCGAGGAGTGCGACGAGATCGACATCAAAGTCGGTCACATGGAAGGCGAAGAGCACTGACGCACCTTCCCGCCTTCCAGGCGGCATCGTAGGAGTGCCCACTGCAAGCAGGGGATGAGCGCCTACCCAGCCGACAAGGCACTTTGGGTCGGCGCGACGATTTCTGAGGGGTCCGGCTTGGTTCGCTGGAGCCGGGCCGGACAATCGGGAGATTAGTACCTATGGCGATTTCCACCGCGGACTTCAAGAACGGCCTGACCATCGAGATTGGCGAAGGGGTCTTCCAGATCATCGGGTTCCAGCATGTCAAGCCCGGCAAGGGGGGTGCCTTCGTCCGGTCGAGGCTCCGCAATCTGGAGACCGGGAATACGCTGGAGAAGACGTTCCGGGCGGGCGAGAAGATGGAACGCGCTCACGTGGAGCGCGGCGAGGTGGAGTACCTCTACCGCGAGGGCGAGGGCTACGTCTTCATGGACATGTCCTCCTACGAGCAGACGACGCTCAGCAAGGACGAACTGGGCGACGCAGCCAACTACCTGAAAGACAACATGCCGGTTCAGGTCATCACGTACAAGGGGAAGGTGTTCGGCGTCGAGGTCCCGGCTGCAGTCGAGTTGCAGGTGGTCCACACTGAGCCGGGTCTGAAGGGCGACACCGCGCAAGGCGGCACGAAGCCGGCCACCCTGGAGACCGGGCTGATCGTGCAGGTCCCACTTTTCATCGAGCAGGACGAAGTCATCAAAGTCGACACGCGTAACGCTCAGTATCTCGAACGCGCGAAGTAGCGCCATGGCACGAAAGCAGAAAGAGCAGCGAATCGAGCGTGCCGAACTCGCCTTGTTCTTCCGGCAGTTCGGCGGGATGCTCAGCGCGGGCATCGACCTGTTGGGCATTCTCGACGTGCTGCGGAAGCAGACCAGTAACCAGAAGCTCCGCGACGTGCTCGACTCTGTGGAGCGCGACGTCAGCCTGGGGCGGCTGCTCTCGACCGCCTTCGGGCGCTTCCCCGAGATCTTCTCGCCGTTCGTGCTCAGCATGCTTCGGCAGGGCGAACGAGAAGATGTCCTCGACGACGCGTTCGTGGGCATTGCCGAACACTTGGAGCGCGAGGGCGACGGCGGCTGGACCGAGGGCGGCGACCGCGTGGTGGTTCGCTCCGAACTCGACTTCTCCATGCAGCGCCTCTGGCCGCTGCTCTTCTGGCAGGCCATCGGGACCGCCATCGTGTGCGTCGCCATCGCCGGGCTGTGGTACGCCACCAACGCGGGGAGCTTCCCCACCGAGTCACTGGGGCCCAACGTCCTCCTGCTGGTGGGCGTACTGATCTTCCTCCTCTCGCTGATCTGTGCGCGCTTCGGGCCGGTGCGGGCGGTGTCCTGCTCGTTCTGCGGGAAGGCGCCGGAGGCGGATGAGGTGTTCATCAAAGGGCGCGGCGCGGCGATCTGCCACAACTGCCTACTCCAGAACCACCAGTTCGTGACGGCCGGCGCCCGGCAGGAACCGGCGGCGCCGGCGCCGCCGAGTCGGCCAGAACGGGACGAAGCCGAGGACGAAGAAGCGACTTTGGTCGAAGAGGTCGAGGAAGACATCGACGAGGAACCTGAGTTCCAGATCCTGAAGAGCGAGGACCAGTACCTATGACGTAGCCTTCCGCCACGCGCGGCAGATACGCTTCACCGGCATTCAGTCCTCTACGCGCAGACACTCTCACCAACGCCCCTGTCGCACTCCTCCGTCGCAGCCTCCCGCCGCCTCAAGGTCCTCGCCTGCAACGCAGCCGGTGCCCTTCATCGACCCCACAACCGCCCCCTTCATCGTTGCCAACTTCTGAGGAGTGCGCGTCTCCATGTCCCAGCCCGAGTTCGTCCACCTCCATTGCCATAGCGAGTACAGCCTGCTGGATGGCGCTTCGCGGATCAAGGACCTCGCGAAGTTCGCCGCAGCCAACCACATGCCGGCCCTCGCCCTCACCGACCACGGGGTCATGTATGGGATCGTCCAGTTCTACAAGGCCTGCCGGGAGGCTGGGGTCAAGCCGATCCTGGGTTGCGAGGCATACGTCGCCGCGCGCTCGCGCAAGGACAAAGAGGCCAAGTTCGACCGCGAGCCCAGCCACCTCGTCTTGCTGCCCAAAGATGAGCAGGGCTACCAGAACCTCGTCAAGCTGATCACGGCTTCTCACCTCGAGGGCTTCTACTACAAGCCCAGGATCGACAGAGAGCTGCTGGCGCAGCACTCCCAAGGGCTGATCGTCGCCTCAGCGTGCATCGCCGGCGAGGTGCCGCGGGCAATCCTCGACGGGAACTACGACCTCGCCAGGCAGATTGCCGGCGAGTACGTCGACATTGTGGGCCGGGACAACTTCTACCTGGAGCTTCAGGACCACGGATTGCCGGAGCAGAAAGCCGCCAATGAGGGGCTGCTCAGATTGGCGAAGGACTTGGGCGTCGGCGTCACTGCCACCAATGACAGCCACTACTCTCGGCGCGAGGATGCCGACGCGCACGACATCCTGCTCTGCATCCAGACCAGCAAGACCTATGCCGATCCCAACCGCATGCGGTTCGGCGCGCAGGAGTTCTACCTGAAGACGGCCGAGGAGATGGCCGCGCTTTTCAGCGAAGTACCCGAAGCGCTGCGGAACACCCTGGTCATCGCCGAGCAGTGCAACGTCGAGTTGGACCTCGACACCATCCACATGCCGGTCTTCGAAGTCCCGGAAGGCGAGACGCTGGACTCGCACCTGGCCAATCTGTGCCGGGCGAAGCTGCCGGAGAAGTTCCCCGGGCGCGACGAAGTGGCCCGCAAGCGACTCGAGTATGAGTTGGAGGTCATCCAGGGGAAGGGGTACTCCGGCTACTTCCTCATCGTTGAAGACTTGGTTCGGTTCGCCCACAAGCGGGGGATCATCGCTGCCGCCCGCGGCTCGGCGGCCAGCAGTGTGGTCTCTTACCTCCTCGACATGACCTACCTGGATCCGCTGGAGTTCAAGCTGATCTTCGAGCGCTTCCTCAACCCCGAGCGCGAGAGCAGCCCCGACATCGACCTGGACATCGAAGACGCCCGGCGCCAGGAAGTGTACGACTACGCCGTGGAGAAATACGGTGTCGATAATGTCGCCCAGATCATCACGTTCGGGACCATGGCCGCCCGAGGCGCCGTTCGAGACGTCGGGCGCGCGCTCGAGTACCCCATCAGCGAAGTCGACGAGATCGCCAAGCTCATCCCCCAGACGGACAGCATTTCGGAAGCCTTGGAGAACGTCCCCGAACTGAGGCAGCGTCACGAGTCCGACGAGCGGACCAAACGCCTCCTGGAGGCGGCCATGTCCATCGAGGGGCTGGCTCGCCACTCCAGTGTCCACGCCTGCGGGGTGGTGATCTCCAAGAACCCGCTTACCCAGCACATCCCGCTACAGCGGGCTGGTCAGGAGGGCGGCGTCATCACCCAGCTCGCGGGGCCTGACGTCGAGGCGTGCGGACTGGTGAAGATGGACTTCCTCGGGCTGAAGAACATGTCCATCATCTCTGAGACGCTGCGGCTGCTCAAGGAGACTGCGGCTCTCGACCTCGATCTGACCACCATCCCGATGGACGACAGGAAGACGTACGACATGCTCAGCCGCGGTGAGAGCACGGCGGTCTTCCAGTTGGAGAGTTCCGGCATGCGTTCGCTGCTCCGGGACCTGAAGCCCGATCGCTTCGCGCACATTGCCCCGCTCCTGGCGCTCTACCGCCCCGGTCCCATGGACGAGATGCCGCGCTTTGTGGCCGGCAGGCACGGGCAACGGGTCGAGTACGCCCACCCCGACCTGGAAGAGATTCTCAGCGAGACCTTCGGCGTCCTGCTTTATCAGGAACAGGTCATGCAGGCTGCCATGAAGATGGCCGACTTCAGCATGCCGCAGGCTGAGATCCTCATGCGCGCCATGAGCAAGAAGCAAGAGAAGAAGATGGAGCAGATGCGCGACATCTTCATCGACAACTGCGTCGCCAAGCAGACCCGGCGCGAGGTCGCGGAGCAGGTGTTCGCCCGCATGTACAAGTTCGCCGGCTACGGGTTCAACAAGGCGCACAGCGCGGCATACGCGGTCCTCTCCTACCAGACGGCCTACCTCAAGGCGAACTACCCAACGCAGTACATGGCAGCGTTCATGACCAGCTTCATGAACCGCGCCGACCGGATTGCCCTGTGCATCGAAGACTGCCGCAAGCTGGGTGTCGCCGTACTGCCGCCCGATGTCAACGAGAGCCAGGTGAACTTCAGCGTGAGCGGCAAGGACATCCGCTTCGCCCTGGCGGCCATCAAGGGAGTCGGGGCGGGTGCGCTCCAGGAGATCGTCAACGCGCGGGCCGAAGGCGGCCCCTTCAGAGACCTCTACGACTTCGCCGAGCGCGTTCCGCAGCGGGCGCTGGGGAAGTCTGCCATCGAGACGCTCCTCCGCTGCGGCGCGTTCGACTCGCTCCACCCCAACCGCGCTCAGGCATTGGCGGCGCTCGACCAAGCGGTCGAGGCGGGCCAGCGCCTCCAGCGGGACAAGGCGGCCGGACAGGTTAGCTTGTTCGGCGAGGTCGAGGTCGACACCACCCGGCCGTTGCTGCCCAACGTCCCCGATCTGCCCCGGGAAGACAAGTTGGCGGCCGAACGCGAGTTGCTGGGTGTCTACGTATCCGATCATCCGCTGAAATCGGCCCGCAAAGTCCTCGAGAAGTACGTCACCCACACGCTGGACGAGCTGTCGGAGTCGCTCGACGGGAAGACGGTGGTGGTCGGTGGTCTGGTCTCCGACTTCCGTCAGATCCGGGACCGCAAAGGCAACCCGATGATGTTCGTGACGCTCGAAGACGGCGTTGGCAGTCTCGAGCTGATCGTCTTCGCCAGCGCCTATGCGGACTGCGCCCCCGAGACCGCGAAGGACGCCCTCATCCTGGCCGAGGGGCAGGTCATGCTGGGCAGCAGCAGCCGCAGCGATGACGAACTCAAACTGCGCTGTTCCCGCGTGTTCCGCGCCGACGATAAGGGACTGGACGCCAAGCTGAGACCCTCGCGGCGCAAGGGGGGGAATGGCAACGGGAATGGGAGAGGCAACGGGAACGGGGAGGTCGCCGCCAACTCCACTCCGCCTCCGGTGGTGAACATTCGCGTCCCGCAGACCAAGGCGACCCCGGGGACCCTCAACGAGTTGCAGGGGATCTTGAAGGCGCACCCTGGAAACTCAGGCGTGCTGTTGCACATCGACCACGGCCGGCGCCTCACGCAGGTGTCGCTGGGCAGCGGGCACGTCGTCAGGCTGGATGCCGCCCTCCAGACCGAGCTGGAACTGGCTCTGGGACGCGGCACCGTGTGGACGGAGCAGCAGCCGCGGGTCGCCGCGTCCGCGCAGTGAGCGGCGCGAGAGCGCTGTTCAGCGCCCGACACCGGGCGGGGCCCGGCGCCGGTTATCCGGCATTCCCCCTTTACCTTTGCCTGCTGCTAGATCAAACTGGCATTTTCCCCGCCTCCGAGAGGTTCATGGACGATGATGCGACTCATCAATGGCGCCGCCGAGGCGCGCCGAACACTGCCGCAGCTATTCGCTGGGGCCGTGCTGGACCAATATGAAGAGCAGGAACGCACCGTCAGGAACATCCTCGCCGACGTGCGCGCCCGCGGCGACGACGCCGTGCTGGAGTATGAGCGCCGGTTTGCCTGCGAATCCCTGAGGGCGGATCGCCTGCTCGTCGGTAGCCGAGAGATCGATGCGGCGACCGACTTGGTGTCGCCGGAGTTCCAGGAAGCCGCCGAACGAGCGGCCCTGAACATCCGCCGGTTCCACGAGCGCCAGCTCCGGCAGTCGTGGATGGATTTCTCCGAGCCCGGCAAGATTCTCGGTCAACGCTACACGCCCCTCGCCAACGTGGGGCTGTGCGTGCCCGGCCAGAAGGCGCCGTGTCCCTCCACCGTGTTGATGCTGGCGGTGCCCGCGCGGGTGGCGGGAGTGGACCGCGTCGTCATGATCACGCCGCCACAGCCCGACGGCACGGTCAACCCCGGGATCCTCGTCGCCGCCCGGCTCGCCGGGGTGGATGAGATTTACCGAGTCAGCGGCGCCCAGGGCGTTGCCGCGCTGGCCTTTGGCACGGAGTCGGTCCCTCAGGTCGAGAAGATCGTCGGGCCCGGGAACCTCTACGTAACGCTGGCCAAGCGCGCGGTGTTCGGCGTTGTCGGCATCGAGTCGCTGCCGGGGCCGAGCGAGGTGATGATCGTCGCGGACGATTCGGCCCCCCCGGAGTACGCAGCGGCGGAGCTGCTGGCTCAGGCGGAGCACGGCGCCGACTCCTCGGCCATTTTGGTGACTGATTCGGGGAGCTTCGCAGAGGCGGCGCTCCAGTACGTCGAGCAGCAGCTTGCCGAGTTGCCGCGGCGTGAGCATGCGGCAGCCTCCCTGGCGCAGAACGGCGTGGTGGTAGTGACCAAGACGCTCACAGAGGCGTTCGCCTTGGTAAACGAACGCGCCCCAGAACACGCAGTGCTCTTGGTGCGAGACGCGATGCAGCAGGTCTCGGCCATTCGGAACGCCGGCGCCATTTTCGTCGGCCCCTGGTCTCCGGTGCCCCTGGGCGACTACTACGCCGGTCCCAGTCATGTCTTGCCGACGGCCACTACAGCTCGCTTCCTATCGGGCGTCGGCGTGGACGATTTCCTCAAACGAACGAGTGTGGTATCCTACTCCGCCGAGGCGCTGACAGCGGCGGCGGCGGACATCATCACCCTTGCCGAGGCGGAAGGATTTGCCGCCCACGCCAACGCCATTCGGATCCGCGCAGCCGCGGCGAACTGACGACCCCCCCCCCGCGGGGGGCGAGCGTTTCGGATTGGCTTCGCGGGCGCGTGCCGTACCCAACGCCATGAACAACAAGCTTCCCAAAGACACAGACCTGATGATCCGCCAGCCGGTGCTCGACCAGTTGTCGAGGATCAACGGTCTGATCTTCGATATCGACGGCGTTCTGCTGGACGTGTCGCAGTCGTTTCGCTCGGTCGTTTGCGAAACGGTACAGCGGTTCTTGGAGCAGCAATGCAACTGGCGGCCCGGCGGCGCGCTGCTGCTGCCGGACGACGTCGTCCTGTTCAAGCAGGCGGGCGGCTTCAACAACGACTGGGACCTGACGCAGGCGGCAGTGCTGTTCTTCCTCGCCAAGTCGAAGGCCCTGGGCAGCACCGCCGCCGCCGAGCTTCGGGCAGCCTCGCCGACCCTTGAAGAGTTTACTGAGGAGCTTCAGCGCACGGGCAGCGGGCTCAAGACCGCGGAGCACGCCCTGATGCCTTCGCAGTCGGCGGAGCAACGGCGCGAACTGACGCTGCTGTGGGACCAGAAGCTGATTGTCCGGCTGTTCCAGGAACGGTATGCCGGCGATGACCACTGCCACGACCTCTATGGCTTCGAGCCTGAGTACGTCCACGGGCCCGGCGCTTTGGAGGAAGAGCGGCGGCTGCTCGACCCCAAGCTGCTGCCGGAGCGCATTCGCCGCTACGGCGTCCTCACCGGCCGCACTCGCGAAGAGGCGGAGCTTGCTCTGGAGCGAACCGGTCTGCTCACGCTCGTGCCGCGGCGGAACGTCCTGTCTGCCTCCGACGGCCCGGAGAAGCCCGATCCGGCTGCGCTGACGCGCCTGCTTCCAGCGGTGGGCGCGGACTACGTGCTCTACTTCGGCGACACGCTGGACGACCTCCGAATGGTCACCGAGTACGCCAAGATCCGTCGCGACCGGGAGCCGCAGGTGCTGTCGTGTCAGGTGCTGTCTGGGATCACCGGAAAGCGCGAGCGGCGGCTCTACCTGGAGCAAGGCGCAGACCTCATCGCCCCGGATGTGAACGCTGCGCTGCGGGTCCTCAACGCCACCTGACGCTGGCGCCGGACCTGCCCCCTCGGAGCCGCTCAACCCTAAGTCGCCCAATGAGGTGCCCCCTATGTCAACTGATGAGCAGCCCACCGGCCGCCGCGCGGAGATCAACCGGGAAACCACCGAAACGCAGATCGCCCTGTCTCTCGACCTCGACGGCACCGGCCGATACGCAGTCGAGAGCCCAGTCGGCTTTCTAAACCACATGCTGGAGCTGTTCGCCAGGCACGGCGCCTTCGACCTGGAGCTAAGGGCGGCTGGCGACACCCACGTGGACGACCACCACCTCGTGGAAGATGTGGGGATCTGCCTCGGTCAGGCGTTCGACCAGGCCCTGGGCGACAAGGCCGGCATCACCCGCTACGGGAACGCGACCGTCCCCATGGACGAGGCGTTGGTCACGTGTGACCTCGACCTGAGCGGCCGCCCGTTCCTCGCGTTCTCACTGCGCTGCGAGAAACCAAAGGTCGGCGCGTTCGATGTTGAGCTCTGCGAGGAGTTCTTCCGGGCCTTTGCCATGAATGCCCGGCTCACGCTCCACCTGCGGCAGCACTCCGGCACAAACTGCCACCACCTGATCGAGGCCGCCTTCAAGGCGACCGCCCGCGCCTTGCGCGTAGCCGTGTCCCACGCGCCGGGGACGAGTGGAATCCCCTCCACCAAGGGGGTGCTCTGACTACCATGACTGTCATCGTCGACTACGGAATGGGCAACCTGCTCAGCGTCGCCAAAGCATTCGACCACCTGGGCCACGCCGTCCAAGTCAGCGGCGACCCGGAGGTGGTCGGGAATGCGGACAAGGTGGTGCTTCCAGGCGTAGGGGCGTTCGGCGCCTGCATGGAGAACCTCCGCGCTGCCGGCCTTGTCGAGCCGCTCAAGCAACAGGTGGCTTCCGGACGCCCGTTCCTCGGAATCTGCCTCGGGCTTCAGGTCTTGTTCGACCGCAGCGCGGAGAGGGGCGAGCACACCGGCCTGGGGATCGTGCCCGGCGAGGTCATCCGGTTCACCGAAACCTCCGAGTTGCGCATCCCCCACATGGGGTGGAACGAGATCGTCCTCAAGCAGCCCGCGCCCCACCTCGCCGGCATCCCCGAGGGCACGCGGATGTACTTCGTGCACTCCTACTTCCCGGTGCCGGAGAACGGCGCAGACGTCGCCGTCGTGACCCGCCACGGGCAGGAGTTCTGTTCTGCCGTCTGGCGCGACAACGTATTCGCGAGCCAGTTTCATCCAGAGAAGAGCGGCCAGCTCGGCCTGCGCTTGCTCGACAACTTCGCGCGGCTTTGATTCACCCGTTGGTCGAGCGCCACGTCGCCTGGAAACGCGGCCACTGGACGCCCGAACTTGTTCGGGGGCTGAGCGCAAGCGGTACCCCAACAAGTTGGGGCGTCCGGAGTACATTCTCGTAGGAATCACTCACGCCCGCCCTCCGGTTGGGCACCACACCGGAGGAGCACGTACCGCAGGCATCCTGCCTGCCTCGTCGCACCGGCCGGTGGCGGTGCACAATATGCAGGCAGGATGCCTGCGATACGGCATTCACACAGGAGACAAACCGTTGGCCCCAGCAGCATTCCTCCTCGGCAGCTACGTGATTGGCTCCGTTCCCTTCGGCTACTGGCTATGCAAGCTCGTCAAGGGGATCGACGTTCGGCAAGCGGGTAGCGGGAACATCGGCTTCACCAACGTCTGGCGGGTCGCCGGTCCCCCGCTGGCTTGCCTCGTGTTTGCCTTGGACTTGGCCAAAGGAATGGTGCCGACGTTGATCGCTCACCATTTCCTCCCCGGCAACGACGTGTGGCGATTGCTTGTCGGCAGCGCTGCCATTGCCGGGCACAACTGGTCGTTGTTCCTGAAGTTCAAGGGGGGCCGCGGCGTCTGCACGACGCTGGGGGTGCTCTTCGCACTGACGCCCGCGGCTGCGGCCTTCACGTTCGTCGTGTGGCTGACGATGGTGCTGACGACGCGGTACGTTTCACTGGGGTCAATCGCCGGCTCGATTACCTACCCCGCCGTGATCCTCGTCACGCACCACTCCACGCCGCTGGTGGTGTTTTCCCTCCTGGCGGGGGCGGCTGTCATCGCCCGCCACGTGCCCAACATCAAACGGCTGCTCCGCGGTGAGGAGAACAAGTTCGGTCGGCTGAAGGGCGCCGCCGACCGGCCGCCGACAGAGGAGCAGACATGAGCAGCCAAAGCACCCCTTCCAGCGTGGCCGTCATCGGCGGCGGCTCCTGGGGCACAGCGCTTGGGTGGCTGTTGGGCACCAAGGGGCTGTCGGTACGACTCTGGGTGAAAGAGCCGGAGGTCGTCGACGTCATCACCCGCACGCGCGTCAACGAGGTCTACTTGCCCGGTTTCCTGTTGCCCGGGTCGCTTCACCCCACCACCAGCCTCGCCGAGGCGATGGCCGAGGTGGAGGTGCTGATCGTCGTTGTGCCGTGTCGGTGGCTGCGGTCCATGTGCCAGGAGATGGTCCCGTTCCTGCGCGAGGGCACCACCGTTGTCTCGGCAGCCAAAGGGCTGGAAGTCGGTGCCGGCCGCCGCCCGACGGAAGTCATGCGCGACGTCTGGGGCGACGAGCGAAACGTCAGCCTGGTGGCGCTCTCCGGGCCCAACTTGGCTCGTGAGCTGGTGGCTGGGATTCCCGCTGCCACCGTGGTTGCCTCCGCCGATCAAACAGCGGCCGAGCGCGCGCAGGCGCTGCTCACGGCGCCGACTTTCCGCGTCTACACCAACCGCGACGTAGCCGGCGTCGAACTGGGCGGCGCCCTGAAGAACATCATCGCCATCGGCGCCGGACTGAACGACGGGCTGGGGTTCGGCGATAACACGAAGGCCACCCTCGTCACCCGCGGACTGGCTGAGATGGTCCGCCTGGGCATGGCACTGGGCGCGCAGCGAGAGACGTTCTACGGACTCTCTGGCGTCGGCGACCTGTACACAACCTGCGCCAGCACCAAGAGCCGCAACCACACCGTCGGCTTCCGGCTCGGCCAGGGCGAGACCCTTGGCGACATCACTGAGAGCACGCCGATGGTCGCCGAAGGCATCGACACCACCCGCGAGGCTTTGCGGCAAGCGCGCCTCCACGACGTGGAAGTGCCCATCACTGAGCAGCTCCACGCCATCCTATTTGAGGGCCACTCACCACGCCAGTCGGTCTCCGAACTGATGTCGCGCGGCGTCAAGGCCGAGGCAGAGTAGCCCGGCAGCGCGCCGGGCGCCGACAGCCGAGTGACCTCCTCAACCTGTGCCATGCTGACCTTCCCACGACCACGGAGGCAAGGATGATGACGGCAACCCTACCATTCCGCTACGTCTTGAACTGCATGGACAACTGGCGCCGCAAGGCGGCCAGCTATCCCAGCCTGACCAGGAAGCACTGGGCGGCGCTGGCACCCAGACGACGGAAGCGACTCCGCCGGCGCGCAGCAATCGCCCCGCAGCAACCGGTTAGTCCGGCGCAGGAGCATGCCCAGGGGTAGTCACCGAGTGACCCCAAGTCCGAAGTCCGAAACCCCAAATCCGAAACCCAAAATCCAGAATCAGGAACCCTCATGAACCCACAACACGCCGTCCTCTTCCAGCCCCTCCCAATCCGCACTCATGAACTGCGCAACCGACTGGTCTGCCCACCGATGGTCACCTGCCGCGACGTCGTCGGCCCCGAGGGGCTCAAGTGGTACCGCACTATTGCCGCCGGTGGTGTCGGCTGCGTCATCGTCGAGGCGATGCGCGTCCACCTGTTTGGCACTGACTTCACTGCCGCCAACATGCGCGGGCTCGCGGACGCGATCACGACCGAAGGAGCGCTGCCCGTTGTCCAACTCTTCCTCGCGCAGACCGAGGGACTGGCAGAACCGGCCGACTTCAGTCTGGCAGACCTCGACCGCGTGGTCGAGCAGTTCGTGACGGCCGCCCGAGTCTGCGAGGAAGCAGGCTTCGCCGGCGTCGAGCCCCACGGCGCGCACGGCTTCCTGCTCAACCGGTTCTTCTCGCCCGTCGCCAACAGCCGCACCGACGACTACGGCGGCCAAGCGCTCGAAGGCCGCATGAAGCTGGGCCTCCGCATCGTGTCCACGCTGCGCGAGCGCCTGAGCGACGAGACGCTGCTCTTCTACCGACACACGCCACGACTGGGGGAGGACTATCCCCTCGACGACAGCCTTCAGTTCGCCCGTCGCCTGCAGGCCGCCGGACTGGACGTTCTCGATCTCTCCCCAGCCGGGATCGACGAACCTGCCGAGTTGGCCGCCCCCTTCGCCAGCGAGCTGACCATCCCCGTCATCGCCGTCAACAACATGTGCCAGCATGACCGGGCAGTGACCGCCCTCGAACAAGGCCGAGCCGATCTCGTCGCCATCGGGCGCGGGCTGATCGCCGACCCGGAATGGCCCAGGAAGACCCAAGCAGGCCGGCTCGACGAAATCCTCTTCTGCACCGAATGCGACGAAGCTTGCTTCGGCAACCTCCGCCGCGGCGAGCCAATCGGGTGCGTCTTGCACGATTGATCCTGCAGGGCGCCGATCTCTCGTTCCGCGCGTGGCGATGCTGGAGGGGTGCGGCGAGCGCCGCTCACGGCGGAGTCTGAGGCAGTACCACGCGTGTTCGCCGAGCGGCTCGGCGTGTCCCAGCAGACCCTTGCCGGCGTCCTCTGCGAGCGAAGTCCGGCCTACACTCGCCGCCCCGCCCGCCTCACTCCCCGTTCCGTTCCTTCTTCGCCCGTCCCAGGACGCGCCCGCGGTCGGAGGCGCTTAGCGTCCGTTTGCGCAGGCGGATGGACTTGGGGGTGACCTCGACGAACTCGTCGTCGTTGATGAACTCCAGCGACTGCTCCAGCGACATCGGTCGGAAGGGGATCAGCCGCAGTGCTTCGTCGGCGCTGGAAGCGCGCATGTTCGTCAGCTTTTTCTCCTTGACGACGTTGACGTTCATGTCGCCTTCGCGGGAGTTCTCGCCGATGACCATGCCTTCGTAGACGCGCTCGTTCTCGCGGATGAACATGGTGCCGCGCTGCTGGAGGTGGAAGAGCGAGTAGGTGGTCGACACGCCCTGCCGGTCGGCGACCAGGGCGCCGGTGGGGCGTTGGGGGATCGGGCCTTGGCACTCGCCCCAACGGGAGAAGAGCGTGTTGAGAATGCCGGTGCCGCGGGTCTCGGTCAGGAAGCCGGAGCGGAAGCCGATGAGCCCGCGCGAGGGGATCTCGAACTCCATGCGTACCCGGCCGGCGCCGTGGTTGACGAGGTTGCGCAGGGCTCCCTTCCGGGTGCCCAGGAACTCCGTCACCGAGCCGACGTAGGCGTCGGGCACGTCGACGTACACCAACTCGTAGGGCTCTAACAGGTTGCCGTTGTCGCGCCGGGTCAGGACCTCGGGCCGGGAGACCTCCATCTCGTAGCCCTCGCGGCGCATGGTCTCGATCAGGATCGCCATCTGCAGCTCGCCGCGCCCCAGGACTCGTAGCCGGTCGGGCTGGCCGGTGTCTTCGAGCTGGATCGACACATTGCCCAGCGCTTCTCGCTCAAGCCGCTCGCGGAGATGGCGCGAGGTCGAGTACGTGGCTTCTTTCCCGGCGAAAGGCGACGTGCTGGGGCCGAAGACCATCGCGATGGTCGGCTCGTCCACATGCAGCGGCGGCAAGCCGGCGGGGTTGTCGAGGTCGGTGACGGTGTCGCCGATATTGATCTCGGCCTCGCCGCCCGCCACCCCCGCGATGGCACCGATCTCCCCGGCGGGGATTTCGTCTACCGACACCCGCGTGAGACCCTCAAACAGATAGGCTTGGGTGATCTCCACCTGCGCCTTGAGTTGCTCCCCACGAACGATGGCCACCTCGTCGCCCGCGTGCAGCGAACCGGACACGACGCGACCGATTGCCAGCCGGCCCACGTACTCGTCGTAGTCCAGGTTGTGCACCATGAACTGGAGCTTGTCCCTACCCACCGTCCGCGGCGGGGGGATGTACTCGACCAGCAGGTCGAACAGCACGCGCAGGTCGCCATCGGGGTCAGAGGGCGACCGCTTGGCAATGCCGCGGCGGGCGTCGGAGTAGACCACCGGGAACTCCGCCAGCTCCTCCGGTGCGTCGAGGTCGATGAAGAGGTCGAACACCTCGTTCACGACCTCCTGCGGACGGGCGTCGTCGCGGTCGATCTTGTTGATGACTACTAACGGCCGAAGCCCGAGTTCCAGGGCTTTTCCCAGGACGAAGCGCGTCTGCGGCAGCGGCCCTTCGGCGGCGTCGACCAGGAGCAGCACGCCGTCGACCATCGACAGCACGCGCTCCACCTCGCCGCCGAAGTCGGCGTGCCCCGGCGTGTCGACAATATTGATCTTCGTCGCGCCGTAGCGGATCGAGGCGTTCTTCGCCATGATCGTGATGCCCTTTTCACGCTCCAGTTCCATGTTGTCCATCATCCGTTCGGCGACGTGTTGGTTCTCGCGGAACAGACCGCTCTGGTGGAGCATAGCATCGACGAGCGTCGTCTTCCCGTGGTCGACGTGGGCAATGATGGCAATGTTGCGCAGACTGGTGTGCGGCATGGGATTGTGGATTCCAATAGACAGGTTTGGGGAGTCGAAGCCGAAGAGGCCGGCGAGCATAGCTCGCGGACAGAAAGAGGCACAGCCAACTGAAGGCGGAGACGCCCGAGCGCCCACCCCCGCGGATACGAACCCCGGACACAAGCAGAGAGACCCCGATGGCGGCTGACGTCTGCCTTGCCGCGGGCAGCGGCACACGCACTACTTCGGTCGGTGGCACGCGGGAGCGGATAGAGTGTATGCTATCATCTTGCCATGGCGCCCGAGCGCCACTGCTCGGCTCCGCCGGAGAGGAGCGCAGAATGATCACCCCCAAGAACCTCAACGCCGTCGGCATTGTCGTCCGCGACCTCGGACGGAGCCTCGCGTGGCACCGTGAGAAGTTCGGCTTTGAGAAGCTGTACGACGTTGACAACGGCGTAATCATTGGGACCAGCGGCGTCGAGTTCTGGGTCGCCGAAGCGGCCGACCCGGTCAACGCTCGGCAGTCCGATCACGCCCATGACGTCTGCATTCGCCTCATCGGGTTCGAGGTGTCGGAGGACGACCTGGCTCGGGTGAGGACTGAATTCCCTGAGGACGACGACATTGTGGAGATCGACCACCCCAGGTACCGGAGCTGCATCGTCGAAGACCCCGATGGGCGCGCGATTGAGCTGTTTGTGGACAAGGCGGAGGGGGACCGTCACTGACGGCCTCGCTCAAAGCCGCCTGCTTCCCACAGCCAGGCGCGCCGGGACGAGTCACCGCGCTGCCCGGGTCAGCCGCTCAACCATCTCCGCCACCGCCAACCGGCGCGCTTCCAGCACCTGCGGGTCGCTGGGGAACTTCGTGAACTCCGGGGTGGCGTCGCTGAGGTCGAGCAATCGCTCCGCGGCGCGGCGAAGAGCGGCGTCTTTCGTGGTCTTCGCCAGGTCGCTGAGCCTCGCCAACATGTCGTAGTCCTCGGTGCCGTCGCGGACAAGCTCGTAGCGGATCGAGTTGACGGGGCCCTCCTTGCCCCAGTAGAGCAGGCTGCCATCACCATTGCCACCGGGGTAGGAAAGCGGGTCCTCCCAGACGTTCTTCTGCCAGTACGTCGTCGCCCAATACAGGAAGCCCTGAATACGCTGTTGCCAGAGCTGCCAGTAGACGACTCGGTTGACGACGCCGGGGTAGTCGATGGCCCACATGTTCGGGTAGGGGAGTTGGCCGGAAATGCAGATGTAGTCCCAGATCTCGTTGTTGTCCTTGCCGCGCAGCGTGTCGAGGAACCTCGGGTCGAAGCAGTCGAGGTGCGGCACCCAGATATCGACCTAGCCTGCGAGGTCGGCATAGGCGGGAAGTCCCTCGGCGCCCGGCGTCCACGGCCGGGTCGCGCCGTAGCCGAAGGTGAGCAGGCGCCGCAGCCCGGGGGCGTACTCGCCGGCCAGCGCGAACGCCCGCTTCACGCCGTCGAATGCTTGCGCGCCGGGCTCATCGATGACGTAGAGATACGCCAGGTCGAGCCAGCCCTTCTCCTTGAGGTGGGCTTCGGTCTGCTGCAGGAGCTGACGGGCAACAGCAAGCTCCTTCTCTTCCTGCGGCGGCGTCACCTCGCCCCAGCCGCTGCCGATGCGAACCCAGGGGCAGTTGAAGGCGTTCTGGCCGTGGTCGAGGTATACCCGCGAAGGTTGGGAACACACCGAAGTCCCGGTGCGACTTCGGCTCCGTCTGGGAGAATACCCTCTGTCCTACGTCTGCTGCACGCCTGCCGGGGAAGTTCCGCGAACTTCCACTTCGGTGTGTTCCCAACCTTCGCGGGCATAGTACCGGTCGGACGCGGTCACTGGAGCCAGGAAGACCTCGAAGCAGTCATCTTCCCACGCGGGCCCGTCGCGCTTCTCGACCGCCGCCACAAGCTGGTCCAGCCGGTCCTCGTGCATCCGCGCGGCGATGTACAGATGCGTCTGCGTGTAGCCCAGCCACACCTCCGTCGGTTGGCTTGCGGGTTGCTGCTTTCCGAGCAAGGTGAAGTTGCCGGCGGTCGGCGCAGCCTGCCAGCACTTGTCGGTGAGGCTGCCGTCGATCTTCGGGGGGACCGCAACGGCGAACGCTTGGGCTACCGGTTCCGCGCCGCCACTGAGGCAGAGCGGGCCCAACAGCAGAAGCAGCGGAGCCGTCGTCGGGCGGCCGTGTCGTCGTCTGGTCATCTGGGTGATCTCCTTCGGGCATACGGTGCCCTCTGTCCGGCACGAGTCTCTTGCCGTTCTCCTCTCCCGAGCTGCGCCGGGGACAAGGTTGGCAGCGACGCAGCACGAAGCAGAGATGCAGCGCTCCCCGGGCGCCTGGGCCTCTTCAGCGCGATTGTACCCAGCCGCGCGCAGGAAGGCAGTGAACAGATGCAGTCCCCAATCTCCGTTGCGCTCATCGCCCTGCTGACACTCAGCACGGCCCATGCTCAGCGCCTCGCCGTCTACCAATCCGAGACCAACGCCCAGGAGTACCACGGTATCTACCAGGAGCCGCTGCGCCGGTGGCTCACGCAGCGAGGGGAGGAGTTTGAGGTCGTTGGCGACGAAGCTGCCGCCGAGGCCCCCACCCTCTCCGGGTACGCGGTTGTGCTTGCCTCCAGTACCTACCTCGTGCCCGAGGCCGCGGCGAAGGGGCTGAGGGAGTACGTTGCCAAGGGCGGCCGGTTGCTGTGGATCGACTCGCCGGCACGGTGCACCGAACCCGGCCTGTGGGCGGCGCTTGGTCTCGATCCCGGCGTGTCGTATGCGCCACTCAGCGACTGCACGTTGCGGGCAAAGGTGCCCAAGCACCCGGCGTCGATCTCGATGCTCAACGCCAGCCTGAAGAACGTCGTTGGCAACTTCGCCACCCGCCCGCGGGCCGAGGCGCTCGTCCTGTACGACCTCGAGGGCACCGTAGAGAATGGGCAACGGGCGACGTATCCGGCCGTCATCGTGGCGCGCAGCGGGGAGGGTGTTGGCATGTGCGTCAATTGGGTTGTCTGGCAGACCCGTGAATCTGAAGTGCGACAAGTGTTGGACGACGCCCTCGATTGGCTGTTGGCTGACTCCCGATTGGCGGAGCAACCAGTTGTCGCGTTCACCTCGCTGGCCAGACCGAACGTGCGCCAACCAGCACCGCTCTCGGTCGGCTGCAAAGCGTTCCGACGAGTTGGCACAGGGAAGGGCCTCGCTTCTTGCACCGTGAGCCTTCATGCGGCAGGCGGCAAGGAAGCACGCGCCACAGCAACCGCGTCGCTGCAATGGACGCACACGGACGGGGAAGTCGAGGCCGGCGCTGCGACGATGGAGTTCAACTCAGCCGAACTGCCTGATGGGTCCTACGAAGTGGCTGCCAGCTTGGAGACGGACGGTCGCCGAGCGGTCGCGGCGCCTGTGACCGTGACGCTGGACGGGCAGTTGCAGACGCGCCTCCGAGAGGAACAGGCAGCGCGGAAGGAACTCCTGACGCCGCTGTTGACGGGTACGCTGGGCGACTACGACGCTGAGCCGCGGACGCCGGAGGGGCGGGTCGACTTGCCGCGGTTGCTGGCGCAGCTCGAGACGGCCCACATGAACATGTACGACTTCCTGATCTGGCACGCGCCCACCGACTGGGAGGACTTCCGGCGCTTCCTTCCGCTGGCGAAGGCGCGCGGCCTGAAGGTCTGGGTGACGCTCTGCCCGCCCAGCGAACAGGGCGACGGCTACCCGTGGTCGGAGCCGTTCCGGCTGGACTTCTTGAAGTGGGCCGACGAGATCGGCAAGCTCTCGAAGCAGTACGACAACTTGGTGGCGCTGGTCATCGACGACTTCTGGTCGGGCGGCAATCACGGTCTGTTCACGCCCGAGTACATAGGCAAGCTGGTGAGCACGCTCCGCAGCCACAACCCGAATCTCGCCTTCCTCCCCACCGTCTACTGGGGCACCATCGGCGACCAGCAGTGGATCGAGGACTACGGGCCGCTGGTTGACGGTATCGTCTTCCCCTACGCCGAACTGGAGACCGGCGACGACCTCGCCGACCAACTGAAGACATGCCGCGAGTGGCTCGGCCCTCACAAGTTCCTGTTGATGAACGTCTACGCCAGCGGGTCGAGCGGCCCCGCGGAGAGAGGCCCGCGCACCGGCGACTACATGCGCAAGGTGCTGACCCGCTCAAGGCAAATGTGTGACGGCGTCCGAATCTACTGCCTGCCCAAAGACAAGCTGCTCGACGACTACCGGTATGCGATCACAGCGGAGCTGTACGGGAAGTGGCGCGCGGAGGGAAAGGCAGGCAAGTAGCGCTGTCCTCACCGATCAACCAACCACCAGAGACTTCCCAGAAGGAGGCTCCGAGGACGCCCCAACTTGTTCGGGTGCGGCCCGCGCTCAATCTCCGAACAAGTGCGGGCGTCCTCGGCCGCTGGGCTGGTGAGACGAAGATGCAAACTGAAGGGCCGACAATGCGTGCAAGCACCGACTGGTTCCACGAACTGAAGTGCGGCGTGTTCTGCCAACGCCTCGCGATGCCGGCGAGCAGCGCGGAGGGGGGGAATTGCATTCCATCTTCGGATGGGCTATACATGTAATGCAATCCATTTCGCGGATGGGCAGCGAACGAACGTCGCTCCGCACTGACGGCATTCTCATGCTTGACAACATGTTTGAACTCAGCCGGCGCCTTGTCCGGGTGCTGGACCGACCCTACCGGCGCTACTTCATCCGCACCGTTGCCCTGAAGGCCCGCTGTTCGATCCTCGTTGGGCAGCGGGGCGTCGGCAAGACTACCACGCTGGTCCAGCACTTAGTCGGCGGCTATCCGGACCACCCCTCCTCGCGTGAGTGCCTCTACCTTCCAGTCGACCACTTCGCTGTGGCGCAGGCGCCTCTCTACGAGATCGCGCATGACTTCGCGCAGCAGGGGGGCAAGCTCTTGTGTCTCGACGAGATCCACAAGTACCCCAGTTGGTCTCGCGACCTGAAGAGCATCCACGATACCTTTCCCGAGCTTCAGGTGGTAGCTTCGGGTAGCTCCATGCTCCGGATTCACGAAGGCACCCACGACCTGTCTCGTCGAGCGATCGTCTACCAGATGACGGGGATGTCGTTCCGGGAGTTCCTCGAGATCCGGCTGGTCCTCGAGTTGCCCGTGCTCGACTTGGGCCAGCTCGTGGCGGAACATGAGACCAGGGCAGCGGCCATTGTGGCCCAACTTGGTGAGAAGGGCGTCAAGGTGCTGAGCGCCTTCCGGGACTATCTCCGGTTCGGGTTCTACCCATACTTCTTCGAATACGAAGACCCCGGTCTGTTCCGGATGACGCTCGAGCAGAACATGCGCACAACCGTCGAGAGTGACCTACCGGCAGTGCAGCCGAATCTCAACGGCAACAGCGTCTCGAAGATCAGAAAGCTGCTGGCGGTGGTCGCGTCTTCAGTGCCTTTCACGCCTGACTTGGTCAGTCTCCGCAAGCTGCTGGACATCGCAGATGACCGGACGTTGAAGACGTACCTGCGACATCTGGAAGAGGCGGGGCTCCTCATGGCAGTCACCAAGTCGGGGCGCGGACTGGCTGCCTTGGAGAAGCCCGACAGGATCTACCTCGGCGACCCGAACCAGATCTATGCAGTGCAGCCGGAAGCGCGGGTTGACCTCGGCAATGTGCGGGAGACCTTCTTCTGCCGCATGGTCTCCCCTGCCCATACCGTCCGCAGCCCGGCCAGGGGCGACTTCTGCGTGGACGAGGGTTTCAGCTTCGAGGTCGGAGGGCGCAGCAAGGGGGGCGGTCAGATCGCGGGGCAGGAGAGCGCGTTCCTGGCATTGGACGACATCGAGACCGGCGTGGCGAAGCGAATTCCGCTGTGGCTGTTCGGGTTCCTGTATTGATTGCGGACTGGTCCGGACGTGGCGCAGTCTACCGCGCCTGCAACATGCCGTCTTCCCGCATGACCGCCTCCACCGCGTCCAGCTCCACCGGCACGAACCCGGTCAGGTTTTCGCTCCCGCCGCCGGTCACAACGACGGTGTCTTCACAGCGGAGGTACAGCTTCTCCTCCGGTACCCACATTTGCGGGTCGATGGCGAACACCATCCCGGGCTCCAGTGGGCCGGGCTTGTAGTCGCCGACGTCGTGAACGGCCATGCCGACGGAGTGGGAGAGGGGGCCCTGGAACTCCAGCATCCTGCGGGCGGCTGCCTCGTAGAGCGGCTTGGAGAACGACCACCGCTCGACCACAGCCGTCATCTCCTCGGCGGCTTCCGCATGCACCTGTGCCGCCATGGCGCCGGGGCGGATTCGCTTGAGGAGCGCCTTGTGGTACTCGACTACGAAGCCGTACAGCTCGCACTGAAGCGGGCTGTATGTGCCGTTGACCGGCCACATGCGGCCGATGTCTGAGGTGTAGTAGCCGCAGTCGGGCGCGTGGTCCATCAGGACCAGGTCGCCATCGTTCAGCACGCAGCCATTGCGGAAGTAGTGGGCGTTCCACGCATTCTCTCCGCCGGCGATGATGGCCCGATAGCCCTCGCCTTGCGCGCCGCTGCTCTCGTATTGGTAGCTGGCCAGCGCGCCGAGTTGGTACTCCCACACGCCGGGCTTCGTCGCGCGCATCGCCGCCAAGACCGCTCGGCCGCAAAGCTCTGACGCGCGCCGGATCAGGGCGACCTCGGCCGGGCTCTTGAGGACGCGCAGCGCGTCGAGGGCCGGCGAGAGGTCGCAGATCTCGGCACCGGGCACGCGCGTGCGGAGCAGGTCGAGGAAGCGGCCTTCGCGACTCGTGCTGCTGTCCCACGGGTCGGCAGCCGCCGTCCGGTTGGCGTGGCGAAGCGTGTCGCGGCACATTGCTCTGCCCTCCGCCGGACTGTGTGGCACGTACAGCGTCCGCGCGTCCTTGAGGTGGGTGAGCAGCGCGCCGACGCGGCAGACCGAGTCGACGCCGGTGGTCGCACAAACAGTCGTCTCGTCGCGGTCCGCTAACGACTCGCCCTCACTGGCCGACTGCGAGGGGTCCCGCTCGGGCAGGAACAGCGTCGTCCGGCGGTCCCTCCCGTCCAGCAGCAGATACGAGTGCGGCACTTCGACTCCGCACAAGTAGTAGAACTCGTTGGTCTGCCGGAACACCTCAAACCCGCGAACCTCGGGCCCGCCCTGCACGACGGCAGCGGCTCCGCCCAGGGCGTCGAACACGCTTGCGCGGCGAGCGGCGAACTCGGCGGGAGGGAAGTGGGTCTGGAACAGGTTCATGTTGGGGTCCAACTCCGTTCCCGCGCGCCGTCGTCAGAACGACTCCTGGACCGTTCGCGAGAGGATCTCCGCTTGCAGCTCCTTGCCGATGTCCACGAAGTAGTCGCTGTAACCAGCGACGCGGACAATGAGGTCGCGGTGCTGCTCGGGGTCTTGCTGCGCTTTGCGGAGGGTTGCCGCGTCGACCACGTTGAACTGCACGTGGTGACCGTCCATGTCGAAGTAGGACGCTACCAAGTCCGTCAGGCGATCCAGTCCGGCTCCGGCCAGTGCGCTGGGGGTGAATTTCATGTTGAGCAGCGTGCCGCCGGTGCGAGCGTGGTCAATGCAGGCGGCGGACTTGACGATGCCGGTGGGGCCGCAGCGATCGGCGCCCTGGGTGGGGGAGATGCCTTCGGAGGTCGGCTCGCCTGCCCGGCGACCGTTGGGCAGCGCGCCCACGCACTCGCCGAAGTAGCTATGCACGGTCGTCGGCAACAGGTTGACGCGGTACTTGCCGCCCTTCGTGTTGGGGCGGCCGTTCAGCACGTCGTAGTAGGCGTTGAAGATCGCCTCGGTGATCTCGTCTGCGCGAGGGTCGTCGTTGCCGTAGGTCGGGGTGTCGTTGCGCAGCCGCTGGCGGAGGTCTTCACGACCGTCGAAGTTGGCCTGGGTTGCTTCGAGCAGCTCCACCATGACCTTCGGCCAGTTGAGGTAGCCGGTGAGCGTGCAGCTTTCCTTGCCGAAGGAGCTGATGGTCACGCAGCCGCTGGGTCCCCCGGTGCGCGCGTCGAGCATCGTCTTGCCGTCGTGCAGCATCTCCTTGAGGATCACGTCGGTGTTGAAGAGTGACGGCTGGCCGATGCCCGTCCGCGCGACCTCGCAGGCGCGCTTCAAGAATTGCCGCGGGTTTTTCCGGCTGAACTGGATGCAGGCGCTGGGCTGGATGAGCCGCATCTCCTCAACCACTTCCAGGATCAAGTACGACACCTCGTTGACCGCATCGCGGCCAGCGGGCGTCAACCCGCCGAGGTTGATCAACGCGAAGTCCTGGTAAGTCCCGCTCTGCGCCTCGGTGATGTCCACCTTTGGCGGCGCCGGCTGGTTGTGGAACTTGACCCAGAAGCACTCCAGCAGCTCCTTCGCCTGCTCACGGGTGAGCGTTCCCGCCGCGACCTCGGCGGCGTAGAACGGGTGCAGGTGCTGGTCGAGCCGACCGGGGTCGTAGGAGTTCCACGTGTTCAGTTCGCTGATCACACCGAGGTGCGTGAACCAATACGCCTGCAGCGCCTCCCGGAACGTTCGCGGCGAGTTGGCCGGAACATGCGCGCAGACTTCGGCGATCTCCAGCAGCTCCCGCTCGCGCTGAGGATCGGCTTCGCCTTCGGCCAGTTCGCGCGCCAGCGCCGCGTGGCGCTCCGCGAAAACGATGATCGCATCGCACGCAATCGCCATCGCCTTCAGCTCTTCGCCTTTGGCGTAGGCCTCTGGATCGGTGAGCGGATGGAGCCCGACCAGGTGCGTCTCAACCTCCCGTCTGAAGTCCAGGAATCCGCGCCGGTAGATCTTGTCGTCAAGAATTGCGTGCGCAGGCGCCCGCTGCTCCATGAACTCCGTGAAGACGCCTGCCGCGAAGGCGGCATGCCACTCCGGCGTCATCAGGCCGAACACGTGCTCCCGAATCGTGCTGCCCGACCAGAACGGGATGATCTCCTTCTCGTAGACCCGCCGGACCTCGTCGCTCACTGCGAAGGGCGTCCGCTCGCGCTGGCTGCAAATGCGCAGGTCTTCGAGGCTGTGGCAGCAGAGCTCCGGATAGGTCGGCGTGGCTTTCGGCGCGGACCCCCGTTCCCCGACGAGCAGCTCCCCCTCGCCGACGTAGCTCGTCCGGTGCTCCATGAGGTGCTTGAATGCCAACGCTCGGCACACCGGCACCGACGCCGCTCGCGCTGCTTTGGTCTTGTAGCACTCCGTGAGCAGTTGCGCCCTCTCGACCGAAATGTGCGGCTTTGTGTCGGTGCTCTGTTGACGGAGTTTGCGGACTCGTTCGGTCATGCTGTGTGTGCCTGTTGAGGAGTAGAACCAGTACGGAGGTGAGACGCTGCGCCGACGCCGTACCTCGCCGCAACGCGACAGAAGGAGATGGTACCCGAACCGCCGTGCGGCCGCTGCAACACAAACTTCACACCCGCTACACGCCTGCCACACATCGAACGCGCACACTCAGGGTGAGTTGGCGGGAACCCGACCTGCCGGCTCCACTCCCCGTGGAGGTACGTAGCGATGACTGGCACACAACTCCGCCGCACCGGTCCCCGGAACCCCAAGCTCAAGCGGATCGCGTGGCTGGAACCCGGCCGACTGCCCTTCGGCTGGGATGACCAGAACATCTACAAGGGAGTTCTCTTCCCCCGCGCCGGGCCGCGGATGGCCGCAGTGCTGGACTCGCTTGGGTACGACACGACGGTGATCTCTGGAGAGCTGTCGCCCCTCGACGTAGACGAGATCGCCCGCGACTTCGACGTGGCGTGTCTCTCGCTGATCAGCGCTACGGCGCCTCACGGGCTGATTCTCGGGAGGCAGTTGGCCGAGCGCGGTGTCCCCGTCGTCGCCGGCGGCTACCACTTCGCCCACTCAGACAGCAGCCCCAAGGCCCTAACCTGCACGGCCCAGGCGCTGCAGTTCGTGCCCTACGTCGTCCGCGGCGAGGGGTACCAGTCGCTCCCACTGCTGCTCAGCGCCCTGGAGCACCGGCAGCCGCTCTCTGGTATTCCGGGGATCTCCTTCCTCAGTGCGGGAGTGCCCGTCCACATTCCCCCGGCGCCGCTGCTGTCAAAGGACTTCCTGAACCAGCTCCCCTTGCCGGCGTGGAACAAAGTGCGAGATCACGACCGGATGGCGATTTTCTCGGCCCACGGCATGCAGGGCTGCCCGCGGAAGTGCTCCTGGTGCGCGGTGTGGCCCCGTGACGGCAGGCAGGACCGCAACCTGGATCCCACGCGCCTTGTGGACGAGATCGAGAACGCACTCGCCCTCAGTCACCTGCAGCACCTGTTCATGTCGGCCGACAACTTCCCGGCCTTCCGGAACTGGGCCGTCGCAGTGTGCGAGGAAATCCTGCGGCGCGGGCTGAAATTGGAATGGACCTGCCAGGCCGAAGTGCCTGCCGCCCTGCAGCCCGAACTGGTGGACCTGATGAAGCGCGCCGGCTGCGTGCGCTGGGCAGTCGGGTTTGAGAGTGTGTCGCAGGAAGCGCTGAAGTCCAGCCAGAAGCGCCAGACCGTGGGGAACATGGCGGAGGCCGTGCGCGCGCTCCACCGGGCGGGAATCGCCGTGCACGGCATGTTCATCTGCGGACTGCCGGGCGACACGGCGCAGACGATACGGGAGACCGTCAAGTGGGCGAAGCGAGTGGGCATCGACACCGCCCAGTTCCTGTGCCTGATCGATCTGCCCGGCTCGCAGGACTACGACGAGCGCAAGCTGGATCAGGCGTCATTCCGCCCCTTCGAAGAGCCGTACGACCTGCTCAACTGGTTCTTCGTCAATGGGCACTACGCCCGTTTGGGGAATGAGTCCCTGTCGCTGCAACAAGTCCAGCAGGCGGCCATTGAAAGCACGCGTTCATTCTACAGCCTCCCGCGGGTACTGCTGCCGATGGTCTGGCCCAACTGGCCGCGGTTCCGCGCGGAGCGACGACAAGGGCAGCCCTGGGGCAGGAGCCTGGGCAAGTCCTTCATGCACAACTGGATCACCTTCGCCCAACGGCTGCGAGGCTGGACGCTCACCCGCCAGTGGGAGCGTGCGCCCCTCAACCGGCTGTACCGGCAGTTGCTGCGGGAACCGGACCGCGCGGCTGAGCTGACGCGAGGTCTGCTGGACGCGCTCCCGGGCGAGTGGGGCGAGGTACTTCAGCGCGTCGCTGTCGAGCCGCTTGCAGCTCAGCAGGAAGCCGCCTGATCCGCGGTTCCCTTGCGTGCCCGCCCGAATACGTGCCCGCCCCCTCCGAGCAGGTCTGTGCGCCCTGGGGCAGACACGCAGGTCTGCCCCTACGTCGGTTGCATGCACAGCCGTGTCAGCGCTGCGCCTCGGCCGCCTGCCGCGCCCACGCGACGAGGTCTCGAACCGGCCCGAACGGCACCCGCACCGGGCACCTGCTCAACGCCTTCAGGTGCGGCACGTCTGCCGCCGTGAGCAGATTCCACACGGCACAGCCGGCAGGCACGCCGCTGTCGAACAGGTCCAGCAGCGACTCGGGCAGACCGTCCACTGCCACGGCAGCGAAGCCGCCGCCGAGGGCCGAGGCGACCAAGCTGACCATACCCGCCGAGGGTCCCTTGGCTAGCAGCACCATGGGCTGGGCCAGATCACCGCGCGTTCGGAGGTGCGTGACGGCCGCCAGCAAGTCAAGCGCTCTCTGCGTGACGAGCGGCCTCCCCCAGAGCAGGCTGTCCGTGGCAAGGAGGTGCTCCCTGCCGCGGGTCTCGCCCCAGCCGCGGAGGTCAAGCGCCACGACGTTCCACCCGGCTCCCCGCAATGCGGCCGTGGGCGCAGTGTCCAGTGCGTTCTGCGCGCCGTTCTCGTCGAGGCAAACTGCCGTGGGCGCTTCTGGGCCGGCTGGAAGCAGCAACCCCGGCAACGCGACTCCGTCGGCAGCACGCAGCAGGATCTTCTCCGGGACGCCGGGTCTGGTTCCGCCCGACACCGGTTCCGCCATCGCCGTGGGCAACGCGCCGGTCGGCCACGCAAGCACCTTCCGCAGGGCGGCGCGGTCGGCGCCCTCGGCCGGCGGCAGTTGCTCTCGCAGGGCGAGGGCGTCCTGACGCGCTAACGACCGCACGGTCGCGGCCGTCGAGGGCACGTGTCCGGCGTCGAAGCACCGCAGCGCCGGCGAATCGACCGGCTCCAGTGTGAGCGCTGGTTCCGCCGTCGGCGCGCCGTCCCCCTCGCCGTTCAGGTGCTTCCGCACGAAGCCGTAGAGCGCCTCCCGCATCGGCTGGTTGTAGTCGTGTCCGCAACTGAACTCCCGCAGTTGCACGTGCTCCTCGCAGCCGTAGGCCCGGTAGGCCGGCAGCGCCTCAGCAAGCGCCTCCTGCGCGCCCCGCACGGTGAACATCGGGTCCTGCTGGGCGGCGAGAAGCAGCAGCGGTCGGGGCGCGATGAGTGCGGCGAGGTCGCCCATGTCCGCATATCCCGCCAGCCCGGGCAGGTGGCTGCACGGGCAGTGGTCGAGGCGCGTGCCGAGGAACTCGCGGAAGCTCGTGGTGTACACCACTGGGATCGCCACCTTGAGGCGTTCGTCGAGGGCCGCCACATAGAGCGTGTTCAGCCCGCCCCCCGAGGCGCCCGTGCAGGCAATGCGGTCCGGGTCAACGTCGTCGCGGGTCAACAGGTAGTCCAGCGCGCGCATTGTGTCCCAGAGCATGTAGCTCATGTTGTTCCGCCCGGCCAGCACCGTGCGGAAGTACTCCTGGTGGCCGTTGCCCTCCACGTTGCGCTCTCCTTGACCGAACGGGTCGTAAGAGAGCGCCAGAAAGCCCAACTTTGCCAGCCCGATGCATCGTGCCTGCACCTGCTCTTGAGCCTTCGCGAACTGCCAATGCCCGGGCGGGCAGAGAACGGCGGGAAAGCGCGCGGCAACGGGGGCGCGCGTCTCGCGGTCTGCCGGTAACGGCACATAGACGTTGGCGGTCACTACGAAGCCGGGCCGGCTCTCGAAGAGGAGTCGCTGGACCTTGTAGCCGTCCCGCGGCGTCTCGCCCAGGATCCGCGCGTTGAGCGGGGTCCGCGCCGGCAGCGGCTCAAGCCCGACGGTCGCTTGGAAGCGCCGTTGAAGCTCCTGCCGAGCTGGCTCCCAAGTCTCTCGGCGTTCCATGGCCTGTGCCCATCGGGCATGTCCCGCTTCCGCCTCGTTGACAGTCTGAGCGATGAGTGTATCCACCAGCCTCCGGTTCTCTGCGGCGCCGTCCGGCAGAACGCGGCGGGCCTGCTCTGCTCGCGCGGGATCATACTGCAGGTCATCGGTGAGCAGAACCGCGTCGGCAACCTCGAAGCTGTCGCCATGGTCGTGGATCACGACCTCCGCCTCGCCCGGTGTCAGCTCCACCTCGCCGGCCCGTTGCCAACTGAAGCCTTGCGCCTCGCGGCTAATGTGGGTCGGCCGGAGGTCCAGTGCGTTCACCGACACAAAGAAGCTGCGATCGCTCCCCCCTCCCTCGTACCCCCGCGCCCACACGGCGTAGCAGCCGGCCCGCGGGACGGTCACCTTGCCACGCATGGCGGTCTCCGCCACGCCCGCCGCGTTGGACGTCTTGAAGCCAGTGCCGAGGTAGCCGGGGATGTTGGTCTGGCTGCGCCAGGGGCCGGCGCAGTCCTCGACCTGCAGCAGGAGAGCGCCCGGCTCGCCGGCTCGCGCATAAGGCGCCGGAAGAATGCAGCATCCAGTGAGAGCGAGAACGCCGATCCGGGACCGCAGTCCGGTCGGCTTCACCCCGTTGTTGCGGAAGTTCATGGAAACGCCACCTCCTCGTTGCAGTTGTCGTCACCGGCAGTGTAGCCCCGCGGGCGCCCGGTGTCGAGCGACCGCCGGTGAAATCACCCGAGTGACCGGCAGTCGTGTCATACTCTACGAAGCGGCTCCGGTCGAGTGGAGCCGCAAACCCAATCACGGGAGAGAAAGACATGATCGTGACGACAAAGCGAGTCGTGCTGGTGGTAGCCGCTGCGGTGGCGATCTTCTTCGGCGGAGGGCTGGACAGGCAAGCGCAGGCGGCCGAGTACCCGAAGGTGTCGGACCTGAAGGCCTTCAGCGCCGAGGCGAACCACATGTCGTTGGCCGGGTATCTTCGCTACTTGGTCTTCCAGGAGAACGGCCAGTGGCTGTCCTACAACGAGTGCGTCCGGATCGTCAAGCAACAGGGCTGACCGCCCTCCGCGTCTACTGCAGCCGCCCCGAGAACCGGGTAGGGGCCACCGGCGATCTCGAGGGGTCCCGCGTGGTCCCTGCACGTCCTCTTGAGCCATGCACCCTCTCCTCGCCGTTCCCGTGCTTCTGCTGACGAGCCTCGCCTCCCCCCGCCGGGTCCAGGGAGCTCCCGATATGCCCTCTGCCGACCGTAACCCGGTCGGGCTCGTGGTCGATGCCCGGGGCCGAACCAACCAGGCCGTGGAGAACGCGCTTCGCCCGCGCCAATCACCGGTCTCGTCTCTGTCGGCGCAGAGCCTGTTGCTCTGGAGAATGTGACGCTCGTGCCCGCCGACCTGCCGCCGATGGCATGGTCCCCGCCTTCCGAGCGTGAAACGCCGGCATTCGTGGACTTCGAGTCTGCCGAGGCCGAAGCTGGTATCCGCTACAGCAAGTACCGGGGGCATCGGCTGGCGGACCGTCCTTTGGTGGACCGCGAGGGCGCGCGGGCGATCCGGATGGACCCAAACGCAGTGAAAGCGTTCCTGTATTGCGGGGTCGACGACAGCTACGTGTTCTACCGACGGGTCCGAAACCGGGTGGAGATCACCGTTGTGGCTGGCGCCGACGGTCAGTCTTCATCAAGCGGGTCAGCGTCAAGATTCTGCCGGCGGACGAGCGGGCTACCCCACAGCGGCTGCCTTGAGGAGCGGTCAGGCACGAACTGAGAGAGAGCCCCCCCTCACCCCAGCTCGAAGCACCTCAGCTCCTCTCCGAAGATAATCCGCCCGGAGTAGTGGCGGCTGATGTCGGCGATTGCCTTCTCCTTCAGACCAGGCGCAGTCATCCGCTGTCCGGTGTGGGTCAGAATGAGCGTCCGTGCGCCGGTCTCGCGGCCGATGGTTGCGGCGTCCAGCGTGCCCGTCTGGCCGGGGGCTTCGCCGTTGGCCTCCATGAACTCTTGGTGGTCCCAGCAGTTGACGACCACCACGTCTGACCCGCGGCCCAATTGGAGCAGCGAATCGCACAGCCCCGTGTCGCCGGCGAAGGTAACGCTCAGACCGGCCGTGTCTACTCGGTATGCGAGCGTGTGCAGCCACGGCTCGACATGGCACACGGGGGCCGCAGTCACGCGCCAAGCGGTGGTCGCGAGAACCGGACCGGGACCGATATCGGTCACGCTGACCTGCGGCACGGGGCGTGGCAGTTCGCCGCCGCGGTTCCTGTGGACGCACTGGCTGACCGGGGCGCCGACGCGCGCCTTCCAGTCCTGCACGAAGGCACCGTTCTCGCCGATGAGTCGCTCGGTGAGCTGCTCCGTGGGAGGTGGACCGAAGACCTTCAGGGCGTTCTCCCTCCCGGTGCTCTGGTCCCACCGGCACAGGAGGAAGCACGGGTAGTCCGCGTCGTGGTCGAAGTGATGGTGGGTGAAGAACAGGTGATCGATCTGTGTCGGGAAGAGCCCGACCTTGACGAGCTTGTGCGTGGCGGCCGGGCCGCAGTCGATCATGAGGTACTCGCCCTGCAACTCCAGCACATACGCGGTCCCAAACGCATTGGGGGTGGGCGTCGGCGTGCCGGTTCCGAGCAGGTACAGACTGGGCATGGTGTTCTCCGGTTGGGATGCAGATCCCGGATGTCGGATTGCAGATTGGGGGGCCGGGCGAGTCGCCTCGAGGTCTTTGGCGTCCTCAACCCGCCGGAGCCACGTGCGACGGCTCAGGGCTGAATGCAACCTTCGCCGCGTCGCGAATCTCGACGAGGCGCGCTCGCCACTCCGCAGTGTCCGCGCCGAAGTAGAGGAGCGCGCAGCTTCTTCCGCGCAGAGAGAGCGAGAGCCCGCCGGCTTCGGCGGTCCGCAGTTCCTCTGTATCGGCGAAGAAGTCGTAGAGGCGGTATGTGCCGGGCGCAGCCGCGACCCGAACAGGCACCTCCACGGCGGCATCACGGTACGCCATCCGCTGCTCAATGTCGTTGCGGTACTCGAACTTGAAGCGGTCGCACGCGTCCCGGCTTCACAGCACTGCCGCCTTGCCGGGGCCGGTGTCGAAGGTGTGGCAGTAGGCCGCTGCGGCGTCGAGCGCAGTCGGTGCGCAGCCGGCAAGGGCGAACAGGGCCCCGGTGAGCTTGCCGTCCAGCTCGCGGGTCCCCGGTTGGCCGGCGGCGTAGTTGAGGTATACCCGCGAAGGTTGGGAACACACCGAAATGGACTGCTGAGACCCATTGCTGGCCCTCCTTTCCCGTGGAACCGAGTAGTCTGTAGCATCCCACTCAGTGTAACACGTGCGGCCTAAATACAGGACACTTGAACGCAAGCAGGGTCACTTGGGCGGAAGACCTGTGCGTCGGCAGCAGGCACTCCCCCCTACTCCCCCGCGCTCTTCCGCCTCAACCCCAGTGCGTCAAACCACAGGGCCCAGCGCTGGTCGGGCACTTGGCGGGGTGCTGTCGGCGCAACCGGAACGTGTGCTTACCGGCGGTCAGGGAAACGGTCCCCAGGACGCTCAGGCCTTCGGGTGCCCCGGGGATGTCCGACAGCGCTCGGATCTTCTCGGGCAGCGCCTGTTCCGGGCCGTCGTCGAGGCGCCAGACAAAGGGCGACAGGGAGCGCGGCTCTTTCAGCCGAGCAAGGCTGTTCCCGGAGCAGCAGACCTCGTACTCGGCGGCAGTGGGGACGTCAAACGTCAGCTCAACCCAGTAGCCCTCGGCGTCCGGCGGGGTGCCCTCCGCCCAAAGGTCTACCGTTTGGCCGCCGGAGAAGCCGGGGCGGCTCAAGATGCCCCAACCGGCGCTGAACCTGCCGGCCTCCGCCTCGACGGCAAAGTCCGCCTGTGCGCCGGCATCCGGCTTGCGGTCGACAACCGACACCTTACGACAGCCGGTCACGAAGAGGCGCTTTGCGCAGGGCACGTCCGCGCGGCCCTCCTTCACGGACAGGGCGGCCGTTCGCCCGAAGTGGTTGGTGACTGAGGGCGTGACCGCCGGATCCGCTGGCTCAACAGCCAAGGTCAACGCGGTGGGGCCGCCGAACAGACGGACGGCTCCGTCCTCGGTCGCCTGGGTGTCCGACGTGATGACCGCCACCGACTCGTCGCCCTCCCCGAAGAGCTGCGTGCGGAAGCCGGCGATCCCCGGTGACTCACCGACGTACTGCTGCGTCCCGAGGCAATGCGCGGCCGAGGGTTTCCGCGTCGCAGGGCGGCGCTGGTGTGGTCGACGAACTCGGCGAACTCGGCAGCGGTTCCCGACCAGTACGCGTTGGGGATGTCGGCTTCGTTGAGGATCTCCCAGACCTGAATCTCGTCCGCGAACTTCGCAGCGAGCTTCTCCAGCATCTGGTCCCACAGGCCGTAGTCGCGCGGCTTGACACGACACCAGAGCGGGCCGGCATCGCCCACTTGGTCTGTCGCTTCCGGCCGCGACGACAGCACCTGCGGCATCTGGGCTACCTCACCCAGGATCGAGACCCCTTCCTGACGCAGGGCAGCGATCTCGCTGGCGGCACGCGCGAAGTCGGCGGTCCCCGTCGGCGGATCGCCCTCCGTCACGGTGACTTTGCCATAGGTCTGTGTCCAGAAGTTGTAGCGCGCCCACGAGGCACCAAGGAGCCGGATGTTCCGGGCGACCTCGGCCGGCGCGTCCGGGTGGGTGGCGTCCAAGACGGCGATCGGGATGTAGAAGAGGCCCCACTTCGACTGGGCACCGGGTGGCGCGGGCGGGAACACTACGGCAACCGACGTTTCGTTCGTGACGCGCTGGCCGCCGTCTCGCGCCGCGAGCGCTAGGGCATACAGCCCCCGACCGGGCAGCTCCAGCGGCAGCGGCGCCTCGCCAGTACCGTCCGGGCCAGGGGTCACCACCACGCTCCCGGTGTTCTGCCACGGCCCCTCGGCTTCTTTCACCGCATATTCCACCGACATTCGCGCCGCGGCGCCGATAACGTGCGCGCGAACGTCGACGGGTTCCCCTTCCGTGAACAGCAGCCCGGCACGGGGCGAGGTGGCCCGAACCGCGAACAGCCCGAGAGCAGGTTGGGCGAACACGCGCGACAGGGCAAAGCCGATCAGCAACAACGCCCCCAAGAGGAACCCACGAACCCGCTCCCCCACGTCTCCACCTATCCCAACGGTTGACTTCACGGGGTCTGTCCTCTCGGGACCTCGTTCCCAGGTCAGGAGACCTGTGTCACGAGGGAGTTCACGGCTTCCGGAGTTGCTTCCAGTACACCTCTGCATGACCCTCGGTCCGGTGCGGGTTCGGCTCAACCAGCCTCCCATACAGCTCCGGCCGCCGGCTGCGGATGTATGCCTGCCCACTGGCGACTTCGCGCTTGTCGGGCGTGCAGAGACCGACCACCACGTCGTCTTCCAGGGCCACCGACTCCACCAGTACTTCGCCGAACGGATCGAGGATCAGCGCACCCCCCGGCTTGATGGTGTCATGATCGACGCCGATGGGGTTGGTGTAGACAAGGTAGACGCCGTTCTCGTAGGCGCGGGCCGGCAGCCAGCGCATGAGCCAGCCGCGGCCCTTGGGGCCAGTGAACTCCTGCCGGCAGCGCACCGGATCGCGGTGGCGGGTGTGCCACACCTCCGGGTCCACCTTGCCTCGCCCCGGCATGGGCGAGGGCAGGCAGCCGGTGACGTGCGGCGCCAGGATGATCTCGGCGCCCTCCATGGCGGTGAGCCGGACGTTTTCGACCAAGTTGCAGTCGTAGCAGATGAGGATGCCGAACCGGCAGCCGAACAAGTCGAAGACGGTGAAGCCCTTGCCGGGCGACAGGCACGGGTGGATGAACGGGTGCAGCTTGCTGTGCTTGGCCACCATGCCGTCGCCGGTGACGACCACGTACGTGTTGCGCAGCTCGTCGCCTTCCCGCTCGACCAGCCCGGCGCCCAGCGCCACGCCCAGCTCGCCGGCCAGCGCGATGAGCGCGTCAGTAGAGGGCCCTTCGGGCACCGGCTCAGACAACGCTGCGACTTCGTCCCGCGTCAGTGTCTCCAGAAAGGTATAGCCGCTGACGCAGCACTCATGGAAGCAAACCAGCTCTGCCTCCTGCGCCACGGCGCGCACTGCCAAGTCGCTGATCCGGCCGAGGTTGTACTCCTTGTCGCGGTCGCGCGGCTCAAACTGAGCGGCGGCGATTCGGAGGTCGCGCATGGTCGGGGGCCTCCCGCAAGTCCTGAGGTCAGTGCTGCGCCGCGGTCAGCTCTGCAGAGCCGCCACCGGGTTGTGCCCCAACACGCGGTCCTTCACCACCAACGTGGTACTCGGCGCAGTGGTGTACTTCTGGAACAGCAGGTCATGCCCGAGGCACAGCCCCAGGACGATGTTCAACTCGGTGCCTGCCTCGGCAAGCAGCTTCGCCTGCGCCACCGGGTTACATGCAGCGCCTTCAGCGTCCGCCAGGAACTCGCAGTTCTGCAGACCGCACACCTTGCAGTCGAGGCGCGTCACCTCGAAGTGTTCCGACAGCTTCTCCGCGAGAACCGCCGCGCTATCCGCCAGCCCGACGCAGTTCGCGATACCGAGGCGCGTGTACCCGGCGTGCTGCGCGAACTCGATGATCTCCTGGACGCGGGGAACGGCTCTGTTCTTGGACTCGAGGATCAGCTTGACCAATTGCCGGTCGTCCTCGTCGTACCAGCCGAGGGTCTCTTCTTTGGACGG
>PEVN01000139.1 GCA_002779825.1 Armatimonadetes bacterium CG06_land_8_20_14_3_00_66_21 | reverse complement strand
GCGCTTGCAGTTGATACGCCGCCAACACCGCCTCCAACTCCGCCCCTTGCAGCAGGCCGCGCAACCGACGCTTCGCCTCCCGAATGGTGTCCTCCGCCTCATCCATCGCCGCCTCGAACGCCCGTTGCGCCCGGGTGCGCTCGCTTTCCGTCGGCGGAATCGCGTCCTGGGCGACGCGCAACTGCTGCGCCGCCGTCTCCCAATCCTGCCGCAACGGTCCCGGCAGCTTCCACGCCGGCTGCTCGCAGGCCGCCTCAGCCGCAAACGCCTGTTGACTCCGCGCCAACAATGCCTCTGGATCTCGGACGACTCTCATGGTGAAAACCTCCTTGGGATTGCAGATTGAGGATCTGAGATTGCAGATTGCAGGGCGGGGCAAATCGTTGTTCGTCCCGGAGTTGGACTCCGGGACGCCCGCCGCCGCCCGGTTGCAGTCAAGACCGGGCGGCGCAACGGTGGCAACGGCTCAGAACGGCTGAAACGGGTCTCTCCAGCCGTTGCGGAAGCTCCTCTCGGCTGCAACCGGTCGTTGCGCGCTCAGCAATAGCGCGGCGCCTCTGAAACGGGGTCCCGCAACATGCTGCAACGTGCCGTCTCACATGATATCAGCCTTCGCAAGCCACTACAACATCGACGATCAGCCGCGGGCACCGAGTGCAAGGCGCCCACGGGAGCAGCAGGTCCCGGATTCGTGCTCGCGGGTGCAACGCGCGACACCGTGCATACCAACCGCCTGCAGCCGCAACCGCACCGACGCTCGGTTCGAGACCGTTGGGTGCCGCAGTGCATCACGCGCCGAATGGCGAATGTGGGTTTGGCTTCGTGCTCTCTGGGGTCAACTCACGCCAAGCGCCACCAGCATCCGCGCTTGCCTCGCGCGGGAAACCCGGGCACCATGCGTCGTGAACGCGACGGCGTATCAACCGCGGTGACCCATCGGTGCGCGGCAGGTAAAGGAGAGGGTTATGCAGGAAGAAACAGGTGACCGCGGGATCCGATCACGAAGAGGAGGCACCTTCAGATGAACCGCCCTTGTCTGCCCGAACGTCCGCGAAGTCACACCCTGGAGCAAGAGTCGCGTGATTGGGTGCGTGGGTGTTTCCCGCGCGAATGGACCGTCGAGGATGTGCAGCCCGACTACGGGACCGACTTGCGGGTGGAGGTGTTCGAGGAGAGGCGCCCCACAGGCATGCTGCTGGACGTTCAGGTGAAAGGCACGGATGCTCCCATCCCTTCCGACGAATGCTTCAGCTACTCAGCAAAGGTCAAGTGGATCAACTACTGCTTGACAAGGCCGTGCCCTGTGTGTTTGGTCCATTACTTCGCCCCCTCCAAGAAAGCACTGTGGCTTTGGGTGAAAGACTACGCCCATCTGGTCCTCGATGTCGCGAATCCCAACTGGCAGTCTCAGGTGACCGCGACGCTCCAGCTACCGACACGCAAGGAGTTCGGTCCCGGTTCCATGGGCGAGGTGCTGGCTTACCTCTACTCGGGCGGATGGCTGAGTCTCATCGATGACTACCGCAGACTGCTTGAGGTTGCCGATCCACTGCGCGAAGCAGACTTGCTGGGTCTGACCATTCCGAGCATCGACGAGGAGGAGTTGCGTCGCCTTTGCGCTGTGTTCCCCGCCCAGGTGCACGACCGCATCGGGCGAATCCACGGGATTCTGCAACACGCACGAGACCAGCGTCCCATTACCAGAGACGACGGCGAGTTCGCGACCAAGCACCTACGACCGCTTGTCATGTGGGCAGCGCAAGAGCGCGCCAAGCTGAGTAGTTGCCGGTCTAACCTCAAGCAGATCGCGTTGGCTTGCATGATGTACGAGCAGGACAACGGCACTTTCCCCACATGCAGCAACTGGCGAGCCGAGATCGCCCGGTATGTGGGCTCTGACAGTATCCTGACATGCCCATCCTCGCCGGAGGCAGGATACGCCATCAACCCCATCGTTGCAGGCCTACCTCGCGAACGGGCCGGGCAAGCCGTGCTGCTATTCGACTGCGACGAGAACCAGAAGACCGGAGCACTTCGCCCCACTGCACGCCACTTGGCGGGCGCGAACGTGGCCATGACCGACAGTAACACAAGGTGGGTGACCCTCTCGCAGCTTCAAGGCTTTCCCGAGTTCCGAGCACCACTGGCGGCGAGCTGATGGGTATCTATGGGCACCGCGAAGCCCATGGCGAGCGAGTCGGCGTGGACAGCGAGCCGGGGGGAGGCAGCACCTTGTGGTTTGGGTTGCCATTGCGACCACGGCATCAAGGCTGACTGTCTTTGCCGCGTGTGTGGTGCGGCGTGGGAGTTGAGGGTGTGAGTCTGACCCGGGCCACGCACCCAATTGCGCCAGCGCAGGAACTCGGCTAACCTTCTGCTGCACGGTCAACAGATGCGACGGTGAGGCTATGGTGAAGAAGAGCAGACAGCGAGAATCCCACGGCGAGCCCGTCGCGGCCGAATCCGCCAGTGTGCAACAGCGGCCTGGTCGGCTATACTCACCCCGGTCCGGAAGCCGCTGTGGACACAAACTGGGAGGAAGGTGTAGACGGATGCTGACTCGAATCTAAGGGCAGGGCTGTGGACCAGGACGAAGAATCACGTGATAGAACGATAGCTGGCAGGCGAAAGGAAGTGTCGCCATGTTGTGCCCCAAGTGTGGATACTCGCTGGACTCGTTCGAGAAGGACTGTCCGCGGTGTGCCAATGCACCGCCACCGGAGCCGAAGAAGCCGGACCCGATACTGAGCGGGCCCGTTCGCGTGCAGGCGCCGCCACCCGAACTCGACCCGCCACGACGCCACAGACTCGGCGCCAGTTCCGCACTCTGCGTCTGCTTGGGCGTCGCCGGCTTCCTGCTGCTGTTCTGCTGCAAGTATCACGTGGTGCAGTCGTCTGAGAACGGCACCGACTTCGTGCCGAAGGTCAACTTCACGCTGTCCGAGACGTTCGTGAGCATGGACGCTATCACTGGAATGCCGTTCGTGCAGGCGCGGTCACGGTGGCCGCTGGCGGTGAAAGCTCTGCAAGCCGAAGGGATGCTGGAGAGCGACGAAGACTTCGAGGCGCGGATACAGGCGGAACTCGACGCCAAGATGGCAGAGAGCAAGCGGGAGGCGCAGGCTGAGTTCGACCGGATCATGGGAGGCGGTAGGTGACCGGGCGAACAGCGGGTTGTGGTGCACCGACAACCAGGAGCGAGAGCCAATGGCCACTGACAACGTGACCGTGACGTGTTCGCAGTGCGGGAAGCAGTACCCGGTCCCGCGAAGCAAGCTCGGACAGAAGGGCAAGTGTTCCTGCGGGAACGTGTTTGTGGTCCAAGAGCCGACGGTGGTGGAACGAAGCCCTTCGGTGTGCTCGAACTGCGGGTCTGTGCTCGAATCTGCCTTTCGCTTCTGCCCAGCGTGTGGCGCACAGCGGCTCACGTCGGCATCCGACCCGTCTGACGGCAAACAGTCTTTGGCGTGTGAGCTGCCCTCACCCCCTGCATCCGGACTGACCGTCGACTTCCAGAACTCCTCCTCGGCGAACTTCCCTGCTGCATTCCGGCACGCCTCCAACCACCACACATTCGCCACCTACCAGACCGCCGCCGCTGAGTGGCACCGCGTGACCTACGATTGTGACGAGGTCGGCTCGTTGCTCACGTTTTGGGAACTCAGCAAGGGCCAGCGCAACCGCCTCCTCTACGTGGATGGAAGCAGGACAGAATGGAATACCGTCTTCCACTTCCTTCGGTGTTACCGTGAACGCGAGAAGTCCCTCCATCCCCCGATCTTCTGCTTCGGCAACAGAGACTCCTGGAAGTGCAACCTCTGGGGCTGCATCCAGGCAAAGCTCTCGTTCTCGGATTGGGCGGATTGGCTCTGCTGGGGCAAGTTGAGCAAAGCGACAGGTTCGTGGGTGTTTGACAAAGACAGCATCCGAAAGCACCTGCAACACCAGCTCTTCCCGTACCGCTATTGCCCTGCGCTGGACCAGAACTGGCTTGCTGAAGTGCTTTCCGCGTTCCCCGACTCCGTGAACCCCGGAACCGACGCCCGGTGGAAGTATCGCCGCGGTGACTACGATCTCGGCAACGGGCCGATTCTCGGCGTCACCATCGCCAGTGAGCGCGCGGGGCACGACATCGTGCGGGAGATACTTGAGCGGACCAAGACGAAGCCGCCACTCGAGCGCGCCTTGCCTCCCATCAGGCGTTAGCGGGGGGGGATGGGCGCGGTGTGGGCCCTGCAGCGCCACCAGGCGACAACGCAGAGCGGCAAAGTGAGGGCTTTGATCTCCCACGTGCCCCGGAGTATAATCCCGGCAGTATTGCTCCCGATAAGCAGCGCGACTACCATCGCCCGAGGGACGCAGTGTCAAAAACCTCCAGCACTGACTTTGTGAGACGCAGGGAAGCGAGCCGAAGGCGCAAGGCGAGACTGCGCACAGCGCCAAGAGCCTTCAGCACAGACTTTGTAGATCGGGCGGCGGCACTTTTCGCGACGGAAGGTGGCTGCAGCGTTTCGGAGGCAGAGCGCTTTGTCGCGACGCTGATCGGCCAGTCCGGCCCGTTGAGGAACCTGACGGAGAGCGACATTCTGGAGATTCTCGTGCTGGCCACGAGAACCGATGGGCACAGGCCTACTACGGCAAGCCGCTACGCACGGCTACTCCGGGCCGAGGCGAAGAGGGCTGCGGGGAGAGCTCGCCTCAAAAAGGCGGCCCCGGGCGTAAGCGCCCTCACAGGGAACCTCCGCAAGAGCGGATCAGCGTCGTTCCCAAGTGCTGCCACGTATGACGGCAGCCCGTTCATTCGGACCCCCGTGGGCGGGCAACCACGGCGGAAGTAAGCAATCCCCTCACTTGCGTATTGCCGAGTTGGCGGTTCCTGCTGACCCCCGGAACGCCACACACACAGAGGGCACGCTTTGGCGGCGTCGAACACGTCCTCCAGCCGCTACGCCGTCAGCACGCGTCCGCCCCACATCAGCAACCGGTCCGCATCGGCTTCGGCGATCCGGCGACGGTCCGTGGCCTCGAGGGGACCGAACTTGCGCTCCAGTTGCCGCGCCAATAGCTGGGCTTCGCCTTCCTGTCTGCCTTGCTGCATGCCGCCCTCCCACCATTCCTTGGTCTATTCCTTGACGCGTTCAGCCAACATCGTTCTCACCTCCTGCATGTTCTCGATGGCCGGCACTTCGGCCTGTGGCAGTCGGCGACGCGAGCATTCGGGGGCGATTCGGATACTGGCTCGCCACCACTCAGATATCGGTCGAAGGGCGGGCGTGGAACACGATGTACTGGGCGACAGCTACATTGACAACCTTGTGCGGCTCGGACTTCTTCGGGCCCGCGACCTGACGGGTCTGGCGTACCAGCAATACGAGGGACTGAAGAGCGATCTACAGTTCAAGGAGATGATCCGCCGGGACGAATCCGCGTGCGGCGCAGGGGGGTTGGAGTTTGAGTACAGAGTGATCGAAGTGACGGCGTTTGGCCAGCAGTTCTGCGAAGCGTGCGTGGTCGGGAAGACGCCACGCCATGAGGCGACTTCGCCGGCAGCATCTCGAACCTGAGCTCAAGGTGTCCCACTACGTTCCCTGCCGCCACGCCACATGCTGTTCGGTGGGTGGCGAGGCACGCTGGACCAACGCCGTCAACCACGAGGGGCGGCACGACGGACCGTGGACCTACCGCATGGTCCAGGTGCCGTGGAAGGTCACTGAGGCGGTTACGGAGGCGGCGGGGGGATTGGGTACGGGGGACAGCGAGGTCGCGAACCGGCTGCACTCCACGTGATCCGCCTCTGCGCCAGTTTGGGAAATCCGCAGGCGCGGCGTACCCGCAGCGGCTTCCTGCTTGACGGCAATGCTTGGCGCCGGTAGAATCCGGTTGGTAAGCGACCGAGGAGGCGCCATGACAGTGCCTTCTCGGCTATCGCAAGGTGGTGAAGACTGCGTTGAGACTCCATGAGATTGTCGAGGACATTCACGGGCTGGAGGCGGAACTCGCAGTGCTGGAAGACCGGTATGGGCTTCTGTCGCCGGACTTCTACCACCTCTACAAAACCGGCGAGTTGGACCAGACCAAGGACTTCATCCAGTGGGTGGG
>PEVN01000467.1 GCA_002779825.1 Armatimonadetes bacterium CG06_land_8_20_14_3_00_66_21 | reverse complement strand
TCTCGCTGGAGCGGATCAAGCGCGACGACGGCGATCGCGCCGGCCTTGGCAGGTACGATCTGGCCAACTCCTGGCGACTGGACTACGTGCTCGACGAAGCCGAGAAGCTCGGCATCCGGGTCATGTTCTGCATCGACTCCTTCAACTCGCTTCGGATCAAAGACCCCTATCCGGCCTGGCAGAACTGCCCCTACAGCGCCGCGCACGGCGGCCCGTGCCAAACGCCGGAGGACTTCTTCACCAACCCGCAGGCGCTGGAGTTCTTCAAGCGGCGGCTGCGCTACCTCGTCGCCCGCTGGTCGTACAGCCCGGCGGTGCTGTCGTGGGAGTTCTGGAACGAAGTCAACATCATCGAGAGGTACATCAGCGAGACCTCGGTGCCGTGGCATCGCGACATGGCCCGCTACCTGCGGCAGCTCGATCCGTACGACCACTTGATCACCACAAGCTGGGCCGGGCACCAGGGCGACCCGAAGGTGGACGAACTGCCGGAGCTGGACTACATCCAGAGCCACCAGTACGGCGCTCGCGATGCCGCGAAGTTCATGTCCGAGGTCTGCTACGAGAAGGCGGAGCGCTTCAAGAAGCCCCACTACTTCGGCGAGTTCGGCACCGGCACTCTGGCGGAGGGCACGCGGGAAGACAAGGACGGCATCCACCTGCACAACGGGCTCTGGTCAGGCGTCGTCTCCCAGGCGTGCGGCACGGCGATGCTGTGGTGGTGGGACAACTACGTCGAGCCCAACAACCTGTATTCGCTGCTCAAGCCGGTTGCTGAGTTCGTGAAGGGTGTCCCGTTCAACAAGGCCGAGTTCCGGCGGGCGCAGGTCGGAGACCTACGCTACGCGGGCACGGCGCCGCCCGCCCGGTTGGAGGCGCTGAACCTCGACCCGGACCGCGGTAGTTGGGAGCCGGCGCCCTTCAACCAGCCGAACACATTCGTCGTCAGCACCGACGGAACGGTCGAGCCGGAAGGGCGCCTCGCCCGCGTGTTCCACGGCACCCGCAACCACCCGACGCTCCACAACCCGGCGACGTTCGAGGTGGACTACCCCGCCGCCGGCAAGTTCATCGTGACGGTAACCGGCGTCTCCGGCCACGGCGGCGCGGCGCTCAAGGTCTACCTCGACGGAGCGCTCAAGATCGACAAGGACTTCGCCGACCCGGACGGCGCCGGCAAGACCGACACCCTCAACGAGTACAACGGCGACTACCCGCTCGACGTGCCCCAAGGCAAGCACACCCTCCGCGTCGTCAACGACGGCAACGACTGGCTCTACGTCCAGTACCGCCTGCCCGACTACCGCCGCCGCACCGACCCGGGCGTTCAGGTCTACGCGCTCCAGTGCGACCCCGCCAAAGCCGACGGACTGGCCGCCCTCGTGTGGCTGAAGAACGAGCGGTACAACTGGTTCAACTACGTCCAGGGCGAGGAGTTCAGGCAGATTGCGCCGTGCCAGTTCACGTTGAGCGGCGTGCCGGAGGGGCAGTACGAGGTTGAGTGGTGGGACACGTACACCGGTAAAGTGACGGACCGGCAGCAAGCAACCGCGCAGCAGGGCATGCTGACGGTTGTAGCCGGCAAGCTCCTGAACGACGTGGCGTGCAAGGTGTGGCGGAGCGGAGCTACTCGAACCGTACGACCGTGAACCCGTGCGCGAGGAAGACGCGACGGACCTCGCCGTGGGCGAACTCGTGTTGCCAGTCGGTCACGTGCGGCTGCACGGTGGTCGGGTCGTCCGCGGTGTTCCGCGCGTCAAGCGGCGCGGTCAACTCCTCCACGTGTGCGACCGGCTTCGACGGCGCGAAGCCCTCCAGGCGCAACGCGGCCGGCACCGGCCGGTCACCGACGTTGACAACCCGCACGACCAGCACCTTGCCGTCGGCGCTGCGGGCAGCGCAGACACCGAGGCCGGCGTCGTCACTCACGTCCACGGGCACATGCCGCGGCTGGTAGTTCGTCGAGACCATTCGCGTCACCCAGCCCGGCGGGTGCAGCCAGACCTGCGACTGATTCAGGAACAGCAGGCCCTGGTCCCAACCGTTGTCGTTCTGACCGTAGGGCTGCAGGGCGTTGGCCGAGACAGCTACGGGGACTCGCCCGTCGCGCTCGAGGGCGTTGAGGGCCAACGCGTTGGCTAACGCGCGCTTCTGCGTGTGGTTGCCCGCGTTGAACTCGAAGACAACCACCTTGAACTTCGCGCCGTCGGCCAGCTTCGTCAGAGCGTCGAGATACGAGAACAGGGCCCCGAACGTGGCGTCCGGTCGCGGCCCGTCCGTACCCACGTGCACCTCGAACCACACCTCTCGGCCGTGCGCCTGGGCAAGCTGCAGGATCCTCTGGTGTGCTGCGAGGCTCCGAATGCCGGAAGCCGCTCCCTCCACCTTCAGCGGGTCGGCAATCGGCTGCCCGTACACGAAGTCACCCACCCCCACGATCGTCTGCGGGTCGCGCGCCCAGATTGCCTCGGCCAGCGGTGCGAACTTCGCGAAGTAGCTGTCGTCCACCCGCTCCTCGTTGCCAAGCTCGATATGGCGGAGACCGAAGGGCTCTGGGTGGCCGTCGGCCGCCCGCCGCGCGCCCCACGTGCTGTCAGCCGGGCCGTTGGCGTACTCGGCGAAGTCCGCCATCTCTCCCGGCGTCTCGTCCATGTTGAACGCGGGGATCGCCAGGAACCCCGCCGCCTCGCAGAACGCCAGGAAGTCCGGGATCCCCCAGCCGTTGGACGAATACGGATACCATGTGTTGCGATGCGGCGGCCGCTGCTCGCGCGGACCGATCATCTTCTTCCAGCGGTACTCCGGGTGATTGATCATCGGGCCGCCGTAGCGCAGTACGGTGAGTCCCTGGTCGATCAACGCCTCCGCCACGTCGCGCCGCACCGGCAGCCCTTTGTACGCCCCCACTCACCGGGCCGCAGGAACGCGTAGCCCACCGACACCGCGGCGGGGCGCTTCAGCTTGAGCGCCAACCGGGCGCCGTCGGCCGTCGAGGTCGGCGTGAGCGAGAAGTCGTACCGTTGCCAGTCGTGGGTCGCCACCTCGAGCTTCTCCTCGGCCAACACCGCGCCGCCGTCCCCGGTTTCCAGCGCTACGAAGAGGTCGGCCGCCGGCGACGCCTTGAGCACCACGCAGCCCTGGTACGGCTTGCCGCCTTCCACATGCAAGCCCCAGCGGTTGAGTCCCCGGTTCTCGATGCCGAACTCACCCTCGCCGCCCACGAACGCGAGGTGCTGGCTCTGCCGCCCGACGAACGCGCAGTCGCGCTCCAGCGTGCAGCGCCCCGTCGCGGACCCGCGTTTCAGCACGCGCCACATGCCGCTGACCTCGCCGCTGTCGTCGGAGGTGGCGGCAAACGGGAGCGGCTCAACCGCTTCCCCCGTCTTGACCCAGAGGTTCCGGAACCGCGCCCCGCGTTCCCATGGCCGCAGTCCCACCGTGCCCGAGGTGAGCGGCTGATCCACGTCGTCGAAGCGGACGACGCTCTTGCCCGACACGAACACCTCCAGCGCGTGAGCGGCCATCTTCACCGTCAGCGGAATCCAGCGGCCCACCGGCACTTCGCACGGCGTGTCTTTCAGCAGTGTCCAGTTGTGCCGATGCCGCCCCAGGCGCAGCACCTGCGCCGCGGCGTGGAGTTCTCCGCCGGACACGCGCCAGGAGCCGCCAGACGCCCTGAAGCCGGCCGGCGGCACGGACTGGCCGGGCTCCTGGAAGCTCTCTCCGTAGAGCATCTGGCTGTAGAGCCCGCCGTAAACCTCGTGGTTGACGTCCTCGAGGCAGGCCCCGGTGAGGTAGCGCGAGACCACGTGACCCGGCCGGTCGGTGTGCACGGTGATCGTTGCTTCCTGCCCGCGGGCACTGAGCGGGACCATCGCCGCAAGAAGCGTTGCCCTACTTGCCAGTGTGCTCATCGGATATTCCCACTCCTGTCCAAGATGTGTCGCGCGATGCGGGCCTCACGCGGCGCAGGTTGCGCGTCCAGGAGGCTCCTCCATGCAGACCCGGTCTTGTAGCGTCTTCAGTCAGCTTCTGCAACCGTTCCCGCGAGTTGAGTCTCGGCGAGCAGTGAACGAGACGAGGGGGCGGGCGCTGACTCGGCACTCAGGCCATTGAGGCTGTGCTTCACGGCTTCTCGACACTCCATGGCGCGACGTGCGACGTTGTGAACAAGGCCGAACAGGCTGCACGGGGCGCGTTTGCTACTGGGCTATGCCCGGCAATCGGTTTGGCGGTGGCGCTCGTACCGGGGGTGCAGGTAGGCGCGGGGATTATGACCGGAGCCTGTTTCGGCGGCTACGCTGCCTACTCCAAGTACTGCAGTGTCCTCAAGGAGGGAGGGGCCCCCCAGGCCGCGTGGGACCTCGAGGCGGCCCTCCTCCAGAGCATCCGCGGTGTCATTCCGCCGCCCGCGACGAAGGGCAAGACGCCTCAGCTCACTCCCAGCGTCCGCGTGTGGAGCCTTGGGATCATTCGCGCCGTCAGCGGGAGCCCGGTAGCAGCTACGATCAGCGAAGACGGCATACTCTCTCCCAGCGGCGCCCTACGCGTCGAAGTGCCCTGGTCTCCTTCTGACGATGAAGGCGAGCCGCAGACCGTAGCCCCCGTTGATACTCCACCTGCAATCAGGCTGACGCTGAAACCGGCCCAGCCGACGGTGGGGTCGCTGTACACTATCGACGAGAGTTTCTACGGCGTGCCGCAGGGCGGTCGCGTGCGTATGGCCCAAGGGGCGCGTGCTCTCAACGGAGACGGCGAGGTCAAAGAGGCAAGCGCGGCCGAGATCGGCCCGGACGGCCAGCACACGCTCAGGATTCAGCGCACGCTGGGCGCGGCAAACGCCCAGCGCGTCTATGCGCAGATCTTCAACGCCTCCGGCTCCGTGGTCGCCTTCAGAAACATCAACTACTGAGCCTAGCACGACGCCACCGCACACCGCCCTCGCGGCGCTTACGCCCTCCTGAGCCGCGACGGCTGTCCCCTGGCCCAGGGAGTGCGTGAGACTGCTGCTGTGTCGCGGTCCCCCGACCGCGACACTCCTGCGACCGGAGGTCTCCCGAAGACCAGGAGACCTCCGGTCGGGCCTTGCGGGACGGTCGGGGGACCGCCCCGTGCCAGGAAGCGATTCCGTCGCTTGGCGACCGTTCGTGCGCCTATAGCATTGCTGCTCTATCCACGAGACCAGACGCCAAGAGACCTCCGGGTGCCGCAGTCGACCGATCCGCGCGGGCAGAACGACATCGCCCCGCACAGGAAGGTCAGCCACAGAATCCCGGAAGCCGCAGGAACCAAGTCCGTGCGCGGCGCTACCAAGTCTGCTTCTGCCACTTCGCGTGCCCTTCTGCGTAGAGGCAGTTGGCGCCCTCGTTGTGGCGACACTCCGGACCGTAGCAGCAGTTGTCGTTGTACACCGGGCCGGTGTTGCCGACCTCCCAGTCCGGCGACCACACTCTCGGGGCCCAGCCGATCATGGGCTGGCGGTCCGGGCCACCCAGACACCCTCCGTCATCATCAGGCTGGTGGCTGGCGCCTGGTAGCTGCCCAGCTTGCGCGAGTGGGTCGCGTCATTGGTGCAGCCGCCGAAGGGGCGGCGCGGGAAGCCGTAGGACACCTCGCAGTCGTCATCGCTGGCGCACTGGTAGAGTTGGGCGTTCTTGACGTAGGGCGTGATCTTGTCCGTGATCCATCCCACCCCATAGGTCCAGTCGGGGGTAGTTTGGTCTCGATGGCAAGGCTCCTGAGCGGGGAGCCGCTCGTCGTAGTCCGGTGCGTACATCAGCAGCCCCAGGCCAATCTGTTTGACGTTGCTGAGGGGGCGCATCCCAGAATTACGGGGGTCAATTGTAGCCGGAACGGCTGGATTTGGGTAGGGTTGGGGTAGTCTCTGATCTGGGGTGATCATAGCACACGTCACAGCAGAGGATGCAGCCATGAATCGCGAGAAGCTCTTGGATCGGGAGGAACTGCAGGAGGAGTTGCGGAAGCACCTCAGGCACGAGGTGGAGGGGTTGGCCGACAAGCTGGCGGGGGTGTTTGCGGAGCATTTGCTGGACGGTCGGACGAAGAACCCGATCGCGTTCGAACATCGGTTTGTGGAGGAGCTACACGCGTTTGGCGCCGGTGTGATGGGTCGAGGATTGGAGGCG
>PEVN01000021.1 GCA_002779825.1 Armatimonadetes bacterium CG06_land_8_20_14_3_00_66_21 | reverse complement strand
ACCCAACACACTGCTGTGCACGCAGAGGCGTCGAACTTGTGCAATAGCTTCGGTGTATTCCTAACCTTCGCGAGTAGAATGACACCGCTTGACTCTGGCGACAATCCTGGTCAAACTTGTTCAAGTATAGACTGAAGCAAGGAGAGCTCTGATGAGCGATCTCGTGAGGCTGTTCCGGGTATTGGCTTCGGCACCCCGACTCCGGGTACTGCGCTTACTCACCCGGAACTCGGAGTGCACAGTGGGACAGCTCGCTGACAGGTTGTCCCTGAGTTTGCCATTGGTGTCGAAGCACCTGGCCCTCCTTCGGACGAACGGCGTGGTTGCCACGCGACGTGAAGGCCGGCGCGTGTTCTGCCGCTTGACCGAGCCTGAAGGCGAGGCGTTCACAGACACCCTCCTCAAGTGGCTCGCGCCCCTCCTCCGCCGGGGACCGGATACTACACTTGAACAAGTGTGGCCTGCCTCTACCTCCCTTGGTCCCTCGGAGGTGGACTTCATCCGGGCGTTCACTGCGTACACCTATGAGCGGCGCCTCGAGATGCTGGGCGTTAGTCTTCAACGGCCGCAAACCACCGTCACCGACTGGATGGACGCCCTCCGCATGTCGCCACAGGCAGCCAGGCGCCAGACCCGCAAGCTCACTGCCCGCAATGTGCTGAGGGAAGTTTCAGCGCCCGCTGAACCACGATACCAGCCGGCACGCGCCTTCGCGTTCCGCTGGGAAGCGCAGTTGTTCACCATCGTGACGGCTGAGCTGCGCCGCCGGCTAGGCCATACTTGAACAAGTGTGGACTCTGTCATCTGTCAGTGCGGCTCTCGGGCGATTGCCTCTTTCTCGGCGTCACTCTCAGCACAGGCCTTTCTGCATCTTGTGCCGAGGCGTTTCTGCGCTGCCCCCTCGCGCCTGCGCACCGCTCCGGCGGCGGCCGCGCTGGCTGGGCGTCCTGCGGATCACTGCTCGCTCGGATTCTGCTATCATTGCGGACCATGCTGAGTGCTGCGTCTGTCGAGTGTCCCCTCCATTGCGCTTGCACCGCCGCGGTCGAGTTGACGGCGCGGAGCTTCACGTTGTGGCGCTGCGGCGAATGCGGACTCGTCCGCACCGACCCGCCACCCGATCAACAGGCTTTGGTGGCTCGCTACGATTCGGCGGACTACCTGAGGTTGGCTTCGACTGAGGACGGCCTGCGTCGCCGGTGCACGGACCGGATGCAGGTCATCCGGCCGCACTTGCCGCCGGGAGCGCTGTTCGACGTCGGCGCGGGGGGAGGCACGTTCCTGAGCGTGGCGAAGGAGGCGGGCTACGAAGTCAGCGGACTCGACCTGTCGTCTCGCTGGGCGGAACACGCTCGGCAGCGGCACGGTGTCGAGGTCATGGTGGCTGAGCTGATGGCGGCGGAGCTGCCTGTAGGTGGCTTCGACGTGATTACCCTCTGGCACGTGCTGGAGCACTTGCCTGATCCCCTCGCCGCGCTGCGCAAGCTGCAAAGGGCGTTGCGGCCTGGAGGGCGCCTTGTGACCGAAGTGCCCAACTACGGCGCCCCCACGGTGCGTCTGAAGTGCTGGTGGCTGGCGAAGACGCGACACGACGGACAGCGGTGGCGGCACCTGAACCCGTGGGAGCACTGTTGGCATTTCGAGCACAACTCGCTGAAGCGATGCCTGGCCGCTGGCGGCTTTGAGCCGGGGCTCCTGCGGACGATGAGCGGTGACAGCAACGCCGGCGGCGCTTCCCGCTTCCATCGACTGCTGCAGGCGCGCGATTGGGGAGGGCGGCTGTTGTGCGTGGCAAAGCCGCAGTGACGCCGGACTGTGTTGAGCGCCTCGTCACCTTTCACCTCAGCCAGGTTGGGGACCTGCTGTTCTCGCTGCCCGCCCTCGACGCGCTTCGGCAGCGTTGGCCGGGAGCGCGCCTCACGGCCGTGATGCGACCGGCGCTTGCGGAATTGGTGGGCAACTCGCCGCTGGTGGATGAGACGCTCTGGCCAGGCAAGGTCAGCTTGCGCGGGCTGTGCAGCCTGACCCGGCAGGTCAGGCAACGCCGGCCGGACCTTGCGGTGTGCTTCTCACAAGCGCCGTTCCACTTCCTTGCAGTTCGGTTCAGTGGCGCGCGCGTGCGGGCCGGCTTCGGCGGCGCGTTGCTGGACTCTGTGTTGACCCATCGCGTGCCCAAAGACGGCCCCCCCTCGGCCGCAAACAACTTCCGCCTCGTGGAGAGCCTCGGTTGCGAAGCACCACGCCGGACGTACGCTGGGATGATTGAGCCGCCCGCCGAGGTGCACACGGCGATCGAGCGCCGCCTCGCTGAGCTGCCTGGAACCGATTGCCGTCGGCTGGTCGTCCTGGCGCCGGGCGCCTCCGCGCGGCGTTCGCACCGGCAGTGGCCGCGAGAGCGGTTCCTGGACTTGGCAGCGTGGTTGGCCCGAACCTATGGAGCGACAGTGTTGTTCGCAGGCGCGTCGCCCTTCCTCACCCCGGCTGATGACGCGCCTGAGAGCGTTGTCGACTGGGGTGGGACGACCAGCCTGCTCGGGGCGGCGGCGCTGGTCCAGAGGTCTCGGCTGTTCGTCGGCTTGGACTCGGGCATGGCGCACCTCGCGGCCGCCATGGGCGCGCCGACCGTTGTGCTGTTCGGACCGACCCGGCCGGAGGAGACCGGACCGCTGTGCGGCGAGCGCGAGTCGGTTGTGGCGCTACGACGAGGCGATCCGGACTGCATGCAACAGATCAGCGTCGAGGCAGTCCAGGAAGCGACAGCGCGATTATGGGCGCGGACGCAATGACGCCGCCGACCGAAGGCGCTGCCCGCTCGGAGAGCGGGTGCCGCCGACTCGTGTGCGGGTGCGCAGTCGTCACCTGTGCGGTCATGGGCCTGTTCGTCGTCGGGGGGCATTTCAACGACGGTGGCTGGTACCTCTACGCGGCGAAGCTGGCCTGCACCGGGCACGTCCCCTACCGCGACTTCCTGTTCCCCCAACCGCCGCTGGCGCTGTACCTGTACGGACCGCTCCAAGCGTTGAGCGGCGGGAGTCTGCTCTTGGGCAGGCTGACGGCGGTCGTGGGGTCGCTAACGGCAATGGCGCTGTCGGTCGGGCTCGCCAAGCGGCTGGGTGGGTGGGCAGGCGCCGCGTTCGTCGCCACGTGCTTCGCGGTGAACTGGTACACGCTGTACCACCTGACCATTGTGAAAACGTACCCGCTTGCCGCGCTCTTCCTCTTGGGCGGCGCTTGGGCGTGCGCGGCGCGACGATTCGGCACGGCACAGGCGTTCTTCTTCCTGGCGACGCTGACCCGGTTGAGCGCACTGCCGGCGGTCTTTGCCGCAGCGATCCTGGAAGGAATGGACCGACGGACCCGCACGGCTGCCGCCGCGCGGGCACTGGCGACTCTGACGGCGTTGGCCTGTGTTGGCGCGTGGCTCAGCGCGCTGAGCGGCGGTCGCCTGCTGGAGCAGCTCTATCTCCCGATGGGAGCGTTCATCCCCGGGCTGACGCAGTACTACGTGGGCGGGCATGAGGATTACGGCGTCTCGGTGCTGCTGTTCAAGAAGTTTGCGTCGGTCGTCCGGACCGGACTGCTGTACTGGCTGCCGCTTGTCGGGTTGTGTTGGGGCGCCCGCCGGGTGACGCACGCTCGGCGCCCACGCTTCCCGCGGGAGGCGACGACGTTGCTGGCTGTGGCTGTGCCGGTGGCGCTCGGGCATCTGCTGACGCGGCGGCCGTACGAGGAGTACCAGACCATTGTGTTTCCGTTGTTGTGTGTGGCGGCTGGGCAGGTGGTTGGGCTGCTTTGGGGGCAAAGGGACGGAAGCGACAGCAAGGACTACAGGGACGCGAGAGTCGAGCGGAAGGGCGGGGGAGGCGGGCTGTGGCGCCTGCGACCGAGTTGGCGGTTTGTGGTGCTGTTGCTTCCGCTGTTTGTTGCGCCGGTGCGCGGGGCTCACCGCCTTGACTGGACAGGGGGACGCTCGGCGCTCGGCGAGCTTCGCCAGGCAGCGGCAGTGGTTCGGCAGTATGCGCCCAGCGACCAGTGGCTGCTGACATTGGAGCCGTATTTGGCCGTCGAGTCCAAGCGCAACCTGCTGCCGCCGGAGTTGCTGATGGGCCGGTACGCGTATCACCCCGGGTGGAGCGACGCTCGGCGCCGGCAATTGCCGGTGGTCAACGAACACCGGTTGTACGAGCTGTTGGCGGACCGACCACGAGTCGTCGCCATTGCGCCCAACCACTTTCTCACCGCGGATCCGGGCAGACTGACTGAGCTGCGGCGCCAGTACGAGCGCTTCCTCACCCACACTCGGGAGCACTACCGCGTGGTAGCCCAGTTCGAGGAGTTCGGGTACGCACGAGACACGCTCACCCTCTTTGCCCGCAGGGACGGGTAGCGCGCCTTGAAGGCAAGCCATTGCACGCGGCGAACAGGAGCAGAACGATGCCGACTCGATACCCCATTGCAGACCTGACCAAGACCACTCCGTCCACCATCGCGGGGCGCCCCAGCAAAGTCCGCACGGAGGACTTCGCCTCGCCGGCCACGCCTGACGCCAGCTTCCGGACGTTCCTCGACTCGTTGCCGAACATCCTCGCCGGCGCCGACCTGCGCGCGGTGGTCGAGGCCATCGTCGCTGCCAAGCGAGCCGGCAAGCCCGTCCTTGTCAGCATGGGCGCCCACGTCATCAAGTGCGGTCTCAGCCCGGTCCTCATCGACCTGATGGAGCGCGGGGTGATCGACGCGCTGGCGCTCAACGGCGCGGGTAGTGTCCACGATGTGGAGATAGCACTGTTCGGGATTACCTCGGAAGACGTGAACGAGGCGCTGCAGTCGGGCGACTTCGGGATGGCAAAGGAACCGTGCGACTTCCTGAACGAGTCTGCCGCCGGCGCCGCTGAGCAAGGCAAGGGGCTTGGCGAGGCCCTCGGCGAGCGCTTGCTGGAAAGCACTGGCCCGAACCTGCACCTCAGCGTCCTCGCCGCTGGCGCGCGGCTCGGAATCCCCGTCACCGTGCATGTCGCCGTGGGAACCGACATCAACCACATGCACCCTTCCGCCAGCGGAGCCGCTATCGGCGAGGCGACGTTCACCGACTTCCGCGTCTTCGCCGCCGCCGTCTCCCGCGTCGGCGACGGCGGTGTCATCCTGAACCTCGGGTCTGCCGTCGTCCTGCCGATGATCATCGAGAAGGCACTCGCCGTTGCCCGCAACCTCGGACACCCGGTGGAGCGCTTCACCGGCGTCAACTTCGACTTCATCCGGCACTACCGTTCCACGCTGAACCCCGTGGTGCGGTCCAAGGTGTTGGGCGGCGACGGGTACCAGTTGGTGGGGCACCACGAGATCCTGATCCCGCTGCTGGCCCACGCGGTGGTGGCGCGGCTCGGGGCTCGGGAGAGCTGACAGGCGTTGAGGCTGAACCGGTGTGGAGTTACACTCTACCGAGTGAGCGCACCGCCCCCGTGAGTTGGTCTCGCAGCTCGGGGAGTCCGTGTCGTCCCGCCGCCTTGCCGACCGATCTGTCACCCAAACTTGCCTGCCTGCGGGACAAGCTCGCTGGGGACGCAACAGCCCGGAAGTGAGACTCAGACTTGAGACGTAGCCAAGCCAGCCAGATCCTCGACCGAGTCGAGGGCAAGATCCTCCTCGTCGTGGGCGACTTGATGTTGGACGAGTACCTGTGGGGCGCCACCGACCGGATTTCCCCCGAGGCGCCGGTGCCGGTGGTTCAGTGGGGCAAGCGCACATTCGCGCCGGGCGGGGCGGCGAATGTAGTCCACAACGTGGTCGCGTTGGGCGCCAAGGCAGTTGTCTGCGGAGTCGTGGGCGACGACAACACCGCCGTCGAACTGCGACGGGCGTTGACGGACGTCGGGGCGGACCTGTCAGGTCTGGTCGAGGTTCCGGGCCGACTCACCACGCGAAAGACTCGCGTGTTCGCACGCAGCCAGCAACTGCTCCGCGTGGACCGGGAGACGGCAGAACCGGTCGCCGCCGAGGTGGCGGACGCGCTGGCAGCGACGTGTCGCTCGAGGCTTGACTCGGTGGACGGGATTCTCTTTTCCGACTATGCGAAAGGCGCCCTCACCAACTGCTGGGTGCGCGAGACGATCAACGCCGCGAAGGCGCGGAAGCTCCTGGTCACTGCCGGGCCGAAGCCAGAGTCTGTGGGCATCTACGCGGGGGCGACGCTCCTGTCGTTCAACCGCTCCGAAGCGGCACAGGCCGCCGGCACGCCGATTTGCGACCTCGACTCCCTGATCGAAACCGGCAAACGGCTTGTTGCTGAACTGAACGTCGAGGCGCTGGTCGTCACCCGCGGCGGCGAGGGGGCCTCGCTGTTCGGCCGCCGAGGCTCCGTTGAACACATCGCGCCCCGACCGGTACAGGTGTTCGATGAGTGCGGCGCCGGCGACACGTTCCTGACGGCGGCCACGCTTGCGCTTGCCGGCGGGACCGACTTCAAGGAAGCCATCGCCTTGGGGAATGTTGCCGCCGCAGCGGTGGTGCAGAAAGTCGGCGTGTGCCCAGCGACGCGCGAAGACCTCCTGGAGTTGTGCCCGACCGAATGAACGCCAAACTGAAGTCACGAACCGAGATCGCCGCCGTCTGCGACGCGCTACGCCGGCAAGGCAAGCGAGTCGTCTTTACCAACGGCTGCTTCGACCTGCTCCACGTCGGCCACGTCCGCTACCTGAAGGCGGCGCGGGCGCTGGGCGACGCGCTGGTTGTGGGGCTGAACAGCGACAGCTCGGTGCGCCAACTGAAGGGCGAGACGCGGCCGCTGGTCGCCGAGGACGAGCGTGCTGAAGTGTTGGCTGCGCTCGACTGCGTCGACTACCTTTCGCTCTTTTCCGAGCTTCGGCCCAACGACCTGATTCAGGCCGTCAAGCCCGCCACGCACGTGAAGGGCGGCGACTACAAGGTCGAAGACCTCCCCGAGGCGCCGCTGGTTCGGTCATTGGGCGGCGAGGTGGTCGTCGTGCCGGTGGTGCCTGGGCGGTCGACGACGAACCTGATTCACCGCATGGGTGAAGGCGCGCCGCCGGCTCCCGCGGCCGCCGGGGACGGCCGGGCAGTAGCCATCATCCCGTCCCGCTATGCGTCCACTCGGCTCGACGCCAAAGCCCTGGTCGACATCGCCGGCAAGCCGCTGATCCAGCACGTCTACGAACGCGCCCGCGAAGCGCAATGCCTGGAAGACGTAGTTGTCGCGACTGATGACGAGCGGATCCTCCAGGCCGTTCAAGCGTTCGGCGGGAACGCCCGGATGACCCGCGCCGACCACCAGTCAGGCACCGACCGCGTGGCAGAAGTCGCGGCGGGACTGGACTGCGAGCTGATCGTCAACGTGCAGGGCGACGAGCCGTTCCTCGACCCGGGCGACATCGACCGCGCGGTTGCGCCGCTGCGCGACGACCCGACGCTCGACATGGGCACACTGAAGGTCCGCCTCACCGATCCTGCCGAGCTGGACGACCCGAACAGCGTCAAGGTGGTCGCCGACGCCAACGGGCTGGCGCTCTATTTCTCCCGTGAGTCGATCCCGCACCACCGCGACGCGACCGCCGAGCGCTGCCTGTTCAAGCATTTGGGGCTGTATGTCTACCGCCGCTCATTCCTGCTGGACTTCTTCGGCAAGACGCCGCCATCGTACCTGGAGAAGACCGAGAAGCTGGAGCAGCTTCGCGTGTTGGAGAATGGGTACCGGATCAAGGTTGTGGAGACGCCGAACGACTCGATTGGGGTGGATACGCCGGAAGACTTGCGGCGCGTGCGGGAGCTGGCTGTCGCGCGGGGACTTGGGGACAAGGAGACCGGAGGATGAAGGACATTCGTGTTGGTTCTGTCTGCATTGGCGAGGGGCAACCACTTGCCTTCATTGCCGGGCCGTGTGTCATCGAGAGCCGCGAGGGCTGCCGGCTGGTGGCCGAGGCGTTGCGCCGACTGGCGGACGAGTATGCGCTGCCGCTCGTCTTCAAGTCGTCCTACGACAAGGCCAACCGCAGCTCCGTCGACTCCTTCCGGGGCCCTGGTATCGCTGCGGGACTGGGTCTCCTGAGCGAGATCCGCGACGACTTCGGCCTACCCCTGTTGACTGACGTGCACTCCCCCGAGGAAGCGACTGTCGCCGGGGGCGTCGTGGATATGCTGCAGATCCCGGCCTTCCTCTGCCGCCAGACCGACCTGCTGCTTGCAGCCGGCGAGACGGGCAAACCGGTGAACATCAAGAAGGGGCAGGTCGTCGCCCCGGCCGATATGATCCACGCCGTCAGCAAGGTGCGCAGCACCGGCAACGACCAAGTGCTGCTGACTGAGCGCGGGGCGGCATTCGGCTACGGCAACCTCGTGGTCGATATGCGGTCGCTCAAACTCATGCGCGAGGTCTGCGACTGCCCTGTCGTCTTCGATGCGACGCACAGCGTCCAGCTTCCCGGCGGGGCCGGCAGCGCCTCGGGCGGGCAGCCGGAGTTCGTGCAGCCGTTGGCGCGGGCGGCGGTGGCGTTCGGAGTCGACGCCGTGTTCCTCGAAGTCCACAACGACCCCGCGTCGGCGCTGTGCGACGGCACGAACATGCTCGCCCTTGCCGAGCTACCCAAGCTACTGGAGGACTGCCTGGCAATCCGGCGGGCGCTGGACGAGACCCGAGCCGCGGGGGGCGCCAGATGAGCAAAGCCCTCGAGGCAGCTCGGAACGTCCTCCGCATCGAGTCCGACGCGGTCGCTTCGCTCGTCGAGCGTCTGGGTGACGAGTTTGAGCAAGCGGTGCGACTGGTGCTCGACTGCAAAGGCCGCGTCGTGGTGACCGGGATCGGCAAGTCCGGCGCCATCGGTCGCAAGCTTGCCTCGACCTTCGCCAGCACCGGCACACCGGCGCTGTTCCTCCACTCGGGCGAGGGGCTGCACGGCGATTTGGGCATGGTCACCACGGGCGATGTCCTGATTGCCATCTCCTACAGCGGCCGGACCGAAGACCTCATCAACATCCTGCCTATCGTTCGCGACATGGGCGTGAAGGTCATTGCACTCACCGGCGACAAGCACTCGCTGTTGGCGCTCTCCAGCGAGGTGGTGCTGGAGGTTCGCGTCGCGCAGGAAGCCTGCCCGCTGAACCTGGCCCCGACCGCAAGCTCTACCGCCACACTGGCGATGGGCGATGCGCTGGCGGTGGCCGTCATGGGCGAGCGGGAGTTCACGCGCGAGCACTTCGCCCGGTTCCATCCCGGCGGCACGTTGGGCCGCGGCGCCTCGTTGACCGTCGCCGACTTCATGCGGACCGGCCACCGCGTGGCGCGCGTCGAACCGTACGACCCGGCGCGGCAAGTCCTGGCGGCAATCACGCAGGCGCAGGCCGGCGCTGCCCTTGTCGTAGACGGCTCGGGCGTCCTGGCCGGCATTGTCACCGACGGCGACATGCGCCGACACCTGATGAAAGACGACTCCGTCCTGAGCAAGCCCGTCGCCGAGGTGATGACCTCCACGCCAACGACCGTCCACGCCGACACCCCCGCCCGCGAGGCAATCCGGATCATGGAGGAGAAGGTGATCGACGATCTCCCGGTGATCGACCCCGCCGGCCGGCCCGTCGGCATGTTGGACGTGCAGGACCTGCTGCGGGCGGGAGTGCTGTGAGAACGCCAGACAGCCGGGAACCGTAGAGCGGGGCAGCTTGCCCGCCCTACGTCGTTCTCACAGGAATCGCTCATGTTCGCGTTTCGCTCAAACACCCGGCAAGTGAAAGGGCAAGCCAATCCGAGCCGCGACGGTGACGGAGCGTGTGAGCCGTCGGCGTCGCCGGGGCAGCCAGCGTGACACACGCTCCCTCACGGTCGCGGCTCGGATTGATAGCGCATTCTCGTAGGAGCCGACCATGCCAACCACGGAACACTTCCAGCCCTGCCAAGCCGTACCCTCGGCCCCCGGCCATCACTACTTCGGGTACTACGACAAGTTCCCGTGGGACTCATCGGGCCGCTACCTTGTCTCTCTGGAATCAACGTTCATGGATCGCCCGCAGCGGCCCGGCGAGGCGGCGGTCGTCGGGCTGATCGACACCGCCAACGGCAACCAATGGACGCCCCTGGCCGAGACGCGGGCCTGGAACTGGCAGCAAGGCACGATGCTGCATTGGCTGGACTGGGACCCGGCCGGACGAATCATCTACAACGACGTGCGCGACGGTCAGTTCGTCGCGGTGACCCGCAAGGTGCATTCAGCAGAGGAGCGCGTGTTGCCGCGACCGGTGTACAACGTCAGCCGCGACGGCCATCAGGCGGTAACGCTCAACTTCTCCCGCGTGCACCGCTGCCGGCCCGGCTACGGCTATTGCGCGTTGCCCGACCCGCGGGAAGGCGAGCTGCATCCCGCAGAGGACGGGATCTACTGGATGGACTTAGAGACCGGTGAGAACCGGCTGATCCTCTCTCTCGACCAGATCGTCGGCATCCGGCATGACGCAACCATGGACGGCGTTGAGCACTGGTTCAACCACCTGCTCTTCAACCAGGACGGTTCGCGATTCATCTTCCTGCACCGCTGGGTGCGACCGGAGACGCGCAACTGGTACACCCGCATGTTCACCGCTACTCCCGACGGCTCCGACATTTGCTGCCTCTCCGACCATGAGCTGGTCTCCCACTTCGACTGGCGAAACCCGCGCCAGGTGTTGGCGTGGGCGACTCGACACGAAGTCGGCAACCGGTACTTCCTGTTCGACGACCAGACGGAGCACCTCGAGGTAGTCGGCGAGGGCACGCTCACCTGCGACGGGCACTGCTCGTACTCGCCCGACGGCCGCTGGATTCTCACCGACACCTACCCGGCCCGCGAGGACCACAAGCGCACGCTCCTCCTCTACCGCCCAACCGACGACTTCCGCGTGGACGTGGGCCGGTTCTACTCACCGCCGGAGCTGCAAGGCGAGATCCGCTGCGATCTCCACCCTCGCTGGAGCCGAGACGGGAAGAGAGTCTGCTTCGACTCGCTGCATGAGGGAACGAGGCAGTTGTACGTGATGGACGTAACTGAGGTTGTCGGCTGACGGGCTGGCAGCAAGATCGCTGCTTGCCGTCGGTCTCCGGCGGGTATCCGCCGCGTGCTGATTCACAGAGCATCTGGAGCCCTCATACATGCGCCTGAAAGTCATCGCCTGTGGCGTCCTCGAGCCTGAGCTGGAAGCGCTTGCGCAGCAATCACCCCACGAGATCGAGCTCCACACCCTGGATGCCGGACTGCATTCGGCGCCGGCCAAGTTGCGGCTGGAGACACAAGCGGTCATCGACGAATCGAGGGACGTCGAGGCGATCATCCTCGGCTACGGTTTGTGCGGCCGGGGCGTGTCGGGGCTGATCGCGCGGCACTGCCGGGTTGTCCTCCCCAAGGCGCACGACTGCCTGACGCTGTTCCTCGGCTCGCGAGCGGCGTACGGGAAGCAGTTCAAGGAGCACCCGGGCACCTACTACATCACGCCGGGCTGGTACGAGAAGTCCCTCGCCCCCAAGCAGGCGAAGCGCGCCGTGGTCGCCCGCGACCTGGAGAACGCCGAGAAGAGCCCGCGTTTCTCCCCGCTGGCAGAGAAGTATGGCGAGGAGAACGCACGCTACATTCTCTGGTTCCAGGATAGCTGGAAACGCAACTACACCCGGGTGGCATTCCTCGACACCGGCGTCGGCGACGTGGAGAAGTACACCCGCTATGCCCGCGACATGGCGGAGGCGTTGGGCTGGCAGTTCGAGCGAATCGAGGCAGACCTGCATTTGCTCCACGCCGCACTGCTGGGCGAGTGGGAGCGGCAGGACCTCCTCGTGGTCGAGCCGGGTCAACGCGTTGTGGCGACCGGTGACGATACGATCATCGCTGCTATCGACCGCGACGAACAGACCGAGCCAGCCCTTGACTCCGACGAGACAATGGACACCGAGTCGAGCCGGCCGGAGGTCCAGGAGCCCGCTGGCGACCCCGCCGTCAGACGGCCCTCTGAAGCCGCGGGCCCAATGACCCGACTCGAGCCGGCAGCGCGACCGGTGTCTGCCGACGAACCACTGGCTATCGGGATCGATGCGGGCGGGACGTACACGGACTGCGTGCTCTGCACGCTGGATGACGCAATCGTGCTGAGCAAAGCCAAAGCTCCGACGACGCCCCATGATCTGGCCGTCGGCATCCGGGAGGGACTTGCGAAGCTGGACTGGCCGGAGCCGACACGCATCCGTTCCGTCTCGCTCTCGACCACGCTGGCGACCAACGCCATTGCCGAGAACAAGGGCGGCACACCGGGCCTGCTACTGATGCCAAGCGTCAGCCAGGCGAAGATCGACTGGGCGCTGACGCGGACGGTCCCCGGGCAGATGACCATCTCCGGCGCTGAACTGGAGCCAACCGACGCAGACGCGACCCTCATTGCCGTCGACGACCTGCTCGCCGCGGGCGCCGACGCCTTTGCGGTGGTCGGCTACAGCAGCGTCCGCAACCCGGCGCACGAGCTTGCCGTTGCCGAACTGGTCCGCTCGCGGTGCGACTTGCCAGTGGTGTGCGGGCACGAGCTGTCGCAGCAGCTCAACCTCATCAACCGGGCCAACACGGCGATTCTCAACGCCCGCCTCTTCCCGCCCATCCGCGAGTTGCTGGACGCGGCCAAGGCGATGCTCCGCGATTTCGGCGTCGAGGCGCCGCTGTGGGTGGTCAAGGGCGATGGCTCCCTGATGAACGAAGAGACCGCCCTGACCCGCCCCATCGACACGCTACTGTCCGGCCCGGCCGCCAGCGTCGCCGGCGCGCGACACCTGTCGGGCGCGACTGAGGCGCTGGTGATCGACATGGGCGGCACCACCACCGACTCCGCCCTGTTGGAGGGCGGCGTCGTCCGCCTGAAGGAAGACGGGATCCGCGTCAACGGCTGGCCGCTGAACGTCGTCGCAGCCGATATCGCCACCGTCGGTCTTGGCGGTGACAGCCGGGTGGACTTCACCTCGAACCGAACGCTCACCGTCGGCCCGGACCGTGCCCTCCCGCTCTGCTTCATCGGCGCCCAGTTCCCGCGGGTCACTGCCGAACTGGCTTCCCTTGATCCCTCCACCATCTTGGACCGCGGCTCGGCGCGGGCGCTGGAGTACCTCTGCCTGCGGCGGGTGCCGCCTGCCGAAGTGCTGCGCGGCCAGGACGCGGCAGTTGTCGCCGTCTTGCGCGACGGTCCGCTCACCCGGCCCGCACTGGCTCGGCGGCTCGGACTTGTCTCCGCGCACCTCCTGTTCACCGACGCGCTCGAGTCGCGAGGGTATCTCATCCGGTCAGCCTTCACGCCGACCGACGTGCTGCACGCCCGTGGCGAGTTGACCCTCTGGGAGGCAGACGCCTCCCGGCATGCGCTCCGTCTCTTCGCCGACCTCTATGGCGCCTCGCCAACCGACGTGGCGGCGGCGGTGATTGCGGCAGTGGTCCGGAAGCTCTGCGAGCAGGTGATCCGCCGCGAGACGGGCATCGACACCTCGGTGCCCGAGTGCGCGCAACTACTGGACCACGCGCTCTCGCAGGGCAACGGCTCTCGGCTGTCGTTCCAACCGCACTACCGCCGACCGCTTGTCGCCATCGGCGCTCCCGTCCACGCCTACTTCCCGACGGTGGCCGACATACTGAACGGCGAGTTGGTCCTGCCGCCCCATGCCGAGGTGGCCAACGCTGTCGGCGCTGCCGCCAGCGAAGTGCTGGTCCGCGAGGTCGTCACCGTGCGGCCCGGCGACACCGGCGCCTACCTCCTCCACTCGCGCGCCGGGCGGAGGGAGTTCACTTCTCTCGCTGCCGCCCTTCGCGCGGCCGAAGAGGCGGCATGCTCATTGGCCGAACAGCGCGCCCGCACCAGCGGCGCTGAGACCTGCCGACTGCGCGCCGAGACGCGCAACCGCGAGGGCTTCGCGGCCGATGGCAGCCGAATCTTCATCGAGGCAACTGTGGAGGCGACAGCGTCGGGGAAGGGCACGCGAGCGACCAGCCCAACCGACCGAGGAGAGGAAACGTGCGCGACGTGCTGATACCGCCCTTCGTCAGTCTGGCGTGGGTGCTGTGCGCCGTGTTCCTGCTGGTGGCGCCAGGCTGGGCGGGCGACGGCGGAACGACCGCGCCAGCCACGCAAGCCGACGGCTGGCGCGTAGTCGAGACGCTCTTCGCCCAACCGACCACCGAGGCCAACGGTGTCGACGCCCGGGTGATCGGCGAGGTCCACCCCGAGGGAGAGCGGTTCTACGTGCGGATCGGCAACATGGGCGAAGGCGCCGACGCCGCAGTGCTCTCGTGGGACGTGGGCCGCTACACGGGGTTCGAGCCCGGTGACGGCGACTCGCCGGCCCCGTATCAGCGCGGGCCGAGTCAGCCGGTGGAAGGCTCCGCCGTCCAGGTCCGGGGCACCGAGATCGGCCTCTGGATCGACTCCGACCATCCGCGGCCCCAGCGAGGCGCGCTGCTGCCCGTTTGCCCGGCATACTGGTGGTGGGACGTGAACCGTGCTCCCCGCCCTTTCCGCGAGCCGGACCGCGAGCTGTCCTTCTCCTTCGACCTGAAGGTACCGACCGCGGAGCGGGAGGGCAAGGCAGCGGTCTACCTCTGCGCGCACTTCCTGTTCCGCGACCAGCGCTCCGGTCGGCAGTTCTGGTTCGGCGCTTCGCTCTTCGACCTCCGCGGGGCCGACCGCTTCCACGACATCGTGCATGTCGACAACTGGGAAGGCGGCACGCGGCTACCCATTCTGTTCTCCGCTCTCGACGAGCGCAGCGCCTGGCTTCATTTGGGACCGGGCTCGGCGCACTTCACCGGTGTCCCCTTCGACAAGTACCGGCGGTTCGACTTCCGCGTCGGCGCCGAGGAACTCCGGACCGCAGTCGTCGGCATGAAGAAACGCCTGCCCGACCTGGCCGACGCCGCCGAGGATCCCAGCGACTACCAGTTGACACACTTCAACGTGAATCCGGAAGTCTACGCGCCGGAGGGAAGCCGAGGCCGCCTCGGACTGGCACTGCGCGACATCCGGGTGGTATTGCTGGAGCCTGAGGTGCACTGACGAAGTGCGAACGGGCAGGTCCCTGCCCGTTCGCACCGCCACTGCTTCCCTCTCTCGGGTACAGTGGCGTGGAGACAACGCGAAGGAGCCACGCCGGGAGCAACCGCCAAACGTCGCCGCACGCCGCGGCGGCGACCCTACTACTGGGAGCCCTCCTCATGACCTCGGCATGTCGCGCTGACTGGGAACCGATCAAGATCGTGCAGATGGACGGCGAGTCCGTGGCAGGGGAGCTGCTGGCGCAGCGGCAGATCGTGACGGAGAGCTGGAACCGGGTGGTGGCGGTTCCCTACCTCGCCTACCTGCCTGAGAAGGACCGGGTCTGCATGTTGGTCGGTTGCGACTACCCCCACCAGCCGCTGGTGTTGTTCAGCGACGACCGCGGCGCGACCTGGGGCGAGCCAAGGCCGCTGTCGCCCGACCCCAAGGTGAACGCGGCGGCGGGTCTGGGCACCGCGTTAACGTACCTGGGTGCAGGTCGTCTGATCCTGAGCGCCGGCGGGCGGTGGTTCAGCAATGACTACGGCGACACCTGGGAAGGGTCACTGCCTATCCCGCCGGCGTCGAATGGTCAGCCCTGGTACCAGTGGGACCCGTACCTCGTTGATCGGGATCCCGGAACAGGCGAGGTGAAGCGCCTGGCCGAGACCGGCTACAACTGGGAAGGCGGCGGACCCGGGTCGCCCACGGGCTACGAGCAGGCGTTCATTCGCTTCAGCACCGATGGCGGCCGTACCTGGGGCGCTGATACCGCCGTCCCGCAGTGGCATGGCGTCTCCGAGGTTGCCTTGGCGCGAGCGAAGAACGGCGATCTCGTCGTGGCGTGTCGCACCGATATGGCGCGACAGTACTTCGGCGAGATCGACCACTATGAGGGACTGGGCGTCTGTCTGTCGCAGGACGACGGCCACACTTGGTCACCAGTCAACCGCCTCTACGACTACGGGCGACACCACCCGTCGCTGGTGCTCCTGCCCACCGGCGACCTGCTCATGACCTACGTTGTCCGCTTGGGATACCCCCGCAACGCCGAGGGCTTCCCGCAGTTTGGCATCGAAGCTGTGGTCAGTCGCGACAATGGGGCGAGCTGGGACCTGCAACACCGCGCGGTTCTGGCGAAGTGGACTGGTAACCGCACGGGTCCCAACGAGTGGTGGCCCAGCAGCCAGGCTACCTCCACCGTCCTGCTGCCCGACGGCTCGCTGCTGACCGCGTTCGGCACGGGCTACCGAAGCCAGCCCAGCGCCGCGGGCCAGCCCGCTCCGCGTGATGTGGGGCTGATCCACTGGCGTTGGGCGGGTACAATCCCTTGCGCTGGCCGGCGCCGATCGAGCTCGATTCTGCACTGCCTGGCTGACTAAGTCCCTGAAGCAGCGTTGCCGGGAACCACAAGTGAGGTCGCATGAACGAGATTGGCACGACCGCCCAAGAAGCGCTCGAGTTCGTTAAGGCCATTCCGCCCGCACAGGGCGAGACAATGAGAGGCGTCCCGCTCGAACCGCGGGACCTGGTTCGAGTCGGGTTCATCGGCGTCGGCGGACGCGGGTCAGGCCAGTTGGGTGAGATGCTGGCTGTCGAGGGTGCCCAAGTCACGGCGGTCAGTGACGTCGTTGAGGCCCACGCGCTTCGCGCCAAGGAGCGAGTCGAGCAGGCAGGGCAACCCACCCCTGCCGTGGAGCCGCAATGGGAACGGCTCTGCGAACGCGACGACGTGGATCTGGTCTGCGTCTGCTCCCCGTGGGACTGGCACGTGCCCCATGCCGTCTGCGCCATGGAATGCAGCAAACATGCGGCCGTGGAAGTGCCGGCGGCTACCACGCTCACGGATTGCTGGCGGCTCGTGGACACCTCCGAACGCATGCGGAAGCACTGTCTCATTCTCGAGAACTGCTGCTACGAGTACGCCAAGATGCTGGTGCTCAACATGATTCGCGCCGGTCTGTTGGGCACGATCACCCACGGTGAGGCCGCCTACATCCACGACCTGCGGTCATTGCTCCTCGCGGACGGCGGCGAGGGCCTGTGGCGGCGCGAACCGCACAAGCTGCGCAACGGGAACCTGTACCCCACCCACGGTCTCGGCCCCGTCGCTCGGTACATGGATATCCACACCGGCGACCGGTTCACCCAACTGGTGTCGATGAGCAGCGCCTCGGTTTCCCTGGGCCAGTACCGAGACGCCACACTGCCTGCCGACAGCCCCAAGCGCAAGGAGACGTACTCCTGCGGCGACATGAACCTCTCCCTGATGCAGACCGCGCTCGGGCGGACGATCATGCTTCAGCACGACGTGGCGACACCCCGCCCCGACAGCCGAATCAACCTGATCCAGGGAACAAAGGGCACCTTCTGCGACTACCCACCTCGGCTCTTCATCGATGGCCAAACCGGCCACGACTGGCAGCCGCTCGACGCCTTCAAGGCCGAGTACGAGCACCCGATCTGGAAAGAGCAAGGCGAGCTCGCGCGTAAGCTCGGCGGGCACGGCGGCATGGACTTCATCATGAATTACCGCCTCATCCAGCTCTACCGCCAGGGACAGCCGCCGGACATGGATGCCTACGATGCCGCGGCGTGGAGTGCGCCCGTTCCACTGTCGGATATCTCGGTCGCCTGGGGAAATCTGCCGCTGCCCTTCCCCGACTTCACCCGCGATCACTGGCAGGAGCCGCTTGCGGCGGCAGCAGGTGGACGCGCGGCGACGGCGCTGCGCTGTTCGCCATAGCACTGAGGCAGACTGCATGCATTCAACTGGATCTGACAGCCGAAGCACACCGACCGACATTGGGCTATTGACGCTCCAGCGGTTTGAGCGTCTCCCGCGACTGCACAGGAGAATCTGCGGCCCGGTGTTGGGGTCGGCGGCAAGACGGATCTGGGAGATCGGCGCCGGGATCGGCAATGTCACCGAGGTCCTCGCGCAGGGGAACCGGCTCGTGCTCGCGTCCGACATTCGCCCAGACTACGTTGCCCACCTTCGCGCGCGATTCGCCGACCGCCCCACGGTAGTGCCGAAGCTGTGCGATGCAACTGACCCCCAAGACGTTTCACCAGTTGCAGACTGGCGCCCCGAGGCGGCGGTGTGCATCAGCGTGCTGGAACACGTTGAGCACGACCTCCGCCTCCTGCAGAACGCGCGCACGGCACTGCTCCCCACCGGTGGCAGGCTGTTCCTGTACGTGCCCGCCCACCAGTGGCTGTTCTGTTCCTTGGACACGTGCCTCGGCCACTACAGACGCTATTCTGCCTCCAGACTGGTCGCTTTGGTGGAGACGGCTGGTTTCGAGGTCGAGTCCCGTTCGTGGCTGAACATGTTCGGGATCGCGGGATGGTTTCTGAACGGGAAGGTGCTGGGCCGCAGCAGCCAACCCGCCTCTCAACTTGAGGCGTACGATTCCCTGATCCCGCTCACCAGTCGGGTGGAGACTGCGCTACGGTGCCCGCTGGGGCTCAATCTGTCGCTGGTCTGTCAAGCCCGTCTGTAGTCGGCGAAGAGGCTCGGCGGGGGCCTGAGACTCCCACGAGGTGTCATCTGTGGACCTGTCCATTATCATCCCGGTGTACAACGAGAACGCGACGTTGCTTGAGATGATCGGCCACGTCAGGGCGGTTGACCTGGACGGGCTCGAGCGCGAGATTGTCTTGGTGGACGATGGGTCGACGGATGGCTCGACAGACACCCTGCGCAACCAAGTGGAGGGGAAAATGGACGGCGTGCGCGTGGTCTACCACGACGTTAACCGCGGCAAAGGCGCGGCAATTCGGTCCGCGATCCCCGAATGCACAGGGAAGTTCATCGTGATCCAGGATGCGGACCTGGAGTACGACCCGCGGGACCTGCCTGCACTCTTGGCGCCTCTGCGCGACGGCCGGGCGGACGTGGTCTTTGGCACCCGGTTCGCTGGAGGTCCCCATCGCGTGATGTTCTTCTGGCACATGGTGGGGAACAGGTTCCTGACGTTCCTCTCCAACATGCTCACGAACCTCAACCTAAGCGACATGGAAGTGGGGTACAAGGTCTTCCGGGCCGACATACTCCGCGCCGCCAATCTGAAGTCCAACCGGTTTGGGTTCGAGCCCGAAATCACGGCAAAGGTCGCCAAGCGCAAACTGCGGATCTACGAGGTCCCCATCTCCTACGCCGGTCGAGACTACGCCCAGGGCAAGAAGATCACCTGGCGGGACGGGCTGGCTGCCCTGTTCCAGATCGTCAGGTAC
>PEVN01000475.1 GCA_002779825.1 Armatimonadetes bacterium CG06_land_8_20_14_3_00_66_21 | reverse complement strand
CTGGGGCGACACGGAACTGACCGCCCGTGCCTGCGGGGACCTCGACAGCGTCGAAGGACGCCGAGCCGTCGTCGTCGATCCTCAGCGTGCCCAGGGGAACGCGCCGGTCCGGGTCGCCGGAAGCAGGCAGCAAGCGCCCCTCCGGTCGTGTCGTGTCGTGGGGAATCCAGATCCCCGCCTTGACAGCGAATGCCTTCCCGCGCGCTTCGACGGGCGCATCGAAGGTCAGCGGGACGGCATGCGTGCCCGGCTGGCGGAAGTCGAAGTCGTGGAAGTGGTGCGACCAGTCGTCCTGCGCGGCCAGGAGCGTGTTGGGGAAGTGCCTGCGGTGCAGGTCAATGTGTCGCTTCAGCGTCTCGAAGCCGTATTCCTTCGTACACGGATGGCCCTCGCCCCAGATACCGATCGTGCCCACGTCCACGAAGGCGACGTTCGGGTTTCCGTCGTACCGCGCACCAGCAGCCGCGAGGAAGTGGTCCAGCTTCTCCAGGAAGACCGGGTCGTCGTAGTCGGGCTCCCAGGCGACGCCGTCGTTCCACCAATAGCCCTTCGCGCCCAAGTCCTTCACCCACTCAGGCGTGGCGTACTTCTCGCCACTCTCGAAGCACGTGAACCGGAACGCGATCTTCTTTCCGGCGCGGAGGTACCGCTGGGCAGGCGTGTCCACGATCTCCCAATGGAACTCGCCCTCTGTCGGCTCGAGGTGCGCCCAGGCGAGCCGCAGGTACGCCACCGTCAGACCGGGGAACTCCTTCCCGGCGGGCCCTGGGCCCAGCGACTTGCCGTAGCCATTCAGGCTATTGTCGAAGTGGTGGAACACCCAGCCCATGCCGGGGTTGCAGAGCGCCACGCCGGTGTCGACGGGACGGACGGTGATCGTCTTGGCGCTGGAGCATGGGGCGGCCATGGCGACAACTGCTGCGGCTGTGCGGGCACTGAGCGAATTGGGCCGCGTCACTCCACATCCGCCCCCCACCGCTCCGTCCGCCGGATGAGCTGCGTCCCATCCGAGAAGCCATCGCCGCGTTTGCCCAGGTAGTCGATCAGCCGCTGGCGCCAGAAGGTGACGCGGTCGGCGCTGGCCGGGGCGGCTGCCAGATCGTGCATTTCGTCACGATCGTTGACGAGATCGAAGAGCTGTTCCTGCCCGGTGACGGGGAACCAGACGTACTTCTCCCTGCCGTCGGTCAGGAAGTGCATCGCCTCTTCGAGGGAGTAGCACGGGGAGTGCTCGCCGTGGAGAAAGTCGCGCCACGGCTTGCCGGCCATGGCGTCGAAGACGCTGCGGCCGGTCACTCCCTCAGGCGGCTCGATGCCAGTGGCGTCGCACACCGTCGGCATCAGGTCCTGCAGACCTACGAGGTGGTCGAAGGTGCCCATGGGGCGATCCCAGCCGGCGGGGTACTCGATGACGAAGGGCACACGGGCGGAGCCTTCGTAGGCGTAGGTCTTGCGGAACAGGTGGTGGTCGAACTGCATGTCGCCGTGGTCGGAGACGTACAGGATCAGCGTGTCCTTGAGCAGCCCGAGGCGCTGCAGCCGTTGCTTCAGCCGGCCCAGCTCGTGGTCGACGTGGGAGACGCAACCCATGTAGCCGACGCGCATCCGGTGGTGCTGCTCCGGCGTGATCGAGCCGTGCCATGCGGCCGGCGCGGGGCCGGGCACGGTCACGTTGTGCCGTTCGCACCAGTCGCCATGGATGGGGCCAGGGATGTCTCGGTTGGCGTACATGTCCCAGAACGGCTGCGGCGGGCAGAAGGGCGCGTGGGGCGGACCGAGCGAAAGCCACACAAAGAACGGTGCGTCGGGGTCGCGCTTCTCCAGGCAGTCGATGGTCGTGTCGACAGTCCAGTTCACCGGGTTGAAGCGTTCCTCGAGGTGCCACGGCCGAGCGCCCCAGCCGTTGGTGTCGATGCCGTGTCCCCACTGGTGCGCCGTCGGGCCGGCATGCAATCGCAGCCACTCCGGGTAGTCGCCCCCGCCCGGTTCGTCCTTGCAGCCAGTCAGGAGGACGCGGTGGAAGCCGTACCGCTTGCGCTGTGGGTAGAAGTTGCGGCAGCCGATGCTGAAACACTGGTAGCCGTTGTCGCTCAGCACCTTCGCCAAGGTGTTCTTCTCGCCCCAGCGGGCTTCCGCGTAGCCGAGCTGCCCACAGTCGTAGCTGCCCTTGCCGCTGAGCATCACGCGTTGGGCGGCCGTTGTGGAAGGCACCTCGGTGTAGGCGTTGGGGAAGTAGGCGCCGCGGTTGACCATGTTGTCGATGTTCGGCGTCTCGACGATCGGGTGACCGGCGAGGCCGAGATGGTCGCCCCGGTGCGTGTCGGCGAGGTAGAGGAGGACATTGGGTTGTGAGTTGGGCATGGGATCGTCTCCAGTAGGGGCGCCCCCCCCCCGCGTCTCGCTCTGACTTCCCGAGCGCGCCCGGCTATCCTTCTCTGCACCGTCTTTGGCCGCCCAATTGCGGCGGCCGCATTGACAAGCCCTCGGCAAATGGGTAGAATTCCCTTTCTGTCGTCTCGTGGGCTGAGCAGCTCTGTAGACTGTTGCCCTTGCCGGGGTGAGACTGCTGCGGGCGGATAGCTCAGTCGGGAGAGCGCCTGCCTTACAAGCAGGAGGTCGCAGGTTCAAGCCCTGCTCCGCCCACCAGCAACGAAGCCGACGACAGAACGCGTAACGGACCCGTGGTGTAGCCTGGTTTAACACGCCGGCCTGTCAAGCCGGAGAGCGCCGGTTCAAATCCGGTCGGGTCCGCCATTCCTTCCCCCCGCGGACAACAGGTGCCGGGATAGCTCAGTTGGTAGAGCACTGGACTGAAAATCCAGGTGTCCCCAGTTCAACCCTGGGTCCCGGCACCACTCCTCCTCTCTTCCCCCTCCGCCCCACCCCGCCTCCAACGTAGCCCGACGTGCGCCGGTGTGCTGTCCGTCTGTTCGGCTCGGCACTCCTGGCGTCCTCCCGCCCACTGCCTCGATTCGCCCTCCACAAAAGGAACAGGTGACCGCGTGACGTATCTTCCGCATAGAGCCCACATGAGAGCTGCGCAGCGTTCCGCTGCGGCCCTTTGGCCGGGAGTCACCGCAATCACCATGTTCACGCCAACTCGTCTCCGCCGTAGCCCGAACTGGGTCCTGTGCCTGGCGGCCGCCCTGCTGCTGGGCCGAGGGATACCCGTCCTGGCTGCGCCCGCTCCCAAGGAAGAGCCGAAGACAACCGTCAAGACGGAAACGAAGCAGGAGACCAAGAACACCGACAAGTCTGGCGAACAGCCGCCCCTGCCGGAGGGCGTCAAGCAGACCAAGCAGGAAGAGCGCACCGTCGTGACACGCACGGTCGAGGAGCGAACGCTCCGCCGCCCCGAGCTCGAAGAGGAAGAGCAGGATGACGGCCAGCTCAAGCCCTTTGGCAGCGACTTGTTCGCGGAGGACGCTGGAGCGTTCGAGCCGCCGCCTGACGCCGCTGTCCCGGCGGACTACCCGTTGGGCCCGGGCGACGAGATCGAGTTGAGCTACTGGAGCGAGTTCCTCCCGCAGGAGACACACGGGCTTACCGTCGACCCACAAGGACAGGTCAACTTGCCGACCGGCGGCACGCTGAGCGTGCGGGGGCTGACGTTGGCGCAGTTGAAGGGGCTTGCGCAGGAGCAGCTTCTGCGGCTGTACAAGCAGGTCAAGGTGCATGTGGCGCTGACCAAGCTGCACTCCATCCGCGTGTGGGTGGTCGGCGAGGCGAAGCGGCCAGGCAGCCGGCTGATCAGCCCTCTAAGCACGGCCTTCAACGCGCTCTATGCTGCCGGCGGGCCCAACGAGCGCGGCTCGATGCGGCGGATTCGGCTGATGCGCGGCAATGACGAAGTCGCAGTCCTCGACCTGTACAAGTACCTGCTGACCGGCGAGGCTACCGACGATCTGCCGCTGCAGTCCGGTGACCGGCTGTTCCTTCCCGTAGTCGGTCCCCTGGTTGCGGTCCAGGGCGAAGTGCGCCGTCCCGCCCTCTACGAGCTGAAGGGCGACGAGCGGCTCCGGGATCTCCTGGAGTGGGCCGGTGGGTTGAAGCCGACGGGCTACGCGCAGCGAATCCAGATCACCCGGATCGAGGCCAACGCGCGGCAGGTCGTCCGGGATGTGGACGCCTCGGCTCTGCTGGCGTCACCGGCGGCGGAGACCAACCTGCCGGTGCAGGCTGGCGACGTGATTCGAGTCCTTCGCGTTGTCGAAGACAACCGCAACGCCGTCCGGCTGGAGGGGCAGGTCAACCGTTCCGGCTACTACCAGTGGACCGATGGCATGCGCGTCAAGGACCTCCTCACCCTCGCCCGGACCGAGGGCGCCCTGGGCGAGGCCGTTCTCAGTAGAGGTGAGATCACCCGCCTCGAGCCTGACGGCAGCACGCGGCTGATCGCGTTCGATGTCGCCGCCGCTGTGGCCGGCGAGGAGACGGCAAACGCCCCGCTCCAGGGGCGAGACCGGGTGGTGTTGTACTCGGCAGACAGCGGCGGGATGCCGATCAATGTCTGCCTTGCCGGGCCGGTCCAACGGCCTGGCCGGTATCGCTACGTATCCGGCATGACGGTCAAGGATCTCCTGGACTGGGCCGGCGGGTTGCTGGACCAGACGGAAGTCGTGCATTGCACTCTGGAGCGGGTGTTCCCTCCTGCCAGCGCGCCCAGCCGAATCAGGGCCCCGCGAGAGCGGAAGCCGGTGCGCGATCCCGTGGCTGAACGGACGCGCGCTCAGGATGACTCGACCGAGTCCTGGGTGTTCGTGGACGGGCGCGTTGAACAGCCGAGCCGGGTTCGGTTTGAGAAAGACCAGAAGGTGGAGTACTACCTCGCGAAGGCCGGCGGGCTGCTTGCCGACGCAGACCGAGAGGGCATCCGCGTGTATCGGGCCAACAGCGACGTGCTGAAGGCGGATCAGGTGATCTCGGTCGAGCCGAGCGATCGCCTGTTTGTTCCAACGACCGAAGCAACCGCCGCAGAGGCCGCGGTCACCGCCAAGTACTTGCTGGACAACGTCCCGTCCGGTCAGCGGACCCTCAGCGTGGTCGTCGATCTGGCGAAGGCGCAGGAAGGCGATGCCGAGTGGAATGTGCTGCTCCAACCGGGCGATCAGCTCGTGCTGTACACGCCGGAGTCGCTTCGATGGCGGGGCGGGCACGTCGTTGCCCAGGGGGAAGTCGTCCGGCCGGGAGCGTATGAACGGGCGGCAGGCATGACCGTGGCGGACCTGCTGTTCAAGGCCGGTGGGCCGTTGCCCGAGGCTGCATTCGACCACGCCCTCGTGGAGCGCACTCTCCCCGGCGGCGAGAAGCAGCTCCTGACCGTCGACCTCAACAAGGCTCGGGCGGGCGCCGCGCCCGACAACCCGGTGCTTCAGGACCGGGACAAGCTGATCGTGTTCAACCACAACCAAGTGGCGGTCGACCGCCGGCAAGTGCGCATCGACGGCGCGGTCCAGAACCCGGGCGACTATCCGCGGGCCCAAGACATGAAACTGTCCGAGCTGATCCTGGAAGCCGGTGGGCTGCTCCCGGAAGCGAACAATGTGGCCGAGGTGGTGCGGCTGGGGCCGGCCGGCGAGCGGACCCGCCTGCAGGCGGATCTCGCCCGCTTGCTGAAGGACAACGACGAGACGCAGGACGTAATCCTGCAAGACTACGACTCGGTCTCCATCGCCACCGTCGCCGAGACCCGCCGGCTGGCGCAGTCGGTGACGATCGTCGGCGAAGTCAAGAACCCCGGCGTCTACTTCCTGGACGACCCGGAGACTACCCTCAGCGATCTCCTGAGCCGCGCCGACGGGCTCACCAACGACGCCTTCCTGCCAGCGGCAACCATCCGCCGGCGCCTCGATAAGGTGATCTCAGCGCACCAACGCCTTGCCATGCAGGCCGTGCTGGCGGAATCGGCCCGCGTCGAGGACAAGGAGTACCTGGCAACAACCGCGGCGCGAGCGACTGCTGCGGTTCCTCAGGAGAAGCGCTTCGACTTGGGCAACCGTCCCGGCGACCTCACCACCGCCGCCACACCAGCCGGAGCAACAGAGCCAGGGGGTATGGAGGCGGAGAGCGCAACGCCGGCCACCTATGTGGCTGCGGACTTTGCAGCGGCGCTGGCAGAGCCCAAGTCCGCCGCTGACATTGTCCTCAAAGACGGCGACCTCCTCACCATCCCGGAGCGGCCCGTTGCCGTTCTCGTCGTGGGAGCGGTGGCGCGAGAAAGCGCGGTGTTGTACAGCCCCCGCTCCACCCTCAGCGACTACCTCAACCAAGCCGGCGGCTTCAGCCGGGATGCCCGCAAGGACCAGATCGAGATCATTCGCGCCAACGGCTCGATCCTGCCCGCGAGTAAGACCCGGACTCTCGAACCGGGCGATATCATCTTTGTCCCGAGCCAGGCGCTCATCTACAAAGAGAAGAAGAGCTGGCTGGAGACCGTGCAGGCGATGAGCCCGATGTTGTCGCTTGCCGTGATTGCATTCCGTAGGTGAGGAGCCACTACGCATGTCTGACGCACAACCCGACTACTTCGTCCACGATAGCAGCTACGTCGATGAGGGCGCCCGCATCGGCGACGGCACGAAGATCTGGCACTTCTGTCACGTGATGAAGCGGGCCAACATCGGCGAAAAGTGCGTCATCGGGCAGAACTGCTTCGTCGGCCCCGACGTAACCTTGGGCAACAACTGCCACCTGCAGAACAACGTGTCGGTGTACACGATGGTGACGCTTGAGGACGACGTATTCTGCGGGCCCTCGATGGTCTTCACCAACGACATCAATCCCCGCGCGGGCTATCACAAGGAGTCGGTGGACGCCTACCTCCCCACCCTGGTCAAGCGGGGCGCCAGCCTGGGCGCCAACTGCACCATCGTCTGTGGGACCGTCATCGGCAATCATGCGATGGTGGGAGCCGGGGCAGTCGTCAGCAGAGACGTGCCCGACTACGCCATCGTGGCCGGCGTTCCGGCGCGCGTCAAGGGATGGATGTGCGAGTGCGGCCAGAAACTGGGCTTCCCCGAGGACGACGGCGAGACAGCCTGCGCAAAGTGCGGGCTGAAGTACGTCAAGACCGGGCTGGTGGTGAAACCCGTTTGACAGAACAGCCCGCCGCCCCCAAGTGGCAGAGACGACGGGCCTTGCCCAACACGTGAACCGGGACACCTGACACCAGCACTCGGGTCGCGTTCGGCACCCGCGAGGGAACCCTTGACGAACCCCGTTGACCAGCAATCCATCCGGGACCTCCTGCTCCGGGAGAGTCTGCCGGTACAGGCTGTGGAGCGCACGTGGCGGGCGTTGGGTCACGAGGACTGGCAGCAGGCAGACCGGGCACTGCAGCGGATGGCGGCCGATCCGCACGTGCGGTTGGCGCTCGCGGACGTCGCTCCGGAGTTGCTCGACTGGGCCCGCCTGTCGGCGGATCCCGCGATGGTTCTGCACAACTTGGAGCGGTTCGGCGGCGCCTCCTACAGCCCCCTCAACTTGCTCCGCTACCTTCGCACCGACCCCCGAGCGGCGGGTGTGCTGGTCGCCCTTTTCGCGGGCAGCCAGTTCCTCAGCGAAGTGCTCATCCGCAACCCCGAGTATTTCGAGTTCCTGACCAGCGACCAGACCTTGTTGGAGAACGCTGACCCAGACCGGGTGCAGGAACGGCTCTCCCAGGCCCTGCACGCCTTCTCTGCTGTTGACTCGCAGGCAGATGCCATGCGCCGGTTCCAGCGACTGGAACTGCTGCGGACCGGCGTCGCCGATCTGCTGGGGCTGATCGACCTGCGCGCGGTGGTGGCGCGCTTGTCCGACTTGGCCGAGGCTCTGGTTGGCGAATGTGTCCAGCTTGCGGAGACGCAGACCGAGAGCGGCGGCAGCTCCGCGTCGAGCCGGCTGCTGGTGTGCGCGTTCGGGAAACTCGGCGGCAGCGAGCTGAACTACAGCTCCGACCTCGACCTGCTCCTGCTGCGTACAGAGCCCTGTCCCGAATCGGTGGCCCACAGGCTGACAGAGTTGCTGGTGCGCAACCTCTCTCAAGCGACCTCGGAAGGCTACCTCTATCGGGTCGATCTCCGCTTGCGGCCCTACGGCCGCACCGGCCCGCCGGCACCCACACTTCCCAGCTTCCTCAACTACCTCCAGCACCACGCGGCTCTTTGGGAGCAGCAGGCTTGCCTCAAGCTCAGAGCGGTGGCCGGAGACGAGTCGCTCGCCGCCCAAGTGCTCCCCGCGCTGGAGCCGTTGGTGTACCGCGAACGGCCGGTGGGGCGCTCACGCGCCGACATCCGCGCGATGAAGGCGCGGATCGAGACACAGCTACTCAGACTGAAGGACGGGACCAATGTGAAGCTCGGCGTCGGCGGCATTCGCGACATCGAGTTCGTGGTCCAGTATCTGCAACTGGAGCACGGCAGTCGCTGTCCGCAGGTGCGCCAGCGCGCGACCCTGGAGGCGCTTGCGCGCCTTGTCGCTACAGGGGTCGCAACGGAAGAGGACTGCGAGCGACTACGATCCGCGTACGTCTTCCTCCGGACGGTGGAACACCGGCTGCAGATGATGGAATCGCGACAGGTCCACAGCCTGCCCCGCGAGCGCGCGGAACTGAGGAAGCTGGCACTGCGCACCGGGTTCGCAGATCAGGCGCTTCCCGCCGAAGTGCAGTTCGACCGCGCGTATGCACACCATACGCAGACCGTCCGCGAGATCTTCGACCGGCATCTGGGAGCTACCTCGTAGTCGTTCAACGTCCGGCGAGACCCCCGGCCGACAGCAATAGAGAGCGGTGAACATGAACACTGGCAACGCCCCCCCGTCAGCGCCTGCGCCGGAGACGGACGCCGCGCTTGTTGCCGACCATCTCGCGCGACTCGGGTCGACCTACGCGCGGTCGTTCCCCCGCCAGGCGCTCGCCGACCACGCCGCCGCCGCCGCCGCCCTCTCGCCGGCCGATCCCGTTCGTCTGTTCCTCAGAGCACGAGGCACAGACGCCTGGGACGTCACCCTGGTGGCGCCGGACTTCCTCGCGGAGCTCTCGGTGATCTGCGGGCTGTTCACCGCCCACGGGTTAGGCATCGAGGACGGGAAGGTGTTCACCTACTCATCCTCTGCACCGGCCGACGCTCCCCCCGCTGCGAACCGCCGTTCCACTCGCCAGCAGCCTCCTCGGCGCCGGTACAAACCTCAGGCAGTGGTGCAGTTGCCGGACCGGCGCATCGTCGATTGGTTCCACGTGCGCGCTGCGGGCGACCCGCCAGATTGGTCAGCGTACGAAGCCGACCTGCGGGCGGCACTGGCCCTGCTGGCGGCAGGCGACACTGCCGGCGCCCGGGGGCTGGTGGCGAGCCGAGTCGCTGACCGCCTCCGGCTGCTCCCGGAACCAGCAGACACGGCGCTGGTCCCGGCCACTGTTGAGACCGCCAACGACTTCCCGGAGCCGTACACCCGCATCGACGTCCGCTCGCGTGACTCCTCGGCATTCCTGTACGAGCTGTGCAACGCCCTGTCGATGTGCGAGGTCAGCATAGAGCGGGTCGAGGTCTGGACCCGGGGCGACCACGTGCACGACATCCTGTACGTGGCGGAACCTGGTGGCGGCAAAGTGACTTCGCCGCGGAAGCTCAACGAGATCCGCGCCGCCTCGCTGCTCATCAAGCAGTTTACCCACCTGTTACCGAGAGCGCCGGACCCGCGGCTGGCGCTGGTGCACTTCGGCGAGTTGATGTCGCAGGTCATGTCGCGGACCGACTGGGCCGAGCAACTCTCCGCGTTGGAAGCGCCGGACGTGATCCACCGGCTGGCGCGTCTGCTGGGGGTAAGCGATTTCCTCTGGGAGGATTTCCTGCGGCAGCAGCACGACCAACTGATGCCGCTTGTCTGCGACTCGGACAAGCTGGAGGTCCACAAACACCAGAGCGACTTGCGGGCCGAGCTGGCCCTTTGCCTGGCGGACGCTCCCGCTCCCGAAGCCCGCCGACAGGCGATCAACGAGTTCAAGGACCATGAGATGTTCCGCATCGACATGCGGCACATCCTGGGCAAGATCGAGCTGTGGGAGTTTGGCGACGAGCTGACCGACCTCACCGAGGCGGCGCTGACCGGACTAGCCGAGCTGTGCTACGGAGAGCTGACGCAGCGATTCGGCGAGCCCCGCCTCGAGGCGGGCGAGCCGTGCAGCCACTCCATTTGCGGGCTGGGGAAGTTTGGCGGCAAGGAGATGGGCTACGGGTCGGATGTGGAGCTGATGTTCCTGTACGAAGGCGCCGGCCGGACGGAGGGTCCGGAGCCACTGACAAACGCCGAGTTCTTCGAGCGGCTTGTCTCGGAGGTACGGCGCGCCCTGCGCTCGCGCCGCGAAGGCATCTTCGAGCCGGACCTCCGCCTGCGACCGTACGGCAGGAAGGGCCCTCTGTCCGTCTCGCTGGAGGCGTTCCAGCGGTACTTCCTGCCGGGCGGGAGCGCGCGGCAGTACGAGCGGCAAGCACTCATCAAGCTGCGGCCCGTCACCGGACCCGAAGCACTGCGGGAACGGATCGTGGCGCTCCGCGACCAGAGCGCCTACGCGGGCTGGCCCTTCGACGTTGCCGAGATGCGCGCCCTGCGCCAACGCCAGGTTGAGGAGTTGGTGCGCCCGGGAGCGAAGAACGCCAAGTTCAGCCCGGGCGGCTTGGTGGACGTCGAGTACACCACGCAAGCCCTGCAGATTGTGCACGGACCGGCGCACCCCGAAGTTCGCGAGGTTTCCACCCGGAGAGCGATCCGCGCGCTGGAGAGCGTCGGCGTGCTGGAGGCACCTGTCGCCAAGCTCTTGCGCGAGTCCTACGAGTTCTTCCGCCGCCTCATCGATGCCCTGCGCATGGTGCGCGGCAATGCGCGGGACCTGACTGTCCCCTCGCTGGACAGCGACGAATTTCTCCTGCTCGGCCGCCGTCTCGGCTGCGCCGACAGGGCCCTGCGCGAGCGGCTGGTGCTGCACCTGCACGGCTATCTGGAGGTCGTACAAGAGCTGAGTGCGGAGTTGCTCCCTTGAGCGCCAGCTCGCCGTGGCGGCCGGGTCACACGGTCGGCGTGTAGTGGATGGGAATCCCCGTCGCCTCCCGCACGCGCTCCATGGTCTTCTGCGCTTCGGTCCGGGCGCGGCGGCCGCCTTCGCGGAGAACATCGTGAACGTAATCCGGGTCGCCGGCCAACTGCTGCCGCCGCTCGCGCGCCTCTGCAAAGCAGTCGAGCATCATCTGCGCCGTGCGCTTCTTCACCTCGCCATAGCCCAGACCGCCGGCGCGGTATGCCGCCGCCAGCTCGGCAGCCTCTTCCTCGGTCGCGAACAGCTTGAAGAGCGCGTACACGGTGCATTGCTCCGGGTCTTTGGGGTCAGCCACGGGAGTGCTGTCGGTGACGACAGAGAGGAATCGCTTGCGCACGGCCTTCTCGTCGCCGAAGAGCTCGATGGCGTTGTCGTAGCTCTTTGACATCTTCTGACCGTCGATACCGGGAACCACGGCGGTGCTATCCAGAATGTACGGCTCCGGGACTGTGAGCAGTTCGCCGTACGTGTTGTTCAGCTTGAGGGCGAGGTCGCGGGCGACCTCGATGTGCTGCTTCTGATCCTGGCCGACGGGCACCAGATGCGACTGGTAGATCAGGATATCCGCCGCCTGCAACACGGGGTACCCGAACAGCGCGTGGTTCGGCGACAGCCCCCGGGCGGTCTTCTCTTTGTAGGCGTGGCAGCGCTCCAGCAGGCCCATTGGCGTGACGGTCGACAGGATCCACGTCAGCTCCGTCACCTCCGGCACGTCCGACTGCAGGAAGATGGTGGCCTTGTCCGGGTCGAGCCCGAGTGCCAGGTAGTCGGTGGCGAGGTTGAGGGTCCACTGCCTCAATGTCTTCCCGTCCGCCACCGAGGTGAGGGCGTGGTAGTTCGCCAAGAAGTAGAAGCCCTCGTGCTCGTCCTGCAGGGCGAGATACTGGCGGATGGCGCCGAAATAGTTGCCGAGGTGGAGCTGCCCGGAAGGCTGGATCCCTGATAGCGCTCTCATTTGGTGTCTCCTCTGCACAATGGAAACGGGCCGCGGAGTCGGCTCCACGGCCCGGTGTCTGCAAAACAAACGCCGTGGGCTTTGCGAGCACACCCACGGCTGCTGACGATCACGCGCAAGAGGGCGGCCCGCCGGTTACCAGCGGCGCCAGACCCAGACAATTGAGTGCTCGCGCGGGGTCTTCATGGTGACGGCTCATTTTAGCGGACGCCTCGGCCGAAGTCAACGGCGCGCCGAGCCAGCGCGCCTCACTGGTTCCTGAGCCAACGGCGGCCGTTGGCAAACTGCACGAGTCAGCGCATACTAAGGGGTGCGAAGAGCCGCACGCCGGGGAGGCGCGTTCCGCCACTGCAGCAGCACCTCGGGGCGAAGAATGGGAGGCAGATGATGGAAGGCTATCCAAAGCAGGTTTCACTCAAGAACGGAGTCAAGCTCGTCCTGCGCCCGATGGAGGCGGAGGATGTGCAAGCGCTGCTGGAGTTCTTCAGGGCGCTGCCGCTTGAGGACCGGCAGTTCCTGAAACATGACGTCTGCGCGACGGACGTCATCCAGGAGCGGGCAGACCGCCTGGACTACGAGTCGGTGCTCCCCATCCTGGCCGTGACCGAAGCGGGCCGCATTGTGGGCGATGCCACGCTCCACGTCGAGCAGCACGGCTGGTCGCGACACGTGGGCGAGATCCGCTGCGTCGTGGCGAGGGACTTCCAGCGCACCGGCATTGGCACGCTGCTCTGCCGCGAGTTGTTCGCCAACGCCCAGCAACGCGGCTTGGACAAGATCGTCGCGCAGATGGCGGAAGACCAGGTCGGTGCGCAGAAGGTCTTCCAGCGGCTGGGCTTCCACAAGGAAGCGGTGCTTGAGAACCACGTCACTGACTTGGCGGGGAACAAGCGCAACCTCATTCTCATGTCCAACCACGTCGACGAGCTCTGGCAGCAGGTCGAGAACCTGTACTTGCAGATGGACGTGTCCATCGAGCCGCTCTGGGGGTAGCGTACGCAGGCAGCCGCCCTACGAGAAAGGGATCCGAGCGATGTCGAGACGCACCTTGCTGACCCTTGCCGCAGCCGTCCTGTCAGGAGCGGCTTCCCTCTCGGGGGCCTTCGCTGCCGAAAGGAGCCCAGTCCACGCCGCCGGGGAACCTACGAAGACGCTCCGCCTCGGCACGTTCGAGAAGCTGGATCTGATCACGGCCTACTACCGCTCCGACGCCTTCGCCAGAAGGCTGGCAGTGCTTCAAGTGCAGCGCGAGGCGGCAGTGCTCCTGGAGAACAAGGCTGAGGTCGAGCGGATCGAGAAGCAGGGCGCGGCCCTGCAGGAGTTAGCGCACAAGCAACTTGCCGGCCAGGCTCCCGCCACCGAGGTCATGGACTACCTGAAGCCCTACTTCGCCGAAGTCGCCAAGGCGGCTGAGGTGCACGTGATCGTGGACGGGGTGCTGTTCAAGGACTCCGCAGTCCAGCAGGTCGATGTCACCGACCTGCTGGTGCAGAAGCTGCCGCCTGCTCGACACGCCCCTGAAACGCGTTGACGCTGCCGGACACCACTTCATCCAGCTCCACCGGCACGCCTGCTGCGGCAGACTCCAGGACGCCGTAGACGAGGGCGACGGAGCGTAGCCCCACCTCGCCCTGGACCTCGGGCGCGCGGCGGTCGCGGACGGCGTCGAGGAAGTCGGCGGTCTCGGCGGCGATGAGCTTCCGGTCGGTCTCGGGGCCCGGGTACGCATAGCCGGTAGGGCGCTCGCCGAACAGGCGCGTCTCGATGTCATTGAGTCGGTAGTCTGGCAGCGCCTCGACCAGTGCCTCACCCTCCAGTATCTCCCGGCCCCGCTGCACCCGCACCGGGCCGCCTGAGCGATCACCGGAACCGGTGGCAGTGCCCTCGTGACCGAAGACGGTGCGGTTATTCGGCCCGGCGCCGGCTACGCCGAAATGCATGGCCCAGAGCCCCTGGACGCCGCTCTTGAACGCGACGGTGGCAGCGAACACGTCGTCGCTCTCGACGCTAACGGTCTCTGTCTCGCCGTCGGGGCGTGTCCACGAGCGGGTGGCGTAGACCTGCCGCGAGACGGCCGAGAGCGTGTCCACTTCGCCCAGCAGGTACTCCAGAATGTAGCCCAGGTGGATGCCCACATCGAGTGCCAACCCGCCCTGTGCCAGGTCGTGCCGCCAGGGGGTGCCGTAGACGCCCAGGTTGGCCGAGAAGCTGAGCTGCGTGACGAAGCTGGGCTCACCCACGAGCCCTGACTGCACCACGTGCTGCAATAGCCGGTTCATCGGGTCGCGCCGGTTGTTCTCGGCGACGGCCAACACGCGGCTGTGCTCGTGAGCGGCGTCGATGATCCGCTGCGCCCGGGCGATGGTGACGGCCAGGGGTTTCTCGACCTGCACGTTGAGGCCGGCGGCGAGCAGCGGGATAGCCACCTCCTGGTGCGAGCGGTTGTCCGTCACCACGTCGGCAGCGACGATGCCCGGCTCGGCCGCTGCCGCCTGCTCGACACGCCCCTGAAACGCGTTGACGCTGCCGGACACCACTTCATCCAGCTCCACCGGCACGCCTGCTGCGGCAGACTCCAGGACGCCGTAGACGAGGGCGACGGAGCGTAGCCCCACCTCGCCCTGGACCTCGGGCGCGCGGCGGTCGCGGACGGCGTCGAGGAAGTCGGCGGTCTCGGCGGCGATGAGCTTCCGGTCGGTCTCGGGGCCCGGGTACGCATAGCCGGTAGGGCGCTCGCCGAACAGGCGCGTCTCGATGTCATTGAGTCGGTAGTCTGGCAGCGCCTCGACCAGTGCCTCACCCTCCAGTATCTCCCGGCCCCGCTGCACCCGCACCGGGCCGCCTGAGCGATCACCGGAACCGGTGGCAGTGCCCTCGTGACCGAAGACGGTGCGGTTATTCGGCCCGGCGCCGGCTACGCCGAAATGCATGGCCCAGAGCCCCTGGACGCCGCTCTTGAACGCGACGGTGGCAGCGAACACGTCGTCGCTCTCGACGCTAACGGTCTCTGTCTCGCCGTCGGGGCGTGTCCACGAGCGGGTGGCGTAGACCTGCCGCGAGACGGCCGAGAGCGTGTCCACTTCGCCCAGCAGGTACTCCAGAATGTAGCCCAGGTGGATGCCCACATCGAGTGCCAACCCGCCCTGTGCCAGGTCGTGCCGCCAGGGGGTGCCGTAGACGCCCAGGTTGGCCGAGAAGCTGAGCTGCGTGACGAAGCTGGGCTCACCCACGAGCCCTGACTGCACCACGTGCTGCAATAGCCGGTTCATCGGGTCGCGCCGGTTGTTCTCGGCGACGGCCAACACGCGGCTGTGCTCGTGAGCGGCGTCGATGATCCGCTGCGCCCGGGCGATGGTGACGGCCAGGGGTTTCTCGACCTGCACGTTGAGGCCGGCGGCGAGCAGCGGGATAGCCACCTCCTGGTGCGAGCGGTTGTCCGTCACCACGTCGGCAGCGACGATGCCCGGCTCGGCCGCCAGCGCCTGCTCGGCCCCGGCGCACACCGTTGGGCGGTAGCCCAGCAGCGCCTCCGCTTCTTTCGCGACGGCTTCTGCCGCGTCCACCCGCGGATCGCAGACAGCGCGCAGGCGGAGCGAGCCGGGGCGGGCGTGCTCCAGTTCGCCGTACCCGCGCAGATGGCGGGTGCCCATGAGGCCGCAACCAACTAACATGAGGTCGAGTGGGTCCATCAACGAGTCTCCTTGTCGGTGGGTTCTCTCGCAGCAGTCAGCTCCGCCTGTTCCTGTTCGGTGTGGCGGCACGATTCCCTTGCCTCCGTTGCGGGCCGGAGGCAGGCTCAGTAGAATGTGCGCGCGTCGCCGGCAGCGGTGGCGGCGCCTGACTTCGCTTCGCTCCGTGACGGCTCGCGGGGGCGGAACGGCCTACCTGCC
>PEVN01000446.1 GCA_002779825.1 Armatimonadetes bacterium CG06_land_8_20_14_3_00_66_21 | reverse complement strand
TGCTCGCGCTTGGCGTTGAACGCCAGCAGTGCCGCCGCCAGCGCGATCGCCAGCCCGATGGCGTAGAACGCCCAGTGGACGCGCACTTCGGGCATGATGCCGCTGACTTTGTAGAACACAAACGCCAGCAGGAACCCGCTCCCCTGCAGGACGAACGTCCGGTACCGCTGCGAGATGCCCACGGCCACCGCGGCGACGGAGAACGTCATCAGCAGGACTTGGTGCAGCAGCCGCTCCGACGGCAGCGCCGCGGTGAACGTCGAGAGCAGCGTGGTCAGAAGACCGACGGTGAACAGCCCTTGCGGATTGGCGATCCGGCCGGTGCGCTGCCCCACAACGCCGACTGCAAGTAAGTACAGCCCAATGGGGATCGCGTAGGCGTCGAGCACGCGGACGCCGCCCCGCAGAAGCGGCAGGTAGTAGGCGGCGACCACGCAGAAGTAGCCCACGTGGAGCAGCGCCTCCTGTCGCAGCCGGTACCACACCAGCGAGAAGGCGAGGGCGTCCACCACGAGCGCGTAGACGCCGAAGACGCCGCCGCCGGAATCGGCCAAGCCACCGAGAAAGGCGGCGGCGGCTGTGAGCGACGCCGTTCCCAGCGCCGCCTGCGACAGTGCCTCCGGCAGCGGCTCCCACGCCTCCGCCCGGTCCAGCGCCAGGCACAGGCCAGCCCAGAGCAACCCGAGCAGGGCGAAGTAGAGAGAGGCGTCCTGCACGGGGTATCCCCGCTCTGCGCAGTGCACCCACAGCGCCACAGTCGCCGCAGCCGGGCCGGCGTAAGCGTAGAAGGTCTCGCGCCAACACCACGCCGCGGCCAGGTAGAGCACGGCATACGCTCCCATCATGCCGGCGCCGAACTGGGTAGACACGCCAAAGGCGATTCCCATCACGACAAGCGAAGCCGCCGAGGCCACGTAGCGGAACGGAGCGCTCAACGTGGCGAAGGGCGCGCCGCCAAGAGCAACCGCCACAGTGAACACAAGCCCCACGACTGAGGTGGCCCGGTCGTCGGCGCCGGCCGCCGACAGACCCGCAGTCACGGCAACGCCAAGGGTGATTGCGGAAGCACCCGCCAGCCACCGACACTGCCAGCGCTCCGCCTGCCAGGCGTAGGCGATGCCTCCGGCGGCGACAAGGATCGTCACGGCGACCAGCAACGGCACCCCGCTCGCCCAGAGCGACAACAGCCCGCCAAACCATAGTGCTGCAATCGAGAGCCAAGTGAACGACCGTCGCCCCGTCAGATGCCCCGTCGCGAAGTAGAGCGCCGCGGCGGCCAGTGCAGGCAGCAAGGCCCACAGGTCGACTTCACCGCCGGCCGAGACCACGAAGTAGTAGAACGGAATCAGGAAGAGCGCCGAGCAGTAGCCCAGCCCCTCTTCTCCCAGGCGAACCGACTGCAGACAGAAGAGCCCGGTCATCAGGATCGCGGTCACCGCGCTCGCCCACAGCAAGCCCGCCGGGACGGTGGTGACCGACACGACAGTCGCGATCCCAGCGAGGACGAGCGCCCCCTGAGGGAGCGGCGAGGTCCACTCCGAGCGGTCCCGGTCGGGGATCACGGCGCCGAGACCGACGTACAGCCAGGCGAGCAGCGCTTGCGCGAGACCGAGGACGGGCATGGACCACTCGCGCCACAAGCCGAAGTGCGTGAATCCCCAGGAGAACGAGGCAACCGACAGCCAGGTAAACCAGCGGTCGCGCCGCAGGCAGGCCATGCAGAAGTACACCAAAGCTGCGACGGGCGCCGGCGCGAGCAGCCACGGTTCCAGCCCATGGCCGCTCACGGCCGCTCGCGCGTAGACGGGCACCAGGAACAGGACGGAGCAGAGACCGAGGTCGCTGGTGTCCAGCCGCACAGTCTCCAAGCAGTAAAGCGCCACCACGAGCACGGGAGTCAACGCGCTTGCCCACAGCGTCGGCTCGTCCAGCCCCCAGGGGGACACCAGCGTCGCCACCGCGCCCAAGACGAGCGCGCTTTGGCTCAGCGGCGTTGACCATGCCGGTCGCTGGCGGCCGGTCACACCGACAGCGAGGGCGAGGTACACCCACGCCAACACGGCTTGTACGAGGCCGATGATTGGCGTCGGCTGTTCGCGCCAGATGCCGACATGGGTCGCCGCCCAGGCAAAGGTGAACGCAGCCCCGTACAGCAGCGCCGGCGCTCGCATGAACAGCGCCGCCGCCACGACAAGCGCCGTGTAGCTCAACAGCGCCGTTAGCACACTCGGCCGCAACCCGTCCAGTGTGTAGGGCAGTTGCCAGGCGAGGGCGATGGTGCCGACGACCGCGGCGACGAGGGCCGACGGCAGGGCGAGATTAGGCCGCGGGTCCCCTTCGGCGGGTCTCCGGCGGCGTAGCTCGAGGACAGCGGCCGTGGCAAGCCCGGCTCGGCGAGGGTCTGGGGTGCCCGCCTCGGGCCACCCCGCCGCACTGCCGACCGATAGGTCTCCTCGAACCCCCTTGGGTTCGCCATCATCTTGAGACCTCCGGTCAGGCGTTCCGGGGCGGTCAGAGACCTGCCCCGAGCCAGGGTCTCCCTCGGCAGGTCTCCGGCGGAGCAGCTCCAGGACAGCGGCCGTGGCAAGCAATCCCGCCACGCAGGGCGCGAACAACAAGCCGTAGTTGCGCTCTGCCGCCGCGATCAGGTCGGGCATCAGGTGCAGCGCCGTCGCGTAGCCGGCGAGGGCGTACAGCGCCGCCACGTAGACAAGCGCCGGCTCACGCCTGACCGCAGCGTCTCCCGCGGCAATGAGCAGAGCGATGAGGGCGGTGGCCAGTGTGAGCCACGCCTCAGGCGTCGACGCCGCGCTCGGCAGCCGGAATCCGGTGGTCCAGTAGTAGTGCCCGAAGCCGATCAGACCGGCGATCAGCGCCAGTGTCTGGGCGCTGTCCGAGAGCGGCCGGATCCACAGTTGTTCGGCGTCACGCGGTCTCAGCGCAAGGGCCACCACGAAGCAGCCCAACGCCAACAGGACCGCAAGGAACGCCGTCTTCGCCCAGCCGACCGCGAAGTAGTCGCACAGGCAGAACTGCGCCAGCGCAAGCAGCGCCGCGGTCACGTACATCAACACGGAAGGCAGCGCGTAGACGCCTTCCCAGATCACGTCGTCGCGGAACAGCAGGGAGGCGACCACGGCCAGCAGCGCGTACGCGTAGAACCCAGCGGCGACGCTGAGGTGGTAGCCGCCCTGCACATAGTAGACCGACAACGACGCCAGACCGACAACACCCACGCCGACGGCCCATTGCGCAAGCGGGGTGGCAAAGCGTTGCCGCCCCGTCACCCGCAACCGCCAAACCAGCAGCAGGGCCACCGCGGTGACGGGGCACAGCCGCCACCCGTAGTTGGGGAGAAGCGCGAACTCCAACGCTTCCGGCGCCTGCACACCGAACGCCTCCACCAGCGACGTGGCGAACACAAACGCCAGGACGCCGCAAGCCGCCGCCGCGTGCAGCCACCGGGGCTCGTCGTCCCGCCACGCCGACACGGCATGCAGCACGCACTGGAGCGCCAGCGTCACCACCGCAGCCACAGTCACGTCCAACTGGCTGCCGGCAGCAACCCGCAGCCCGACGGCAAGGAGAGCGCCGGCGAGGGCGACGATGTAAGCCCAGTGGAGGAGGGGAAGGGAGAAGGGGGATTTCAGATTTGCGATTTCAGATTTGCGATTTGCGATCCCGGATTTGGGATCCCGGACTTCGGACTGCGGGGTGCACGCTTCGGGCTCCGGGCTTGCCGGTTTGGGCGCCGAACTTCGGTGGGTCAGCCACCACGCCACTCCTGACAGCCCCCACGCGGCAGCCGTCAACCCGATCGACCACCATTCGTGGTGCACACCCATCTGCCCCATGGCAGGCAGTACCGTGTAGCAGGCCAAGCCGCCAGAGACGTAGAGCAGCGCCGGTTGGTGGAACAGGTGCGCCATCACAGCGTACAGCGTCGCCGCCAGCAGGCACACAACGAGGGTGCTCACCAGCGCGGGGGAGGGCACGAAGGAGACGCCGGAGCTGAGGCTCATCAGCGCCTCGCCGGCGATGGCGACCACAACCAATCCGGTCACCACGTGGCCGCTCACGCTGTAGCCCTCCGACAGGTTCTCTCTCCTGAGCGACTCCCTGCCGAGCACGCCGGCACCGAACAGCGCCCCCCCGACCAACAAGGCCAGGAGTCGGAAATGCTGCCAGGCGGCGTCCGGGCTGAAGCCATGCAGCAGCAGGAAGGCGGCGCCCACAAGCAGCCCGGCGGACAGATAGACGGAGGGGGTCTCCTCAAACAGGTACGCCCCCGCCACGTAGACCGCCGCCCCCATCGCCACGACGCCGACGGCGTGGAACACCCAACCCTCTGCGAACAGCCGCCAGTTGACCAGCATCGTCGCCAGCGTCACCCCGGTGACGACGTGCGCCATCCGGACCAGCGGCATCGCGAAAATGGCGTCCTCCCGTTGCTGGAGCCGCCAGCCGAACATTAGCGAGGCGAAGGCCAGCGGCATGGTGAACAAGCCGTAGCACTCCGGCGGGACGGAGAGCAGCCGCAGGGCGAAGTAGAGGCTGGACAGGCAGGCGGCGCCCGTCAGGTAGGCGAACCACTCGAGGCGCATGCGCGCCGTCGTCACCGCGTAGGCCGCGAGCGCCACAACGCTGGCAATCAGCCCCAGCACGTCGCCGGGGAGACCCAAGGTGTCGTGCAGTGCGAGCACATCCACCGGCAGCAGCAGCAGACCGATGAGCATCGCACTGATCCCGCTGGTCCGCCAGCCGGGACCGAGGCCGACCATCTTCCGCCCGCCGAAGTAGAACAGCGTCGTCAGGCCGAGCAGACCGAAATAGAGAATGTACTTCCCCGTCGTACTCCAAGTCTGCTGCGCCAAGCCTGCGAACCCGCCGAGCAGCAGAATCCCAACGATGACCCACCCGCGCTGGATGTTGTACTCCTCAAGGAAGGCGTTCAGCCAGCCGATCCAGTCGAACTGCGGTTCGGGTTGCCGCGGCGGCGGAGCAGCCGGGGGGGTCGGGGGCTTCCGGTGAGGTTCCGGAGCGGGTGCCTGCCTGACCGCGGGCGGCGGCGACTCTGCCCGCCGAACCGGCTCAGACACGGGAGGAGGAACCAGCGGGCGCTGGTGGACGAGGGGCGGTGGCTGGGGGGTCTCCTCCTGCCGCGCGACCGCTTTCGCCAGCCGCTCTGCACGCAAGCGGTAGCTCACGTTCTCTCCATCCAACTGATGCGCGTGCTGCGCGTCGGCCAAGCCAGCTCGGAGCTTGCCGAGGCGTTCGTAGGCTTCCGACCGGGCGTTCAGCAGTTCGGCGTTCCGCGGCTCCTCCTTCAGCGCCTGGAAGCAGAACCCGACCGCAGCGTCGTACCGGCCTGCGCGCACGAGGTCCCACGCTCGCTGAGCCGACGCCGTTGGGCGAGAGGGTTCGGGCACGGTCGGCTGCCCCTCCTCGGCGCGCGGCTCGCTAACTGCGAACTCGTCGAGGTCGAAGTGCTCGGCCGGCGCACGCGCGGCGTCCGTGCGCGGAGGAGCAGCTTTCGGCTCGGTCCAAGCCGGCATGGGCCTTCCCGTGAGCCGCTCGCGGCGGCCGCGGTACTCGACGGTCAGCCGGTGGACCTCCTCCGCCCGCACCAACCCCCGCCGCTGCCAGTCGGTCAGTTCCTTCAGCAGGAAGTCCAGGTGCCCGACCTCGACCTGCGCCGCCTCACCGAACTGGTGCCCGCAACGAAGGCAGGCGGCCGCCTCCTCGCTACATCGGTTCGAGCAGTTTAGGCACGTCTTCGAGGCGTCCATGGGACGGTTCTCCTTCGACAGCGCGTCGCCGCACGCCGGTCCCGTAGCCACGAGCGCCAAGCGAGTGGACGCCTGTCGCTACGTCCCTCGGCTTGGCGCCTCGGGCTACGTTCTCAGCCGACGTGGTGTCCAATCATGGGCGGTCATAGGTGATCCCTACGCAGCCAGCAGGCGCGCTGCCGAGCACGCCTTCAGGATGCCCGCCGCCAGGAACACGAGGCCCGGCGCGGCGATCAGCAGGAACCAGGGTCCCTTCGGAAGCCCGCCAGTGGCGACGTAGTTCTGCAGGTAGAAGCCCGCCACCGCGGCTGTCGTGACGGCGCCGCCAAGCACCTCCCATTTCCATGCCAGCACCATGCCCAGGCACACGCCGAGGGGGAACAGCAGCAGTTGGGGCAGGGCTCTCAGCGGCGGCGGTCCTTCGCCCACTAAGAACAGCAGCACCAGTCCAACGCTGGCAACGCTCAGCCCTCTCGCCAACCACCGCAAGGCAACACCCATGGTCTCAGCCGACAACACCTGTCCGTTCACGGTCCATCCACCTTTCGCGCTTGGTGAGCGTGCGCTGTTCCAGCGCAGCTACCGCAGTCAATTGTCGGTCAGACAGCACCCCCACCGAATCCGGCTTGTGTCCCATTGCGCCGACGCCGAGGGTCCCGGTTTTGCGGGACCCCCGGGCAGTCCGTCATCCCCGTTCACGCCCCCAACCCGCTCTGCACCGCGAGGATGGCCGCCTCCGTCCGGCTGTTTACCTCCAGCTTGCGGAGGATGTTGCCGACGTGCGTCTTCACCGTCTTCAGGCTCAGGAACAGCTCGTCGGCGATCTGCCGGTTCGTCTTCCCGTCGGCCAGGAGCCCAAGGCACTCCAGCTCGCGCCGAGTGAGCTGGCTGAACAGCCGCTGGAGATCGTCCTTCTGCTGGGTCAGTCGCTGGAACTCCGCCAACACGCGCGTCGCCAGCGGCGCGTAGAGGACCGCACCGCCATGCGCCACCGTGCGAACCGCCTCCACCACCTCGTCGGGCGTCGCATCCTTGAGCAGATAGCCCTTCGCCCCGGCCTTCAGCGCCTCGAAGAGATGCTCATCATCCGCGTGGACGGTGAGCACGCAGATCTCGACATTCGGGTACTCCTGCTTGATGGCGCGGATGGCAGTCAGTCCGTCCATCACCGGCATGTTCAGGTCCGTCAGCAACACGTCCAGCAGGTGCTCATGGACGAGATCGATCGCCTCCTCCCCGTTCTTCCCCCCGCCCACCACTTCGAGGTCCTCTTCCATGTCGAGCAGTTGCGTCATCGCCTGCCGGATGACGGTCTCGTCGTCCACTATCGCTACGCGGATCTTCGCCATGGTGGTTGCCTCCGGGGGGATGGTCGTCTCGTAGCCGCGCGCGCCAGCGCGTGGACACACTTCCGTGCTTGGGATTCTCTCTCTGCGGCTATCATCGTAGCCGCGCGCGCCAGCGCGTGGACACACTTCAGGTGGCGGAACTGCGCTGGCTGAGCACGCCCTCCGCAATCGGCACGTCCGTGGCGTGGTCCACATCGAACGCCAGCTCCGCATGCGGACTGACGTAGCCTCTGCACTTCAGTCCAAGTCCGTCGCCCAGCCGCCGTTCGATGTCCGCAATCGACACCAGCGAGCCCAATGCGGGGACCTTGAGCGCCAACCCGACGCGGAGCAGGAAGCAGATTCCGAAGACGGGCTTGAGCGTCGCGATCACGTTCTTCATGTTGCGGTCGTCGAAGATCGACTTCACCAACGGCCGGCACTTCTCAATCGCTTCCCGCCTGAACAGCAAGCACGCCGTGCCGGTGAAGCGGCCGTCGCGCAACGTGACCGTCACCCAGTTGGGCAACTGCCCGTACTGCGGGTCCGGCGGCGGCGCTGGGCGGTCGGCATACTTCGCCAGGACGGTCTCGTGGCGCACCAGCGTGTAGCCCAGATCGACGTCCTCGCCCAGGTTGCGCAGGAGATCGTCATACATCTCGGCCGTCGCCATCGGCATGTCGGAGGTGACCATCAACACGCTCTGAGCATCCGGAAAGGCGTCCAGCCCCAGGAACAGGTTCTCGCTTCTCCCCTCCCCTTCCTCGATCACCAAGTCAGCGCCCGCCAGGTCCGGGTGGTCCTTCAACTCCGGTGCCCCGACGACTGCCACCCGGTCGACCCGCTCCGCAGCCTTCAGCGCTTCGACAACGTAGCTCACCATGATCCGCCCGTTCAACGGGATCAGGCTCTTGCAGCGGACGCCGACGGCTTCGCGGAAGTCGGCTTCACTGTCGGGGATTGTGCCACCGGCCAGAATCACTGCCTCTGCCATCGGGAGATCACCTCCGTCGCGGTTGCCTGCCCGCAGTGAGTACGACGAGGGACGAGGGGAACCCTTCCGGGGAGGCGACCGCCCCCCCCCACCCGCGCCTTCCTAACTGCCGCCATCTGGTCGGTCAGGGCCGCCGTAAGGCGCTCCTGTCGGGGGAAGCACGGTACCGCCTCGCTTCTCCGGTTCACGCCTTAGCCCCAACGCTTCGCGGACCGCAGTGCGCACGACTCCAGCAGTCTCGACCGCCTCAGCAGCAT
>PEVN01000084.1 GCA_002779825.1 Armatimonadetes bacterium CG06_land_8_20_14_3_00_66_21 | reverse complement strand
CCCAACACGGCTCACCATTCTACCACTCGATCCGGCGCCATGGTCTAACGGTTAGGACACCACTCTTTCAAGGTGGTAGCGGGGGTTCGACTCCCCCTGGCGCTACCAAACCAACAACCAAATGGGCTCGCGTCTCGCGAACGAGACGCGAGCCCGTTTCGCTTTCTGGACCCCTGGTCTCTTGACAGACGCGCCCCTCCTGTGGGATACTTGCGGACGGTGCTCCACTGCCGCGCGGTGGCGTGCAGCGTCGAGCGGTGGGAGGCAACAGGCAATTACCCGTATCCGTGCAGCCGGAGCGGCGCGGAGCAAAGGGCGGTGTGTGATGAGTCCAGACGAATCCGTACAGGATGAGCAAGTGCGGGGGCGGCAGCTCGCCTACCGCGCGGTGTGGCTCTCCTCGGCAGTCGCCATCGGCGTGACTGTGTTGCTCTTCGGGCGGAAGGAAGAGGTTGTCGAGGCGATCACTGAGTGGAAGCCGTACACCCAGGAGCAAGGCGGCTTCACCATCGAGGGTCCGGCGAACTGGGAGCTTCGGACCGCGGGCTCGCGGGGGCTCGGCGGGAGCCTCACGCTAAAGCGGACCGAGCTCGTCTCCATCCGCGCGGAGGCGGACGACGTGATGTTGGGCCCGGTCATCGACATGGCCCGGGCCGCGGGACGTAGCGGACCGGGGCCGTCGATACCCGCCCTGCCCCAAGGACCCGGCGGACTCTCCCTACCGACCGCTCCCAGCAGCGCCAAGACGCTGGTGGGCCAGGTGCACGAGTTCACCAAGTCCAAGGTGGCCGGCGCCGCCGCTCCCGACTTCGAGGAACCCCGCCCGGAGGAAACCTCCCTCGCCGGGATGGAAGCGGCCGTGAGCGAGTTCGCCTACACCCAGTCGGGGCAGTTCGGGAAGAAGATCGTCATGCGGGGCAAACGGGCCACGATCGTCGGCACCGCCATCGGCTACACGATCGTCTGCCAGTGCCCCGAGGCTTCGTGGGAGACGCTGAAGCCGAGCTTCGACCGCGTCATCAAGAGCTTCCTGGTCACGAAGAAGTAGCCGGTGGAGCTGCCTCGGGCAGAGGCATCCGAGGCGCCCAAACGGAGGTCTTTCATGTACTGCAAATGGTGCGGGATGGACAGCAGGAACGCCGAGCGTTGCGAGTGGTGCGGCAAGTTGCTGGCGCCGTCGGCCGCACCCCCGCCTCCGGCGCCCGCTCCTGCCGCGACTCAGCCAGCCCCGGGAACGGTGCCCCCCAACACGACCTCGGTGGTGCCCCCCCGGTCTGCCCACGCGAGCGGTCACTCCCGAGATGGTGAAGACAGCCCTCGACCGACGGCAACTCCCGTGGGGCTACCGCTTCGAGCATTTCCTGGCGCTCATGCTCCCGGTCCTCTGGCTTTCATTGCTGGTCGGCCACTACGCGCCCGGGGCGTTCAGCGTGGTTATCCTGGTCGACCTCTTTCTCGTGGCGCTGTTCCTGGCAGTGACCCAGTGCATCAAGTATTTCGACGACGAGTACACCGACGTGGCCGGGGTGCTGTTGGGCTGCTTCCTCATCGGCCCGCTCATCACGATGATGGTCTACAGCCTCGTGGGCCTCATTCGCGGCGAGCAGAACGGTTCGCTGCTGACGCTGATGGGCGCCTACTTCGTGACCACGCTTGTCATGATGCTGGCGCTTCAGGGCATCCATGGAGGGATGGATCTGGTCCTGATGATGCAGGTCGGGCTGGTGATGAAGATGCTGTCCCTGTGCGCCGTGTTCTCCGGGTGGTTCCTGAGCGGCTTCTGGCGGCCGCTGAACGCGTAGAAGCTATCCCCAACGAGTTGGGGCGTCCGGAACACGTTAGACCGGGGTGCGCCACAACGGTCGTAGGGGCGGACCTGCGTGTCCGCCGGACACCTCAATACACCGGCGTCCGCCACTCGGGGAACAGCGCCGAGGTCCCTCGCCGCACGCCCGTGAGCAGAGCGCTCAACTCGGTGCAGATCGGGCCGGGCTCACCTGTGCCGATCCTGGCGCCATCGACCTGCACGATGGCCTTGATGCCGGTGATGCTGGCTCCCAGCCACACCTCGTCCGCCAGGAGCAACTCGGTGCGGTCGAGATCCCGCTCGTTGACCTGGCGCCCCAGTGGCCCGCGCAGTAGCTCCAGGCACGACCGGCGCGTCATGCTGTCCAACTGGTCACTGGTCAGCGAGGGGCAAGCGATCTCGTCGCCCCGCGCCATGAAGATGCAGTACCGCGGCATCTCCGCCACCTTGTGCCGTTCGTTCAGCATGATGGCATGGTCCACACCCGCCCGTTCGGCCTCCATTTGCGCGTGCCGCGCGTTGAGGTAGTTCGCCGGCGCCTTGATCCGCGGCGGCATGATGTGGTCGGGAATGCGGGGCCACGAACTGACGACTGCCGTCACGCCCGGCGGCGACGCCTTTGGCCACGTTAGCGGCAGCACCAGGAGACCGACCGGCTCCGTCGCAGTGAGGTCGCCGAGGCCGCCAGGGCTGCTGATGTAGCCCACCAGCCGGATCGCCGTGTCCTGCCGGAAACCGTTGCGTCGCACCGTCTCCAGCACGGTCTCAACGATCTCGTCGACCCCGAACTCAGGCCGGAAACGCATGAGCTTCATCGACTCGGTGAAGCGGGTGGCGTGCTCGCGCAGACGGAAGAGGTGGAGCTGCTCGTCGGTCGCGTTCCAGTAGCCGCCGAGGACATCATACACCTGCAGCGCAAAGGCGAACGCCGGGCAGGTCACGGACACCCGCGCCTCGCTCTGGGGGACGAACTGGCCGTCGAAGTAGACGATTGCCGGCTGCGGTTCTGGCATGAGTACTCCTGTGAGAACGACGTTACCTCGTAGCCACGAGCGCCAAGCGAGTGGGCGCCCCCCGCAGCGTCCCTCGGCTTGGCGCCTCGGGCTACGTTTTCACTCGACGTCGTGCCCAACCAACGGGTGGGCATGGACGGCAACCCACTCACCCCTGCTTCGATTTCGCCAGCGCCCGCCCCCGCCCGCGGAACATCGAGCCCGCCACCAGTAGACTGACGACGGTCCCGCTGGTCGCCACCAGCACGATCACCGAGAACAGGCCGGTGTGGCACAGGCACAGCAGCACGGTGTGGGCCACGGCGGCCGGAATCAGGACGAACAGAAACCCCAGCCGCCCCCGCCCAAGCTCGTAACTCACCAACGTGTTCAGCGGCACCATCGGGAGCATGGCCAGTGAGTACCAGCGGACCAGCGGAGCGATGGAGGCGTATTGTGCCCCGAACACGCCGACAGCAATGCCGTCTGCCGCCCCCGCCAGAACGGCGGCGCACGCCCCGCACATCAGCCCGCTAAGCACGAAGCTCTGGGCGAGCACGCGCCGGGACCGCCGCGCCCGGGCTGTGTCGTGGGCGACGACAGGAAGCATCACGGTCGTCACCGCCACCGAGATGTAGAGGACAGAGCGCCCCAACACCGCCGCTGCCGCGTAGTCGGCCGCCTCCTTCGGCGGAAAGAACACCTTGACCACAGCGACATCGATGTTGCTGAGGGCCGCGTAGCCGCACAGCGCAGCCGCGACCGGCACGAGGAACTGCTTCAGCGCGCGGAACTCCGCAGCGGCGTCGGCAACGGACACGGGGCGCAGCACGCGCAGCGACGGATAGACAGCCACGATGGCCGCCGCGATGGCTGCCACCGAGGCCCCCATGGCGCCTACCGCCCCCGCGCCAAGGGCAACCAGCGCCACGCACGCGCCGAGCCGGACGACGCCTTCGAAAACCTGGCTGAGCCCCAGCGCGACGAAGTCCCGGAGCCCCTGCGCCGCCCCTCGCCAGACAGGCAGCAGGATGAGCAGCGAAATCACCGGCCCCGTCACGGCCACAACCCACACGGAATGGGCATGCATCATCCGCGTGAGCAGCGGGCTGGTGACACTGAGCGCGCCGCCAACCAGGATGGCGGGCCACAGCAACCCGCGAACCGAACGTCGGAGAACTCCTCGCGCCAAGTCGAGCCGCCCGGCCGCCGCCGACTCGGCTACGCTCTTCGCGATGGCAGTCTGGATGACGCTGGCCGGTAAGCCGGCCATGAACACTAGCGACAGCAGCGCGCTCACGTCGCCGTACGCTGCCACCTCCAAGTTCCGCGCAGCGTACCAGTGGAAGGCGTACTGCAGGAATCCGGCGGCAATCCCCGCAACGGTGACGATCCCCGTGCTCCTCAGAAACCCGGTTGAGCCGGCGTTGCTTTGCGCTCTGCGGCTCACGCGCCCCAGTCGTCCTCGGGCAGGCCGAACAGGTCCAGGGCGTTCTGGCGCAGCATTTTCGAGGCGAGGTCGACTGCTGCCTCCTCGCTCAGGTAGTCCTGCTCGACCTTCTTCACCAGCACATCCGTGAGGCAGCGCTTCGCCATCTGCAAGTGACCGTAGACGTTCTCCGGGAAGTGCACATCGGAGCCGAAGCCCAGGATCCGACACGCCGGCACCAAGTCGATCCACTCGTCCAGCGTCCGCCGGCTGCCTTCCATCGAGATGACGTACATCCAGCACATGCTGACCGTGGCGTTGGGGTAGTGCTTGCCGATCAGCCCATGCTCGACCGTCCACGGATAGCCCGCATGGAACAGGTCGAACTTGGTGTGGCGGGCGTGCCGCAGCAGGTTGCACAGGTGCAGCGGGTCGGAGTGCGGAATGTGTCCCCAGTTCGTCTGCGTTCCACAGTGGAGCTGGAAGACCAGCCCCAACTCGCCGGCCTTCTCCGCCAGCCAGAAGACCAAGTAGTCCTCAAATCGCTTGCGGTCCGGCGGCGCCAGTTCTTCTCCCTTGAGCGTCTTCTGGAACAGCCGCTCGACGGTCGCCACCGACTGGGGTTCATGAAGCAGCGTCCGCCGGTAGGCATGAGCGCTCTTGATCGCCACTGCCCCTTGTTTCTTGTAGCCCAAGAGCGCCTTCTCCAGCGCCGCCTCCAGCGACCGGAGGTCGAGAATCGCAGAGTTCGTGAACTCTGCGATTCTGTCCACCATGGGCTTGTCGCAGAGCTCGAGCCACTGCTCGATGCGCACCGACGGAACGGCGTACTCCGGCTCACAGGCTGGCGCAAACGGGTCCACGTTCAGGATGCCGGTCTGGATGTTGCAGCGGTCTTTGAGCACGTGGTGGTACCACTCGGGGTCGCGCCCGCGCTCAACGATCTCCTCGTTCAGCTTGCGCCAGTTGCCGTCGGTCAGCTCCTCGTCCTTGAAGCCGAACAGCCCCCGAAACGTCACCAAGTGGTGCCGCCAGTACGAGACATTGCGCCCGCGGTCGAGTGCCTCCCGCAGCACGCCCCACCGCTCGTCGGCCGACGTCGCGGCGTCGAACGTCCGCACCTGCTCCGGAGTAACCAAGTCATTGAAGTCCCGCCGGAAGTACGCCATCAGGTTGAACAGATCCGGCCCGCCCCCCTCGGCGTAGTACGACTCCCGGCTCTTCATGTGCGAATGGCAGTCGACGACGCGAATCCTGTCGATCTCCGCAGCCAGCCGTTTCCAGAGCTTGCCTGCTTTCTTCCCTTTTCCCATCTCTTCGGCTCCTTCGAGGGCGCGTTCGTAGTTCCGCGTTTACGCGGGCCAGCCCCGCGCGCTCACCCCGTGAACGGCCAACGGCCCGCGTGAACGCGGAACTACGAACGGCTCCAGTCACGCCAGCCCCGGTCCGCGGTAGTCCGAACCGAACCGGCACCCGAAGGGCTCGTCGTGGGGTCGGAACGGCACCCTGGCGCCGATCTCGTCGAGGCGCGCCAACACGTCCGCCGGCAGCGGGCCGGCTTCGACGGCAGCGACGTTCATCTCGACCTCTTGCACGGACCGCGCCCCCATCAGTGTGGTGGTGAGGTCCGGATTCGAGATCACCCAGCGGATGGCGAGATCGGTAATGGGCATGCCCAGCTCGTCCAACAGGTCGTACAGCGCAGCAAACTGGTCGCGCCGCGGCGGCGCCAGCCAAGCCGGTGGGTTGGCAATCTGCTCATCGAACCGTCGCGCCAGCCAGCCCTGTTGCAGGGGCGAGCCGATGACGATCCCCATGTTCTGCTGCTTTGCTACCGGGATCACGGCGAGTTCGGCTTCCCGCCACAGGAGGCTGTAGTTGAACGCGGTCAGGACCACGTCATACTGCCCCGTCGCGCAGATCCGCGCCATCACATACGGCGTCGTGCCGCCCAGGCCGGTGTGGCGGATCAGCCCTTCCCGCTTCAGCTCAGCAATGTACTCGGTGACGGGGCCGGTGAACGACTCCCCGTCCGTCCACCAATCGTTCTGCCCCGGCCGGTCCGGCTCGTGGACCATCAGGATATCGACCGAGTCCCGCTTCAGCAGCCGCAGGCTCTCGGCAAAGGAGAACTTGAGCTGATCCAGGTTCTTCGCGTCGAACGGTTGCGGATTGCCTCCGAGCTTGGTCGAGAGAATGTACGGCTGGGCGACGCCGTCGAACGCCTCGCCCAGCACTTCCTCGCTGTCGGCGTAGCTGGGCGCCGTGTCGACGTAGTTGACGCCCAACTCCAGGGCTCGATGCACGGCGTCGTACGCGCGCTGCCGGTCGGCGCCGCCCACCTTCGAGACAAACAGCCCGCCCAACGACAGCAGGCTCACCTCAAGTCCTGTCCTCCCAAGGGTTCGATACTCCATCGCGCGCGCTTCCTTTCCGCCCCGCCGCCCAATGGGATTGGACGCCGACCCCGGCGTTTCCTCTCGCGCCGCCAATATGGACACCCCGTTGCACTACCCGGCTGTCACCACTCACCACTCACCACTCACCACCCGCCATGCACTGGACCTCCATCGTCGGTCTTATCTTCGTCACCACCGTGTGGGGAGCCGGGTTCTCGGCCATCAAGATTGGGCTGGGGTACCTCCCGCCGTTCCTGTTCGTCGGTTTTCGGTTCCTTGTCGTGTCGATGATTCTGGGTCTCGTCATGAAGGGGCGCGGCACGGCGTTCCGAGTGCCGCGGGCGCACTGGCGGGAGATGGCAGCGCTGGTCTTCCTTTTCTACGCCCAGCAGGGGCTGCTCTTCGTCGGCATGCAGCACACCCACGCCGGCCGCACGGGAGTGATTCTCAACAGCCAGCCGCTCATGACCGCCCTGCTGGCGCACTTCTTCGTGAGCAAGGACCGGCTCTCGACGCCAAAGATCCTCGGCGCCCTGATCGGCTTCGGCGGGGTCACCGTCGTGTTCGGGGACCGGCTCGGCCCGCTGTCGCCGATGGCGCTTCGCGGCGACTTGCTGATCTTGGCGGCTGCCCTCGGCTGGGCGGCTGCGAACATCATAACGAAGCGCTTGGAGGGCAAAGTAGCGCCCAGCACGATTGTCGTCTGGTGCGCCTTCGGGTCCTCCCTGGCATTCCTCCTCACCAGCGGTTTGCGGCACGAGTCGGTCCTCAAGCTACCCGATGCCCGCTTCTGGATCGCGGTGACCTACCTCGTCCTCATCGCCACCACCTACTCGTTCGTGCTCTGGAACCGACTGATCCAGCGCAACCTCCCCAGCCTCGCCACTTCCTTCTGCTTTCTCACCCCCGTCGCCAGCGTCTTCTTCGGCTGGCTGATCTTGGAGGAGCCGCTCACCAGCGGGATGCTGCTGGGCACCGTGCTGGTGGCGGCCGGGATTGTGTTGGCCAACCTGTTCGGGGCCAACGGTGAGGGCGTGCCGACACGACTGCGGCAGGAGCGGGCTGACAGGTGACCCCGACCCGGACTTGGTCGCGTCCCGACCGGCACCGTCAGGTCTGAGGCACGGCGGGCGTCCTCTGCGTCACGCGTTGGCTGCCACGACTGTCCACTCCCGCCCAGAACTCAGCGGCCGCCCGGTGGAAGTACTCGATCAACTCCTCCTGAGTCATGCCCTGGGTCTCGGCGTGTATCTTCTCCTGACTGCGTCGCTTCATCTCGACGCACTCAAACGTCTTCGTCGTCATAGCTAACGACCTCCAGGGGGCCGGCACTGGTGAGGAGCGGGCGCCCCGACGAGTTCGGTAGCCGTAGTCTCCGAGACGAGGACCACGTGCTTCCCGAGTCGAACCTCGCGGAAGAGCCGCTGGCTCGCTTGCTCATACTCCGGGTCAAAGCGGCCGCCGAAGACCGACGTGTCAACGTCGAGGCGGGTGGGCTTCAGCGTGGGCTCTGCTCCTATTGGTCCTCTGCTCCCCAAGTCACAGGATAGCCGACTGCAGCCTGGGAGGCGATGGAGGCTGGCGGCGCGCGCTGCGCCGTCGCCCCGTTGCCGAGCAGGAGAAGAAGCTGTCCCTACTGCCAGAGAGCGCGTCAGCGGTCTGACTGGTTCCACGAGCAGGTGCTGTCGCCGGGGTACTGCCCGGTGACAGGCGAAGACGAGCCCGCGTTCGTGGATTTGCACGAAGAGGTCGTGCTGTGGGACGGGAGGGTCCGCCGAGCGGCGCGGGAGCGGCGAGGGCGGAAGGCGTGCCTGCCGGACACGCAGGCGTAGAGCCAGCCGGGCGGACGCCCTCCGCCCACAAGGGCGCTGGTCTCTGCTATACTGAAGTGCGTGCCCTTCCTGACTGTGGAGCACACCACAGGAGGCGAACCCAGTGAGCGCCCTGCCCCTGACCATCGATGCGCACTATGACGGCAAGGTGATCGTGCCGGACGAACCCGTCGACCTCCCCGAGAACCAGCCTCTACGCGTGGCTTTGCACCTGGTAGCGCCCGGCAAGGCGCTGCCCCCTCCCGACCGGCGGGCGGCGCTGGAGCGTCTGCTTGCGCGGGGCGTCCGCCGCGTCTCGATCCCCGACGAGGCACTGCGGCGCGAGAGCCTG
>PEVN01000276.1 GCA_002779825.1 Armatimonadetes bacterium CG06_land_8_20_14_3_00_66_21 | reverse complement strand
CGCCGAGCACAAGCAACAGGACCCACAGCGCCAACACCGCTCGATTCGCTCGAAGATCCTTCTTGGCAAGAGCCCAGATCATGGCCTTACTCCGTGGACTCCTCGGTCGCGTCGGCCACGGCCGCCCCGAGCCGCTCCTCCAGCCGAACCGGCCCGGTGTAGGCGATGAAGATCTCCTCCAGGCTCAACGGCACCGCTTCGGCGCTGGTTGCGCCGAGCCGCCGCACCTGCTCGACCATGTCGGCACGGAAGCCCTGCACTGTCAGCAGCAGTTCGCGCTCGCGCCGACGGGAGCGAACGAGGTTGCCGGCAAGCTCGCCGACTTGCTCGGGCGGCGCGCCGGCGAAGGTGGCGCGGATCTGCTGGACCGATCCCTTCAACTCGTCCAGCGGCTGTTGGACGATGAGCCTGCCCCGGTGGAGAATGCCCACCCAGTCGCACACGCGCTCCAGGTCGTCGATGATGTGCGAGGAGATGAGCGCCGTGCGGCCCGCCTGCTCCGACAGCTCGACGAGGGTCTCCAGGAACTGGCGGCGGACGACGGCGTCCAGACCCGACGTGGACTCATCCATCAGCAGCAGTTCCGGCTCGTGCGCCAGCGCCAACACCAGCGCCATCTGCGCCTTCGTGCCGCGCGACAGCTCGCCAAGCCTCCTGTCGCGCGGGAGGTCGAGCCGATCCAGCAGCTCGTTCTGCCAGGCGAGGTTCCAGGTCGGGTAGAACGTGGCGCAGAACCGGCACAGCTCCTCGACGGTGTAGAACTCGTACATCTTCTGCCCGTCGGCCACGTGCCCGACGCGCTGCTTCATGGGCACTTCGTCCTTCATCGGGTCGAAGCCGAGGACGCTGACCTCGCCGGTGTCCGCTTCGAGCAGGCCCATGAGCAGTTGCACAGCCGTCGTCTTCCCGGCGCCGTTCCGCCCCAGCAGACCGTAGACGCTCCCGCGAGGGACCCGCAGGTTCAGCCCGTCCAGCGCGACCGTTTCCCGGTAGAGCCGGCTGCCATCGTGGCCGCCGCGAAGCACGCCGCAGATGCCGCGCCACGACCAGAAGCGTTTCGTCACCTCGCGGGTTTCGACTGCCAAGTCCATAGCGACCTCCTCACTCAGGCTCCTTGCCGAGTACCGCGCGCCAGCGTTGGTTGACCAAGTCGGTGATCTCAGTAGTCGTTAACCCCAGTTGCCGCGCTTGCACGACCAATTGGTCGAGTTGGGGTTCGAGGAGCCGGGCACGCTCGCCCGCGCTCGACCGCACTGCGCTCGCGGCCACGAACGTCCCCGAGCCGCGCCGTCGCTCCAGCACGCCTTCTCGCTCCAGCTCCGTGTATGCCTTTGCAGCAGTGTTGATGTTGATCAGCAGCTCCAACGCCAGTTCCCGCGCCGCCGGCAGCCTGTCACCCGGCGACAACGCGCCGCTCACGACCAGATGCTTGATCTGGTTCATGATCTGGAGGTAGACGGGCAAGCCGTCCTTTGGGTTGACGCGGATGAGCATCGGTGAGGAGTTGTATAGATAACTATATAAATCTCAGCCCATGGTACACCACGCGCTCACAACCGTCAAGTGGCGCTCCACCACGCTGTCGCGTACCAGCACGGGGCGGCGTCCACACGGAAGGTTGGCGGTGCGCTGACGCACGGGTTACAGTGGCCAGAGTTCGGCAACCATTCACCACCCGCCGCTGACCAGTGACTACCTCCTGCCCGCCAACCGACTGCCACCCGAGACGCTCTGCACCCGCTCCCAACGGGCTGCGTCCGCTGCTGATCGGCAGCTTGCTGTGCGCCTTCGTCGGTGTTGCGTTCCCGTACGGCAATTTGGTGGTGCGGGGGACACGGCCGGCGAACACTTCTCTGCCGTTCGGCGTGGTGGCGGTGTTTTTCGTGGTGGTGTTGGCGAACCGGGCGTTGCGGCGCTGGCGGCTAAGGCGGGACGAACTCCTGGTAGTGTTCGTGATGCTGCTGATTGCGGCGGCGGTGCCGACGTGGGGGATGGTGGGGCAGTTGCTGCCGATCATGACCGGCGTCTTCTACTACGCCTCCCCGGAGAACAAGTGGGAGGACTTGCTTCACCCGCATTTGCCCGACTGGTTCGCACCACACGGAGAGGAGACCATTCGGTACTTCTACGAGGGTGCGCCGGCCGGCTGGAAGGTCCCGTGGGGAGAGTGGGTCGGTCCGCTGCTGGCGTGGGCCGGACTGATCGCCGCGTTTTACGTGGTCAGCACTTGCCTGATGCTGCTGTTGCGTCGGCAGTGGGTGGAGCAGGAGCACCTGATCTACCCGTTGATGCGCTTGCCGGTGGAGATGGTGGAGGAGGACCCTCGGGGGGAGGCGCCGTTCTGGCGCAATCGGCTGATGTGGGCGGGGTTTGCGGGCGTCGCGGGCGCCACGACGATCAACGCGCTGCACGGCTACTTCCCGGTGGTGCCGCTGCTGCCCCTACGTGCTGACCTGCCGATCCGGGTTGCCCAGGAGCTTGTGGTCGCCCGGTTCTGGCTCAACTTCTCCGTGGTAGGGTTTGCGTACCTGATCAACGCGCAAGTGGCGTTCAGTCTGTGGTTCTTCTGCTTGGTGACGAGTTGGCAGTCGCCGTTGATGCGGCTTGCCGGCCTCAATACGGGCCCGCATGAGATCTACTGCGCAGACACGCCGGTGGTGTCGTACCAGGCGTTCGGCGGGATGCTGGTGATGGTGGGGCTGGGTCTCTGGAATGCGCGGGAGGACTTGGCGAGGGTGATGGGGTGGAGACCTGCGGTCGCCGAGGCGGGGGCGGTCGGGAGACCGCCCCCGAGCGAGGGCGGCGGCGGGGACGCAAGTGTTGCCGGTGATCGCGTCGCCTTGTTTCTGTTCGTGGCTGGGTGCGTCGCCATCGTGGCCTGGCTCTCGGCGTCTGGGCTGCCCGTCGGGGCTGGAGTCACCTTCCTGACGGCGGCGCTGGTGATGTTCGTCGCGCTGACCCGGGGGATTGTCCAGGGCGGCGTGCCGATATCGCGGGCGGTGCTGATTCCGCAATCGTTCACCGTGTACCTATTGGGGACGCAGCGAATCGGGCCGGCGGGGTTGGCGGCGTTGGCTGGATCGTTCGCGTGGACGGCAGACATCCGTGTGTTCCTGATGCCCTTCTTCGCCCATGCGCTCAAGGTGTGGCATGAGCTGCGGACCCGGCGACGCGACCTGTTGGCTGCCGTTGCGCTGGCCCTTGTGGTCAGCTTTGCCGGGTCGGTCTACGTGACGATTCTGTGGGCGTACCGGTACGGCGGACTGAACCTCAGCGCGTGGCTGTTCGACGGCAACCCGAGGGTCGCCTTCACCTACGCCAGCTCCCTGATGCAGAATCCGGTCAACACCGAGTGGTGGCGCTTCGGGTGGCTGGCGGCGGGGGCTGTCGCCATGTACGGGCTGACCGCCGCCAACGCCCTGTTCTCGTGGTGGCCGTTCCACCCGTTGGGGTTCGCCATCGGGCCGACCCAGCCGGTGGTCGATCTGTGGTTCTCGATCTTCCTCGGCTGGCTGCTGAAGGTGTTGCTGCTGCGCTACGGGGGCTACCGGTTGTATCATCGGCTGACGTACGTGCTGTTGGGCGCCATCCTGGGGCAGTTCGTTGCCTGTGGCTTCTGGACGGTGATCGACGCGCTGGTTGGGGCGAAGGGGCACATGCTGTACGTGTACTGAGCTCAGCCCGCGCCCCTCTGTCCCGGCTACTGGATAAACGCCACCTGGCACCGTTTCAGTGCATCCCAGGCCCGATCGACCTGCTTCATCCGCGCCAAGTCGCCGGGAGCGACAACGGGGTACCACGGGCCTGGGCCGGTGACGCCTCTCGCCCGGATGATCAGCGGTCGCTTGCCGGCGCGGCCGGCCCGGGCGGCGCCGACGGAGTGGTAGTAGGCCACGATGCCGACGCTGATCACCTGGTCGAAGGAGCTGTCCTCCCCCCAGCGGACGTTGTCCTTGTTTGTGACACACAGGCGGGGCGACATGGCACGCGCCAGACCAAGCCCGCTGCAGTCGATGATCACGCCGGAGTAGCCCTCGTTTTCACCTACCGGCGCCAGTGAGCGCTCGCCATCGCCGCCGCCCGGAGCCGGTTGCCGCTTGGGCCCGGCGAAGTCGCCGGCTGTGCCGCGCCCCGTCCCCTCACCGCCGGCTGCCGGGCCGGCTCCGGGCCGACCGAGACCGGTGCCCGGCAGTGCGCCGATCGTCCCCGGCGTCCGCGGGCCTGTCCGTGACGCGTCACCACCTACCGGACCGGCCGGGACAGCACTATTGCGCGCATACGTCCCTCCTGCCTCTGGCGCACGAAGGGGCCCGCGTTCAGGAAGCGTGGTCGAGGAGTCGCGGGGGACGGGGCTTGTCGGCGAGGGGGGAGCTGTCGAGTCGCTCCGTGCCGAGTCACCTCCCCGGCGACCGGGCGTTGGCCTCGCGGAGACCGGCAGCTCGCGCTGGGTGCTGCGCTGCGGTGCGCGGGTGGTGCCGCCAGGTTCCGAGCGTAGCGCAAGGCGAGGCAGCATTGCACTGCGGCCCCGCCGCTGCACGGGTTCCCGCCGGACAACCGGCACCAACCGATCCGGCACCGGCCGCGCCAAGCGGCGAGGCGCCGGCGGCGGATCATTGGGACGGACCACCCGAGCGACTCGGAGGACTCGTGATTCCGGAGTCGCGTCGGCCTCATGGGGGAGCTGGACTGGCCCGCGCAGTGCACCGAGGAACAGCCCGTGCACACACACGGACAACAGAGCCGACTTCTCGAATCTGGAGAATGGAAGCTGCATCGTCTGGCTGCGGTCTGCGTCGGCGTTTGGCGATTGCCGTCACGCTGCCATTAGACTGTGCCAAGTTCCCGAGGTTCCTGTCGGCCGGTCGCCCTATAGCTTGACGATGTTGCCCTCCAACCCGGCGAACGCGTTGCGGGTGTCGATGATGAGTTGCGCTTTGTCAGCAATGTCGGCGTAGTCGTATGCAGTGTGGTTCGTCATCAGCAGCACGCAGTCTGCCTGCTGAATCAGCTCCGACGTGAGTGGCTCAGTCTTGAGCGGGTGCCCGTTCCACCGGGCCTCGACGACATGCGGGTCGCTCACGATGAGGTTGGCTTCCTTCGACAGCAGCAGGTCGGCAACCTTGAGTGAGGGCGACTCGCGAACGTCGTTCACATCAGGCTTGTAGGCGAGCCCCAACATCAGGACCGTTGACCCTTTGACGCTCTTCCCGCGCGCGTTCAGGGCGTCGCTCACCTTGCTGAGCACGAATCCTGGCATTGCGGCGTTCACCTCGCCTGAGAGCTCGATGAACCGGGTGCGGAAGTCGTACTCGTGTGCTTTCCAGGAGAGATAGAAGGGGTCGATGGGAATGCAGTGCCCGCCGAGACCGGGGCCGGGGGTGAACTTCATGAACCCGTAGGGCTTGGTAGCGGCCGCCTCGATGACCTCCCACACGTCGATGCCCATCCGGTCGCACAGCAGTGCCATCTCGTTGATGAGGGCGATGTTGACACTGCGGAAGATGTTCTCCAGCAGTTTGCACGTCTCCGCGACCTTCGGACAGGACACCGGCACCACGCGGTCGATGATCTGAGCGTACAGCGCGCAAGCGGCTTCGGTGCACTCGGCGGTGATCCCACCGACTACTTTGGGGACGGCGCGGAGCGGGAACTTCTCGTTGCCCGGGTCGATCCGCTCCGGGGAGAATGCCAGGTGGAAGTCCACCCCCAACTGCCAGCCGGCCTTCTCCAACTGAGGAAGCACAATCTCCTCGGTGGTGCCGGGGTAGGTCGTGCTCTCCAGGATCACGAGCTGCGGCGGGCGCAGGTGTTCGGCGATGGCTGCGGTGGCTGAGACCACGTACGACAGATCAGGGTCTCGGGTTTTGCTGAGCGGCGTCGGGACGCAGACGATCACTGCATCCGCACGGCGAATGGGGCTCATCTCCGTGGTGGCACGCAGCTTGCCGGCATCTACCAGCTTGCTGATCGCTTCGTCCTCAATCTCCAGCAGGTAGGACTTGCCCTCGCGCAACTGGCGGACGCGCGCTTCGTCGACATCGACCGCCCACACCTCGAAGCCGGCTTCGCCCAAGGCGAGGGCCAACGGTAAGCCGACATACCCCATGCCCATAACAGCGACTTCCGCCGTGCAGTTCTGCAGTTTCTCAACCAGTTCCATCTGTCACACTCCTCCAAGAACGCAATCGCCCTCTCCGCCGGCCGGTGCAAGGTCGCTTTGTACCATGTTATTGCCCAACTTCGGCCACTGCGCCCTCGCGCGGGCAGCCGAAGCACGCCGGCAACACTGCGACCGGCGGCGCTTTGGCAGGGAAGTTGCGCAGCGGAAGAAGTCGCGACAGGCCGGCCGGAGCAGAACGCCTGTCCCCTCAATACCCCCGCACCCCCTCGGCACCGCCGGCGGGAACCCGACGACGCAAGGAGTTGTTGCCCTGTGAAAGTGATCGTATGCGAGAATGCGGCTGCTGTCGGCCGCGTGTCGGCAGACCTCGTGGCTGCCGACATCAAGGCGAAGGAAGGCAAGTACGTCCTGGGACTGGCGACGGGAAGCACCCCGCTGCCGCTCTACGGCGAGTTGATCGCCCGGCACCGCGCCGGCGAGCTGTGCTTCGCCAATGTGACTTCGTTCAACCTGGACGAGTACTACCCCATTGCCCCCAACCACGACCAGAGCTACTACTACTTCATGTGGCTCAACCTGTTCGCCCACATCAACATCTGCTTGCGGCGGACGAACGTGCTCAACGGCCTGGCGACCGACCCGAAGGCCGAGTGCAAGGCGTATGAGAAGCGGATCAAGGCCGAGGGCGGCATCGACTTGCAGGTGCTGGGCATCGGCGGCAACGGCCACATCGCCTTCAACGAGCCCGGCTCCGGCCCCAAGTCGCGCACGCGCGTGGTCAAGCTGGACGAGAAGACCCGGAAAGACAACTCCCGGTTCTTCAACAACAAGATCGAGGACGTGCCCACCCACGCCCTGTCCATGGGCATCGGCACCATCTTCGAGGCGCGCAAGAACATCCTGCTCGCGACGGGCGGGTACAAGGGCGAAGCCATCGTCAGTTCCGTCCTGGAGCCGCCCACGCCCAAAGTGCCGGCGTCACTCCTGCAGGACCACCCCGACGTGGCATTCCTCATCGACACCGACTGCGCCAAGGCCTTCCTGGCGAAGACCAACGACGGCAAGAAACTGCCCAAGGGCGTGACGCTCGAGATCGTGCAGTAGCCATTTCTCTCAGCCTAACGTGAGACGGGGAGCGGAAGTATCCACTTCCGGTCCCCGTTTGGTTCCGGGCCAGCGTAGCCGCCGGCGCCAGCCGGTGGACCCGGGTTCGTTCGTCCGAGAGTGGCACTCCTGGACGAACGAAGCAGTTCCGGCGGAGCTCGGGCGGGTGAGCCGGTGTCCGCGAGAGCACGCTGCTCCAGGTCGCCAACGCCTACTCGCGGCGTCTCCTGAACCTCCGCACGGCCAGCACCACGACAACGGCCGGCAGCCAGAAGACGCCGAAGAGGACGAGGTATGTCAGCATCGTTGCCAGCGTCTGCGCGAAGACGACGACGGCGTGCCAGGCGCTCTTGACGTGGTTCAGCCAGACCCATCTCGGTTCGGGCAGGTGGAGGACGGTGGCCTTTTCGGTCAGCGTGACGGTGAGGGTTGCCAGGGCGACCTGGAACTTCAGGTAGCGGAGCTGACCCTCCAGTGACTCGATCTGACCGCGCACGTCGGTGAGGCGTTGGTGGACTGCGAGCGTGTCCTTGATGGTCTTCGCCCGCTTCATGATGTCGAGGATGCGCTCCTCTTCCGCCTTCAGGTTGCGAACCTGTGCGTCGAGGTCGACGTACTTCTGCGTCACGTCCTCCGCCGCTTGCGTCTCAGCGACGAGCTTCCCCAGCTTCTTCAGGCGAACCAGTGCCTCTTCGTACTTCTCCTGCGGCACGCGGAGGGTGACCGTCCCGCTCTGCACGCCATCGGTAGGGAGGCTCAACTGGGAGTTGGCCACGTACCCGTTGAGGTCTGTCGCCACCGACACCACCTGGGCATGGACCTTCTCGAACTCCTTGACCTCCAGCGTCAGGTTGCCCGTCATGATGACCTTGCGGGCAACGGTTGCGGGCACGGTGGCTGCGAAGGCTTGGCCTGCAGGGGAGCCGGAGCTGTCGGTGTCCGCCCATTCGGCAGCGCTTGCCTTCTCCTCCGGGGTAGGCGGGACGGGGTTGTAGATCGGCGGGGCGGATCCCCCGTATATGTCCTCCCGGATGTTGGAGCGCACGCTGGCAAACTGGTTCCCCTGCTTGCGCGCCAACACCGTCATTGCCGCGGCGGCGATCAACACGACGAGCAGTCCGTACTGCCACAGCTTCCGGGAGCCGCTTGCCATCGGTCACACCTTCCTCGCACGAGTTGGGCACAGCCGCCGTCGGTGCCGCGCCTTCATTCGATAGCCGCTTGGGAACTCCTGCTGCGGGTCTCTCCTGAAACGCGTTCACCGAGGCGGGGAGGAATGACCCCTGGCGGCCGGTCTACTCACCGATCAGCTTCAGCAGCGCAGTCCACTCCCGAGGCGGGGCCAGGAACAGCCGGGCGTTGCCGCGCGGCCCACTGTCAACGGCGATTGTCTCACCGGTGTCCACGTCGACCATATACGCGGCGGAGTTCCCGTCCTGCTTGCCCTGCAGGAAGACGAACCGCTTCTCCGGGGTCACCGTGGTCTCAGCAGACACAAACCCGGGCAGCGAGGCCACGGGCTTCTCGTCGCCGGTGAACCACTCGCGGACGACGGCGGTCCCGGGCTTTTCGTCCACGGTCACTTGCTTGATGACCAGCTTCTCGCTCTTGTTCAGCATCAGGTCGGTTGCTACGGGCCAGTAGTGGGCGAGTTTGGTCCACACCTTCTCCGCGGTCAGCTCGTGGAAGGACTTGCCCTGCCCGCCCGCGAGCACCGGTCGGTCCAGGTCCCAGTGGAGGCGTCGCTCGCCGGCAACGTCTCCCGGCAGATCAACAGTCCAGTGGTCGTCTCTGGCGCCGCCGACCGTGCCGCCCACCACCTGGGTTGTTCCACCCACTCGGTCCCACGCCAAGGCCAGCCACTCGGTGCCGCCTGAGTTGACCGCCGCGTCCTCGAAGAGGAACGCCCCGGCCAGCGCAACCGGTGCGCCCGTGGCGCCCGGCGCCAGGTACAGCAGCTCATGGCTCGACCGCGACGTCCGGGCGGCTGCGAGGAGTGCACCGTTCGGCTGCGGGTACAGCTCCGAAGCAGTGTCCAGCAGCTGCGTCGGGTTGGTGCCCAACACCGAGGACTGCACGACAGTGCCGTTCAGGTTGGGTTCATCAAGTCGCGGCTCCACCGAAAGCACCGAGTACTGCCAGAGCGGCAGCGGCCCGCCATACTGGAATCTCGTCTCGGCGGCGGTGTACAGGTAGTGGGTGCCGCGTGCTTCGAGCAGCACCACCCAGCCGGGGGTGACGACCTGCTGATAGACTTTGCCCTGGCGGGGCAACCCAAGGGCGGCATCGGGCCAAGTGCAGGGCCGCGTAGCGCCAACTGTGACATCCGCCGCCGGTACTGTGAGACGCTTCGCCAAGTCGGCGCGGCACTTCTCGGCGATCACCGGCGGGTCGGCAAAGCAAGGGAGGAGATGGCAGGGCAGGAAGAGCAGGGCAACGGTCAGCGTGCGTGTTACGGTCGGCTTGAGTGGCAAGTGCAGGGCTCCTGTGAGGGCAGAGTGTGGACTGTCAAGGAAATCATAGACTCGCTCCGGGCTCCCAGTGTTCCAAATCCTGTCGAATAGTCGGCAGGCGGCACTCCTGACGGGGTTCGTCCGGCCTTTTTTCGCCCGCAAGAAGGTTGCACACGTCGGCACATCCAAATAGTGGCGCTTACTTAGACCCTCCGCGGGCCGCGTGGCCGAGCAGGCGCGAGGACACGAAAGCGAAAGGAAAGGAAATCACTGTGAGCGACGACACCAAGATCTTCCTGTCTGAAAGCGAGATGCCGCAGCAGTGGTACAACGTGCAGGCCGACCTGCCGAGTCCCGTACCGCCTTGCTTGCATCCGGGTACCGGACAACCACTGACTCCGCCTGATCTGATGCCATTGTTCCCGATGGGGCTGATCATGCAGGAGGTGTCGCAGGAGCGGTGGATCGACATCCCCGACCCTGTTCTGGACCTCTACAAGCTCTGGAGACCCTCGCCGATGGTCCGGGCGCGGCGACTGGAAAAGGCGCTGGGCACGCCGGCCCGCATCTACTACAAGAACGAGGGCGTCAGCCCCGCCGGCAGCCATAAGCCGAACACTGCGGTTGCGCAGGCGTACTACAACAAGGAAGAGGGCATCTCTCGGCTGACCACCGAGACCGGCGCCGGCCAGTGGGGCAGCGCGTTGTCCTTCGCGTGCAACGTGTTCGACCTGAAGTGCACCGTCTACATGGTCAAGGTGAGCTACCAGCAGAAGCCCTACCGCCGGTCGCTCATTCAGACCTGGGGCGCGGAAGTATTCGCCAGCCCGACGGATAGGACCAACGCCGGGCGGGGCATCCTGGAGAAGAACCCCGACTCGCTGGGCAGCCTCGGCATCGCCATCAGCGAAGCGGTGGAAGACGCCGCCACGCATGACGACGCGCACTACTCGCTCGGCAGCGTGCTGAACCACGTGCTGCTTCACCAGACCATCATCGGTGAAGAAGCCCTGAAGCAGATGGCGATCGCCGGCGACTTCCCGGACGTAGTTATCGGCTGCACCGGTGGCGGGAGCAACTTCGCCGGGCTGGCGCTGCCGTTCGTGCGGGAAAAGTTTGCCGGCAGGGACATCCGCCTCATCGCCGCCGAGCCCACGGCGTGTCCGTCGATCACCCGCGGCAAGTACGCGTATGACTTCGGCGACACCGTGCAGATGGCGCCGCTGGCGAAGATGCACACGCTCGGGCACACCTTCGTCCCGGCGGGCATCCACGCCGGCGGGCTGCGCTACCACGGCATGGCGCCACTCGTCAGCAAGCTGGTGGACGACGGCGTCGTCGAGGCAGTGTCGTTCAGCCAGAATCCGGTGTTCGACGCCGCTGTCCTGTTCGCGAAGACCGAAGGGCACATCCCGGCGCCGGAGACCGCTCACGCCATTCGCGCCGTCGTCGACGAAGCCCTCAAGTGCAAGGAGACCGGCGAAGCGAAGTGTATCCTGTTCAACTGGAGCGGACACGGGCACTTCGACATGGCCGCGTACGACGCGTACTTCGCTCAGAAGCTGATCGACTGCGAGCTTCCGCAAGCCGACATCGACGAAGCGTTGACGCATCTGCCGCAGGTTGGCGGGTAACCCGCCCTCTGCCGAGAGCGCTCTGTGACTCCGGACGGGACGCCGCATCGCGAGTGCGGCGTCCCGTTTTGGCTTCTGCGGAACGGCGCATTGACATTAACCCACCGACCTTGTATCATGACGCGCCATTCGCCCAAGGCAGGTGACAAATGGCAACCCAAACCTACGAGCTGAAGCCCCGCGGGTACGGCGGGATCCTCGACGCAACGTTCGACCTGTACAAGCAGAACTTCCTGCTGTTCGTCGGTATCGCCGGGATCGTCTACATCCCTCTGGCAATCGTGCAAGCGTTGATGCTCACCATCGGCGGGCAGACGTTGGCCATGGCCGCCGCCGGGGTCATCGCCTTTGTATCGGTGTTCCTGGCGCTCTTCGTCAGCGGCGCCATGACCAAGGCCATCTCGGACGTGTACCTGGGCCAGGAAGCTTCCGTGGCGGAGTCGTACAGCTACGTGCTGCGGCGGTGGCTGCCATACCTCTGGACCAACATCCTGTCTCTGGTGCTGGTCATGCTCGGGATCATCCTGTGCTTCGTCCCGGGCGTCGTCTTCGCGTTCTGGATCGTCTTCGCCAGTGAGGTGTTCGTCATTGAGGGGAAAGCAGGCTGGCAGGCGATCCAGCGGAGCCGGGAACTGGTCGGTGGACATTGGGGCAGGGCCTTCGTGCTTCTGTTCCTGGTCGGTATTCTCGTGGCCGTGCTCCAAACGGGACCGACGGCCTTGATTGGTGCGCTGCTCGGGAAGACGGCGGCGGGACACGTCCTGAGCGCCGCCTGGCAGGGGCTCTCCAGCACAGTGGTAGCCCCCATCCAGATGATCGCGCTGATCCTGCTGTACTACGACATCCGCATCCGCAAGGAAGCGTTTGACCTGCAGGTGTTGGCGGAGCAGATGGCGGAGTGGGGGGCGACGCCCTCACCCAGGCCGGCGCCCGTTTCCGATTACGCCTCCACCTCGCCCGCAGACTTCGGGACCGCGTCACCGACTGCAGCGACCTGCGCCTCCTGCGGCAGACCGCTGCAGCCTGAGGCGGCGATCTGCGAGCATTGCGGTCAGCCGGTGGAGAAGCCACCGGCGTGAAGGGAGCCGCGATGAGACGGGGGGTGGTCCTGGCATCCGGGGCGGGGGCGATCCTGCTTGTGTGGAGCGCGGCAGCCTTGGGGGCCGCCGGCGAGCTTCCCTTAGCCTCCATTCGCACGGAGCTTTCCCGGGCGGAGAGCCTGTCGGACGCCAAGGGCGCGACCCGGCATCTGCGGCGCGCGCTGGCAAAGCTCCCCGGACGGCAAGGCAAAGCCTCGCTCGATCAGCGCCTGCGCGACACGCTGAAGCAGGCAGTACGCACTCGGTCCAGCGTCGATCGGCGTTCGTTAATCCACTGCGCCAAAGCGCAGTTGGACTCCCTGGAGGCGGCGCTCTCTCTGCCTGGCGCCGACGGCGCCAGGCAAGCCCGCGCGACCGCCAAGCTGCGGGAGGTGCTGTCCCGGCGGGAGTATCGTCACAACGATCTTCAAGAGCGGGTCATGGCGTGGATCGCTGCGTGGGTGGTGCGGTTCCTGCGTTGGCTGTCGGCGCATACCGGTCTGGACTTCGGCGGCAGTGCGACGGCGGCGCGGGTGCTCGCCGGGGTCGTCGGCTTTGCGGCCCTCTGCCTGGCGGCCTACTTCGCCGCCAATGCCGTCAGCGCTCTTCTCCAAGGGAGGCGCGCAGTCGCCGCCGACGGGAAGCCGCTCTCCACCAGCCCCGGCGGGTTCTCCCCGCGCAGTGCGCGCCGAACGCTCTTGGACGAGGCAGCCCGCCACGCGGCCTCGGGCGACTACCGTCAGGCCCTGCGCTGCCTCTACCAGGCGCTCCTCCTGACGCTCCACCTGAACCAGTTTCTGGATTACGACGCCAACCGGACGAATCGCGAGTACCTCGGCCTCCTCCGCGCCGGCGGCAACGCCGCTGTTGCCGCCGCGTTTGACCAGGCAACCCGTCTGTTCGAGCGCAAGTGGTACGGTTGTCAGCAGACCCACCGCGCAGACGTGGACGCGATGTCCAGGCTCTTGGAGAGTGCGGAGAAGTCCGTCTCCGGATGAGATCCTTCCGCCCCGGCCGTGCCCCGGGCACCAGTGCGCAATGAAGAAGCGAAAAGACCTCGCTATCCTGCTTGTGCTGCTCGGCGCGATGGTTGCGCTGACGGTCCTCACGCTGGCGGGTGAGTCTTGGCGGGACAGCCTCTTTGAGGTCTTCCCGCTGCGGACTTCGTACAGCTCCCGCCCCAACGGCACCCGCGCGCTGTTCACCACGCTGGACGAGGTGGGCTTGCCTGTCGGGCGCCTTCACACCTCGTTCTCCAGCCTGCCCAAGTCGGGGCGGTTGCTGTTCGTCATCGCCCCTCGCCGCAGGATCACCCGAGACGAGTGGCGGGCGCTAAGGAAGTGGGTCGCCGGCGGCCGGTATGCCTGCATCGGCATTGAGGACCAACTCGTCCCGCAGTGGGCCGAGCGAGCGTTTGACGAGGGGGAGGACAACCAGTTCGCCGAGCACGTCGCCACCCCAACGGGCGACACGGCAATCACCAGGCAGGTCAAGGAGGTCCGCTTCCGCGGGCCGAACCGGCTTATTCCCGAGTCCTTCGAACCCACGCGTGCGACCGAGCGGCTCAAGCAGAACGACCGGGACGACCGCTGTGCGCATGACTCTGAGGAGCGGTGCGACGAAGGCGGGACTTGACTGCCTGTGCTGTCCCGCGAGTTCGCGGGACTGGTGAAGGACATGGCGCCCGTGTATGTGGACAACCGCGGAGAGCCGGTCATTGCGCTGACTCAGCACGGCAAAGGAGCCTTCGTGCTGGTCAGCAGCGGCTGGCTGTTCAGCAACGACGGACTGGACGAGGCGGACAACCTGCCGTTGGTGATGAACGTCCTGTCGGCCGCCGTTGCCGACGGAACGTCAGGCGACGCCCGCATCCTGTTCGACGAGTATCACCACGGCTATGGCGCCCGGGAGACGCTCTGGTCTGTGTCTCCGCAAACGGTGAAGTGCGGTCTCGTGCAGGTTGCCGCGGCGCTGCTGCTCCTGGTCTTCTCCCTGTCGCGTCGGCTGAAGGCTCCGGTGCCGCTGCCGGACCAGCAGCGGACGCGCGCCGAGTATCTGACCTCTCTGGCGACGCTGCTGCAGCGTGCCGGGGCCACCGGCGTCGCCTTGAAGCAGGCAGAGCGGGAGTTCCGGACGCACGTGCTCAGGCGGTTCGGTCTTCCGGAGGACGCGCACAGTGCCGTGATTGTGGCCGCCTTCCGGGAACGGAACCCTCGCCTGGCGACCCGCGTGAAGGCAGCCCTGGACCGAACGGAGTTCCTGGCTGCCCAGGGACGCCCGCCTCTCGAAGAGGTGCTGGCGGCGGCGCAATCGCTGTTCGAGCTACGCAAGGAGGCGGAGAGGATCCCGTGACCCCATTCCAATTGGCAAACGACGTTCAGGCGCAACTCGCGCGGGTGATCCAAGGACAGGAAGCCGTGATTCGGCAGATGGTGGCCTGCCTGCTGGCCCGCGGGCACGTGTTGCTGGAGGGAGTGCCGGGGCTGGCGAAGACCCTGCTGGCCAAGGCGCTGGCGAAGGCCGTCGGCGCCGAGTGCCGGCGCGTTCAGTTCACGCCCGACCTCATGCCGTCCGACCTCTCGGGCGTCAACGTCTTCAACCTGCACACCGGGCAGTTCCAGCTCCACCTCGGGCCCGTCTTCACCAACCTGCTGTTGGCAGACGAGATCAACCGCACCTCGCCGAAGACGCAAGCGGCCCTGCTGCAGGCCATGGAGGAGCGGCAGGTGAACATCGACGGCACGGACCACCGGCTGCCGGAGCCGTTCTTCGTGATGGCCACGCAGAACCCCATTGAGCACGAAGGCACCTACCCTCTGCCTCAGGCGCAATTGGACCGCTTCCTGATGAAGGTGCTGGTGGACTACCCGGACGAAGAGCAGGAAGTCGGCATCCTACGGCTGCACCATGCGGGGCTGGACCCCCACCAACTGACCGAGCGCGACCTCGCGCCCGTCGCTTCCGTCGAGCAGGTGGAGGCATGCGCCGTGGCGATCCGGCAGGTCACGGTCGAGGACGGCATGCTGCGCTACGTGGCGGCCCTCGCTCGGGAGACCCGCCGCCTGCCTCGGGTGCTGCTCGGCGCCAGCCCCCGCGCGGGCGCAGCGCTGCTGACGTGCGCCAAGGCCATGGCGGCGATCACCGACCGCGAGTTCCTCGTGCCGGACGACGTGAAGGCTGTAGCGAAGCCGGTCCTGCGTCATCGGCTGATCCTTCAGCCGGAAGCTGAGTTGGAAGGGCTGACCCCCGATCGGATCATCGAAGCCGTGCTGGGGCAAGTGCCCGTCCCGAGGTGACCTGGATGACGGGTATCCGCAGGCGCCTTCGACACCTCTCCGACTGGGCGAACTCCCTGTTCCCCTCGGTGCGACTCCCCGGGCTGCTGATTCTGTCCGCGGCGGTGCTGATGCTGACGCCGGTCTGCCGGCCGTGCCTGTACCTCAGCGTCGCGCTGAACCTCGCGCTGGTGGCCCTTGCGTTGGCGGACTACCGGCTGCTCAAGGCAGTGGACCAATGCGAGGCCTGGCGCGAGCGAGACGACGTGTTCTCCGTGGGCGCGCGCAACCCGGTGACCCTCAGCGTCCGCAACCGAAGCGCCCTCTCCCTGCACCTCGAGGTCGGCGACGAGCACCCGCACGAGTTCACGGCCGACGGCGAGTCCCCGCGGTTCCGTCTCGACCCGGACGGAACCTGGCAGCACACGTACTACCTGGTGCCGCACCGGCGCGGAGACTACCGGTTCGGACGCCTGACTCTGCGGGCGCGCACACCCCTCGGACTCCTCCAGAGGCAGCGCGCATTCGACCTCCCTCAGCCGGTTGCGGTCTACCCCAACCTGCAGGACGTGCGGAAGTACAACCTGCTGGGGCGGCGCAACCGGCTGGAACAAATGGGTCTGCGGCGCCTGCGCGTGCGGGGCAGGTCGCTGGAGTTCGAGTCGCTGCGGGACTACGTGCCGGGCGATGAGCTGCGGCACGTCCACTGGAAAGCCAGTGCCCGCAAGGGCAAGCTGGTTACCAAGCAGTACGACCTCGAGCGCAGTCAGCACCTCGTCATCGCGCTCGACCTGGGCCGGACCATGGCCAGTCGCCTGGGCGACCTGACCAAGCTGGACCATGCCGTGAACGCCTCGCTGCTGCTGGCCCACGTGGCCTCGTTCTGCGAGGACTACGTGGGACTGGTGGCGTTTGCCGACGAGGTGGTGGGCTATCTGCCGCCTCACAAGGGCCGGCATCAGACCGGGCGCGTAGCTCGGTTTCTGTACCCGTTGGAGCCGCGACTGGCCGAAGCCGACTACCGCGGCGCTTTCCTCTACCTTGGGCAGCAGTGTCGGCGTCGCTGCCTCATTGTGGTCCTCACGGATCTCCTCGACCCGGAGTCGTCGGCGCAGCTCCTCCACGTCTTGTCCCCGCTGACGCGGCGCCACGTGGTGCTGTGCGTTGCGTTCGGTGACTACGAATTGGCGGAATTGGTGAGCCGGGCGCCTCGGCAGCAGCGGGAACTCTACGAGCACGCCGTGGCGCTGACGCTTCGGCAAGACCGCGCGCGCGCGTTGGCGATCCTCCGGTCGCGAGGCGTCCTCACCCTGGACGCCGCCCCCAGCGACCTGTCGATTGCCGTCGTCAACCGCTACCTGGCGCTCAAGGAAGAGGCGTTGATCTGACCCGAGGCGGACGCCGCCTTATCACCGCGGCCGACGAGGAAGAGGTAGGCGTACTCCGCCACCCCCACGACCGCGGCGAACTGGAACTTGAGCGCGGCCGGCAACTCCGGAACCGGCGACAGAAACGCCTCGATCGGGGCGGCGATCACCAGCATCGCCACCAGCCCCATGATCAGCTTGACTGCCTCGCGCCCGGCCAGGCGGAGCGAATCCAGGCGTCCGTACGGACCCGGTCGCAGCAGCGCGTCTCCCAGCCGCAGCCCGGCGGCGCCCGCCAAGAAGATGGCGGTCAGCTCGAGGACGCCGTGGGGCGCCACGAACGCCCAGAAGTTCGCGTCTACGCCGCGGTTGTGCACGACCGCCGCGGCCGCACCGAGGACGAGACCGTTGGTGAGCAGCACGTAGAGGGTCCCCAGCCCAAAGAACACCCCCGTGGCGAAGGCGAGGAAGGACACCCTCAGGTTGTTGGTCATGATGAGCGAGGACGCCAGCGGGCGCGTCTCCTCCGGGAGCCAGTTGTGCACGCCCGCGTAGCGCTCGGCGACGCTTTCCAGCCCCTCTGCCGCGCCTGGGCCGAAGATCACGTCGGGTAGATTCGGCTCGGCATTTGTGAGTGCCCCGCCCAACAGCCCGCCGGCGAGGAACAGCCCCAGAGCCGCTAAGAAGAAGCCGCGGTTCGCCTGGACTGTCCGGGGGAACTCGCGCAGGAAGAACGTCGTCACCGTGCCGCGAGGGCGAGGTTCACCCACGTAGAGCTGACCATACGCCCTGCCGACAAGGCGGTTCAGCCGCTCCGTCTCCGCACTTGCCAGACCAAGGGTCCGGGCCCGCGACAAGGCCGAGCCGGCGCGGCGGTACGACCGCCCAAGCTCGAGCAGCTCCTCGTCGTCAAGCGCCTTCAGTCCGCGCTGATCGATCTTGTCCAGCAGACGCGCCAGTCGCTCGCCTGCCGAAGGGGCGGTGCCGGAGTTTGTGGTCATGGCGCTGCTATTGTACCCGGACTCGGACCGGCCTCGCTGCCGAGGTGGCGGAGTGCGGCGAATGCGGATATGCTTGGAGTCTACCCGCTTTCAGGAGGCTCGTATGGGCCCCGCGAGGTTCAGGACATGGCACGCAGAGCGGAGATCGTCACCCCGGACAACGTCCAACTCACCTACGAACTGGCAGGACTGGGTTCGCGGTTCGTGGCGTGGTTCGTAGACACGCTGATCCAGCTTCTGCTCAGTGCCGCGCTGGCGTTTGTAGTCTGGTTGGTGGCGTTTGTGGCCGGCCTTGACGACACACTGGGGCGGTTTCTTGGGGGCACCTGGGGCATTGCACTGGTCATCGTGCTGGCGGTTCTCATCTGGTGGGCGTACTATCCGTTCTACGAAACGGTGTGGAACGGCCAGACGCCGGGCAAGCGTTACTCGGGCATTCGGGTGCTAAGGGAGGGGGGCTTCCCGCTGGATTTCCGCGCCGCGTTGCTGCGCAACCTGCTGCGCTTCGCCGACATGCTGCCAGGTGTCTATGCGGTCGGAGCCGGCTTCCTGCTGTTCCACCCTCAGTGCAAGCGCCTGGGTGATCTGGTCGCCGGCACGGTCGTCATCCGGGAGCGGCAGGAAGAAGAGCCGGTGCAGCCGAAGACGCGGGCCCACCTGCCGGGGGCGACGCAAACGCGCCCCGCGGAGCTCGCCGACCCGCCGGACCTGGATCTGAGCATGGCGCCCCTGCACGCACTAACCCGGGAGCAGTTGCAGGGCGCCAAGAAGTACCTCGAACGCCGGGACTCGTTGGATCTGGCTACGCAGGAGACCCTCGCCGCGAGGATCGCTCAGCCCCTGTTGACCACCCTTGGCCTGACCGCGGAGGCCATCGACCACCGGCACAGCGACTTCCTCGCGCAAGTCGTGGAGGCGTACGAGAGGCGGCAGTTGACGAAGCTGAACCTTTAGACCTGCGGAATCCCAGGGAGGGAGACGAGATGCGCAAGCAGGAAGCTTGGAGGACATCCTCGAGCAGACGCGGCGCGGCGGAACCAGCGCCGAGGACATCGAACGGCTCATGCAGCAGCCTGTCGCTGGCGCTCTCCAAGGTGGGGCGCAACGAGCCCTGCCCCTGCGGGTCCGGCAGGAAGTTCAAGAAGTGCTGCGGTGGGTGAGCGGGCGTCCGGCTCACACCCCTGGCGACCCGTCGTGGCTGTTGGGCTCCTTCCTCACCAGGACCGCGACGACAACTGCTGCCAGAACCAGCGA
>PEVN01000174.1:0-6049 GCA_002779825.1 Armatimonadetes bacterium CG06_land_8_20_14_3_00_66_21 | reverse complement strand
CGCACACGGGGTCCTGCTCGGCAAGGGCGTCATCGACGAGGGACCTCATGGCGGTGAGGTAGCGCTGGTCGAAGTCCAGCTCGTAGGCGCCGGCCAGGGCCAGCAGCGTCCAGCCGGCGGTGCGGCCGCAGTGCGAGTGGCCCATGAACGGGTACTTCGCTTCCTGAACCAGTTGCGCCAGGTTGTCGCCGATCTTCTCGACGGTCTCGCGGAGGAACGGGTCGCCCGTCAGGAAGTAGTGGCGCACCAGCCCCTGAGTCCAGATGTGACCCAGGTTGTACGGGTCGACGCAGAGGTACGGGTTGGGCGAGTCGCCCACGCCGTGCTCGACCAGCAGTTGGCGGATCTGCTCGTTGGTGTAGAAGCCGCTGACGTGACCGACGGTGTGCTGGTGGACCATGCCGGGGCGAGCGGGGTAGTCGTCGCGGCGGCCGAAGTGGTCGGCGAGGTCCGAGTTGACGTGGTGGACGGTGTCGACCTCGGCGGAGTGCCGTGCCGCTGCGTCGGCGGCGTGGAGATACTTCGGGTCGCCGGTCCGGGCGAACTGGATGAGGATCTGGTTGGTGGTGTCGTACTCGTGGTTGCCCCAGTTGACGTGCCGCTCGCCGAACCAGTCACCCCAGTTCATGGCGCCGTAGTCGCGCTCGACCTCGAGGGAGTGGCAGTAGGCGTCGAACAGGTGCTCCGCCCACCCGTCGTAGTTGGTCATCGCCGGCGTGCCGGCCGGGGCGATCTCGTCCCAGACGCCGGTGGCGAGAGCGTGCGCCGGGTCGGCAACGGGGACCAGCGGCGCGTTGGCGTGCCTAGCGAGCGACTCGCCGTCGCCGCCGAGGTCCACCCACACGTCCCACCGCCGCGCCTGCCCGGTGCGCAGCCGGTAGCAGTCGCCATCGAAGAGGTACTGGTGCTTGTACCACGGCTCCAGGTGGGCGAAGTCGCCTTCGCTGAACGGCGGAAACAGCCCGACCGACAGCCCGAACTGCGACACGTCGAGCGCCTTCGGCCACTGCTCCCAGAAGTCGCGCAGCGCCAACGTAGCCACGCCGTCCGCGTCCGCCAACTCCGCCCAACCCGGTGCCTTGCCACCTTCGCCGTCCAGAGTCCCCATCAGCACGTAGTGCTCGTCGTCAACCTGGAAGAGCGCCTCGGTGTAGTCAGCGTGACCGTCCCATCCCGGCGCGCCGCCAATTCGGGTTCGCCCCGCCACACTGCGCGGGCATAGCCGCAACCACAGGTCGTGGATGCGCTGGACGACGCCCGCGTTGGCATCGACTAGGACCAACGGCTCAAGCCGCACGAGCGACAGCCCGGCGTAGACGGAGGCGCGCAGCCGGAACTGGAACAGGCGCTTGCCTGCCGGCGTGCGGAACGAACCCACGAGTGACAGCGTGCCTCGCAGGGGCCCGGCGGCCTCAACTGCCGCCGCCTCGATGACCGCCTCGCAGAGTTCCCCGTCTGCGTCGGTGAGCGAGAGAGCGACGTCGAACCGGTCCGCGAGGCTCAGCAGGTCCTCGCCCCCGACCGAGACGGTCACCTCGCCGGAGCGCAACGCGACCTCCGCCGAGTCGGCACGGCAGACCGGCGCGTCCCCGCCACCGGGCTGCGGCGGTTCGCCCCAGCTCAACGTGTAGCGTTCCTCGCCGTCGGCTGTCGGATCCGCCTGGAAGTCCAGCAGCACCCACCTCGCGCTGCCGTCCTCCCAGCGCGCCCGCACCGGGTCTGAAGCGGCACCGGCTTTCCTTCCTCGTCTCGAAGGGCGAAGACCGTGCTGTCGGGCGCGGCTCCTTCGGCAAGCGGCACGCCGCCGGTGACGGGGCGCAGTTTGCGGAGGCCTGCCGTGTCGCGGACGGTGAGTCGCAGGTCGTTCATGGGGTGCTCCTTCGAAAATGCGTTCGTAGTTCCGCCTTCAGGCGGGCCGTTTGGGGCCTGACCGCGTGGCGAAGGACCCGCCTGAAGGCGGAACTACGAGCCAGCGTCTTCACTTGCCGGGGCGATCGCCCGAAGGGCGGACATGGGCAATTCCTCTGACAGCGTAAGGGGGCAGACACGCTGGTCTGCCCCTACGTCTACGTGTCGCGGTAGTCCTTGGCCTGGCGGCCAAGGCTACGCCGCTGGTGCTCAGATCGTCCAGCCCTTGCGGTACTCGCGCCGGATGAACTGATCCGCCTTCGGGCAGTTGGTGGCCTTCAGTGCCTTCGGATCCCACCGCAGCTCCTCGCCGGCGCGGAACGCGACGTTGCCGAGCAGATTGTGCTCGACGAGGCTGCCGGAGTATTCGAAGTTGCAGAGGGTGCTGCCGCGGCCCTTCGCCGCTTCGAGCCATTCCCGATGGTGGCCGAGGGACGGCGGGAGGGTTTGCGCCGGTGGGGCGAAGTCCTTGAACTGCTCCTCGGGGAAGAGCTTGCGTTTGCCGTAGTCGGCCAGGAGCATTCCCTTCTCGCCGATGAACAGGATGCCGTTGAACCACTTGGTGAGGTCTTCGGGAATGTCCACCTTGGGTCGGTACTGAGGCTCCTGCCCGCCGTGCCACCAGTGAATCGCGACGGGGACGTTGAGGTTGTCGTTGCCGGGTCTGGGAGCGTGCGTCCAGGTGGCGTGCATCCATTCCGGGTTCTTCAGCGGGTCGGGCGTCGGGCCTTCGGCCGAGATGCGCTTCGGCTGCCTGAGTTCGAGCGCCCACCAGGGCAAGTCGATGAGGTGGCTGCCCATGTCGCCCAGGACGCCGTTGCCGAAGTCCCACCGGCGGTTCCAGTTCAGGTTGCCGGGCAGGTAGCCGGGGTGGTAGGGCCGGTCCGGCGCGGGGCCGAGCCAGAGGTCCCACTTCAGATAGTCCGGGATCTCCGACGTCCCTTCCAGCGGCTCCAGCGGGTTGATGGTCCGGCTGCACCAGACGTGTGTCTCTGTCACGGGCCCGATGGCGCCGCCCTGAACGAGCTCCACCACCCGGCGGTAGTTGTCGGTGGCGTGGATCTGGGTGCCCATCTGGGTGGCCAGCTTGCCGCGGTTCTCGGCATAGACCTCGCGGACCCGCCGCGCTTCGTGCACGGAGTGGGCCAGCGGCTTCTCGCAGTACACGTGCAGGCCCTGCTGCATTGCCTTGACGGCCGCCAGCGCATGCACATGGTCGGCGGTGGCGATGACCACGGCGTCGAGGTTCTTGTCGTCCAGCAGTCGGCGCCAGTCGCTCTCGCGCTTTGCCTTCTCGGCCTGCGGGAACTTCCCGATGAAGTTGGCGTAGTTGCGCTCATCTGTGTCGCACAGCGCGTAGAAGTTCTCGCTCTTCACCCCGTCCGCGTCTGCCAGTCCGCGCCCCCAGATCCCGACTACGCCGATGTTCAGCTTCTCATTGGGCGACTTGGTCTCCTGAGCCTGGACATCGGTGAAGTACCCCACCGTACTAAGTGACGCCAGCGTGAGGCTGGTCTGCTTGACGAAGTCCCGACGGTTCACGTGGTCCTGCATGGCTACGTGCCTCCTCTAAGCTGCGGAATGCGCGTTGCGCAATCGGCCCGGTACTGCGGGCCGCGTAGTATTCTACCGCAGAGTCGAGCGCGGGGCTTGTTCCGCGGCCATCGCTCGGCAACCGGGTCGGGAGGTTGCCCTTGCTGCGTCGCCACCTTGACAACGATCCCCAAGTGGTGCATCCTCCCCAAGCAGCTTGGGACGGACGCCGGCCGCCAAGGAGAATCGCGCTGTGGACAACAGACGGGCTCTGCTCATCGAGGACCACCTGACCGTAAGACCCTACATGATCGAGGTGCTCCGCCTCGCCGGGTATGACGTGACCGACTCCCCCCATGTGCCTCGGCCGGCGGAAGAACTGGCGACTGAGGGATGGGACCTCATCATGCTGGATAGCGGCGCCCTACCGATCGTGCAGGCGTTGCGGGCAGCAAACCACGAAGGCAAGATCGTGGTCGCAACCGGGGCCGACCTCAGCGCAGAGGAAAGCCGGTCTATTGAGGAGCACGATGCCATTCTGCTCCGCAAGCCCTTCTCCCTGGCCGACGTGCTCGGGGCTGTCGACGCCCCGGAGAGCGTTGGTGCCAGCAGATAGGGCCCCCGAGAGGTCTTCTGGGCGAGCCCTGAGGAGGCGAAGAGGGGACCACGTGTGGGGTCACGGCCGGCGTTGGTGCAACAGGGGGGGGCGAACCGTCGGGGGCCGACCGGTCACTCCAAACGCAACCGGAACAGGGCACAACTCGCTTGCGTCATCCTTGTCTAACCCACCTCAGCGGGGCAGCACGGACGTCCTCTCGGGTCTGCCGTTTCCCCGCCGTCTGCCTGGAACGGACGCCGCTGCCACGTCTTCTGCGAGAGGTTTTGGTCTACTGATGCGTGTTCCTGTGCTGCTGAGTGTAGTGCTGTCCCTGACGCTTGCCTGGGTTGGTGCCCCGGGTACCTTGCGCGCCGAGGAGGCTGCGGCTCCGGCTGCGCCGCCGACTGCGGTCACGGCCGGCGGTCTGTCGTTCCAGGTTCTCCAGGAATGCGAGGACCCGGAATACTGCTTCCGGTTCTCGCTGACGCCGCCGGCGGGCAAGGCTGAGCCATACGTGGCGAAGCTGCTATTCGGCTATCAGGACGAGAAGAACTACTACTCCCTGGCGCTGGGCCGCGAGGCGGCGCTGCTTACCTGCCGGTCGCAAGGCGTCTCGAGCAAGTTGGCTTCCTGGAGCGGCCCCACGTTGCGGGCGGAGGGGGCGACCCCGCTGATCCTGCGGCGCGAGGCGTCTATGCTGTACCTCGTCGCCGACGGCCGGCGCGTGCTCGGGGTGCTGGACTCGACCTTCCAGGCGGGCAAAGTGACCCTGCAGGTCACGACGCCCCCGGCGCAAGTGTCCGAGCCCCAGTACCAGCCCACGGCGGAGATCGCGTTCGGCGACGACTTCATGCGCACCGCCGATCAGCAGGAATTGGGCGAGTGGACCAAAGTCCGGGGCGAGTGGGGCTTCCATTCTGTGCGGGAGACGAACAAGAGCGCAGACTTCAAGCTGAGCGTCAACCCCTTCTCCCTGGGCGGGAAGTCCACCGACTGGGCGATGGTGACTGCTGGGAACTGGTTCTGGGACGACTACGAATACTCCGCGTCGCTGAAGTCTGACGGTGCCCACGCCGGGATTGCCTTCGGTTGCGTCGGGGCCGACGCCTTCTACCTCGTGCGCCTCGACCTGCGAGACCCGAAGCTGGGCGCCCGTGAGATCCAGTTGGTCCGCCTTCACGGTGAAGACCGGCAGGTCCTGGCCAGCGGCTACGTGAATGCGGCGGCGGGCCAGTGGTTCCGGCTCGGGGTCGCCACGCGCGGAAGTTGCGTCAAGGTGGTGTTGGACGGTGCGGTTCTGTGGGAAGTCGTCGATCCGGCGCTCAGCGGCGGCGGGGTCGGGCTGTATACGGAGGGCCCCAACGAGACCTACTTCGACGACATCGACGTCAATGGCAATCCGGACTTCGAGTACAACCGGCCGGTCTGGTGGTGGCGGAGCGCGGGGACTGTCTCGGGGACCTGGAAGGTGGCACCCGCGTCGGGCGAGCGGGCGATCCTCAACGACAGCGGACCTGTCCGGGTGACCCAATCGGCCAAGGGCGAGGCGCTGAACCTGATCGGCGATGCCCGCTGGGGCACCCCGATCTTAGACGCCAGTGTTGTCCCGCCCGCGAAGGGTACAGTCGGGCTGCTGTACGACTACAAGGACGCCGGCAACTACCGACTGCTCCGGTTGACGGGACCTGCCGCGGCGCCGCAGTCCCGGATCCAGTTCCTGACTGTCGGCGCGGGGAAGGCGGCTGTTGTGCAGGAAGCGCCCGGAGGCTACTTCCCGGGTCGGCCGAACGCCTTTCGGCTGGATCTGTCCGATGCCGGGGAAGCGAAGTTCCGCCTGAACGACGTCTTGGAGCTTGCGGTCCCGCGAGAAGAATCCGCCAGCGGCTGCCAGGGGCTGTACACCAATGGCGCCCCCGGGACCGCCTTCGGAGGGGTCCGCCTTTCGCTCGCGCCGCCGAAGGACGTCGAGCGCCCGGTGGAGCGCGAAGCATTCGTCAAAGACCCCTACAT
>PEVN01000308.1 GCA_002779825.1 Armatimonadetes bacterium CG06_land_8_20_14_3_00_66_21 | reverse complement strand
GGGATCGCACCCACGCCCTCGACTTCCGGAAGTCGGAGGCGGAAGGGAAAGCGCGCGAGGACGCGAACAGATGATGGCGGAACCGACGGAGACGACGAGGATGCAGGCGCCTGAGCCAGTGAGGTCAATCGGGTGACCCCATCCCCTATCGTGGTCAAGGGCGTGGCTGTCACCCCGTTCCCCGATCCCCCAAGTCTTCAAACGCTGATGGACGGCGGATGGCGCGTAGGCTCGTCAGGACCCCGGTCCCCCGCGGTGTCAGGATCCAGCAGTTGTGCGTCTCTCCAGGGCCCTGCTCCAGCGCCTTCATCCGAATGAGACGCAGTGCCCGGAGCTGGACAAGCAGCGTGTCGAAGTCGCCCTGGTCTACAACGAACGATCCGACCTTCCTGCCTGGCCACGCCTGCTCCATTCGTGAAACGTTCTCTTTCTCGGTGAACGCGTTTAGGGCAGCATAGATGCTCTGCTGGGATTCGAGAGCCATCATTCGCGGTCCGATCGCCTTGAAAACCTCGTTCACCGTCGGGCGGAACTGGTCCGTGGACGGTTCGTGGATGTCGAAGTGGGTGTCTTCGGCCACGAACCGGAACTTGAGCGGCAGCGGATCCTCGCCCTGCAACAGGTCCGCGATGTCTGGCAGGTCGCCTTGCTGTGCTCCTGCCAACTGCGCCTCAAGCTCCTCAATTCGCTTGTGGAGCTTCGCCACCCCCTCCTGGTCATCGGCCGAGTCAGCCCCTGCGCGCACCCATCCGAGGCGAAGATGGCCACGAATGAGGCTCGGGAGGCTTGTGGCTACCCGCCGGGCTAGCTCATCTGGCGTCGCCCAGTGTCCGCATGATCTCTCCGCCAGTAGTTCCCGGAACTCACGCACACGGCGGCTCTCATCCGCTGTCTGTCCTCCCTGCTCAACTGCCGCCCAGTCCGGACCTTCGAACAGGAAGGCAGCCGAGGGTATGCCTCTGTCACGCGCATGCCGGTACTCCTTCTCCGTGTAGCTACACTCGCGACCGGGAGTCCACGATCCAAACCTCTCCTTCACCACCACCAAGTAGTAGTCGCAGTCATCTATCACCTTGGCAATGAGCGTCCAGAGGTCCTCGTTTGCGGCGGGGAACAGTTCCATTCCCGCAGGTATGCAGTTCATCTCCAAGAGGGAGTGCATTACGGCTTGGCGCTCGTCTTTCAGGTCCTTGTACGTTGAACTGACGAACACCTGATATCGTTTGTCCATACTGACGCTCCCACGATACATTGGCGCACTCAATCACGACGCCCATGCCAGTACACAGTCTATAGCTCTCGACCTGCCTCGGCAATCCCCTCCGCCACTCGCCTCCTCACCGCGGATGCCAGGGCACACACCTACGCGCTTCACTTCGCTGCAGCCGTGCCGGTTCAGGGATGTCGCCCCATCGTGTTCGCGTTCTCATTCTGGCCGTGAATCTCCGCCTCTTGCCAACAGCACGAACAGCAGGCATCATCTTGCAGCGTGCCCGGCGTGGTGCTGCCTGTCTGGCAGGTCGAGCGGAGCATTGGCAATTGGTTTCCGCAGAGCGGTAGTTCAGGTGGTGCCCGGTTGCGGCTGGCAGAGGGACCGACCTGCCTGGAGGGTTGGGCGAACCTCCAGGAAGGTTGGTGCCCCTTGGTGGCGGATCGGGCGTTCACAATGGCCGGTCAGCCGGCCTCGATGGACAGATCGACCAATCCGCTTGTCAGATCGACTAATCTGCTCGGCAGATCGGCTAATCTGCTTGACAGATCGATTAATCCGCTTGACAGGTCGGCTAATCTGCTTGGCAGATCGGCTAGTCTGCTTGACAGATCGACCAATCCGCTTGTCACATCGGCTGATCTGCTTGACAGGTCGTCCAATCTGCTTGACAGGTAGATCAATCTGCTTGGCACATCGGCTGGCCTCCTTGACAGATCGACCAATCTGCCTGCCAGACTGGCTGGCCCGCGTCCAGGCGCCCTGGCTTGGCGGCAGCGGTCCCGGAGGAACCTACGCCCCACCCGCCGCGACCCGCTTCGCCACCAGCACCGTCAGGTCGTCGTGCTTGCCGCCGCGTTCGAACTCGTTGACCGTGTCCACCAGCGTGTTGGCCAGCGGGCGGGCCTCGGCGCTGCGGTTGTCGTGCAGGAGACTGCGGAACCGGGCTTCGCCGTAGGGTTCGGACTCCTGATCCCGGGCGTCGAGCACGCCGTCGGTGTACATGACCAGCGTGTCCCCTTCGCCCATTTCAGCCTGCGCCTCCGGGTAGTCCCAGTCCGGCATGACGCCGAGCGCCGGACCGAGCGTGGTCAGCTCTCTCAGCTCGCTGCCGTTGGCCGGGCTGAGCAGTGGGGGCACGTGGCCCGCGTTGCAGTAGTCGAGGCGCCCGTTGCGGAGGTCGAGGATGGCGTAGCACAGCCCGATGTACATGTCCGGCTGCAGGTCCTGGTAGACGAGTCCGTTGAGCTTGGTCACCACGTATCCGGGCGAACCGGACTCGGGCGCCACCGCCCGCAGAGCGTACTTGAGCAGCGGTAGCCGGATCTGCGCATCGAGGCTCTTCCCCGCCACATCGGCGATGCACAGACCGAGGCGCCCGTCGGCCAGCTTCAGCACGTCGAAGTAGTCGCCCCCGGCGTTCACCCGAGCAGGCTGTACGCGCCAGCCGACGTCCAGCCCTTCCGTCTCGGGTACCGGTCCTGCCAGCAGGAGGCGGTGAATCTGACGGGAGAACCGCATTTCGTTCTCGTACTGGTCGATCAGCTCTCGCGCCTCCACCAGGTTCGACCGCTCGTGCTCCTGCGCCTCCGAGAGGTATCCCGACAGGAGGGCAATCAGGTAGAGGAACGGAATGCCGGCGCTCAGACTCTGTCGCAGGGCATCCAGCACCGCCTCGGTCTGCAACCCACTGGTGGAGACGAGATACACGTGGAGGAAGCTCGCCACAGTGGCGACGAGGACGGCTCCGCCGACCTTGAACCACATCGCCGCCACGATGGTCACCAGGAAGTACAGCGGGAAGAGCTGGTTCCGCGGCAGCCCGCCAAGGTTGAGGTAGATCGTCACCAGCGCCAGGTCGATGAGGAGCATGACGTGCCGCTGATAGGGGAACCGGATCCGGCGCCAGTAGAGGAGCGCGGTGAGCAGGTTGTAGACGCTGGCGCCGATCAAGAAGTAGAACGCGGCGTCGGTGACAACAACCCGCGTCTGGCTGATACGCGGAAGCAACGCCACCAGGATGATGACCAGCGTGCGGAAGAGCGCGACGACGATCTCGGACTCAGCCAGGTCGCGGAAGGACCCTCGATTCGGTTGTCTGGCAGGCTGTCTCAGTCGCACGGAGAATCACTCTGGGCCCAGGCAAGGCGGAAGCTTATTCTATCCCGTTTCCCGGGGTGCGTCCCACGATGCCGAACTCACTCACAGACATCGAAGGCGTGCTTGTCGGGCACGCAACCGACGAGCAGGCTGCAACCGGCTGCACGGTTGTGCTGCTGCCGGAAGGAACGACCGGCGGCGTCGACGTGCGTGGCGGAGCAGCCAGCACGCGCGGAACACTCACGCTGGATCCCGGCAACGTCGTTGAGCACGTAGACGCGCTTGTCCTGACCGGCGGGAGCGCGTTCGGACTCGACGCAGTGTGTGGCGTCATCGACTGGCTGGAGGAGCGGGGCCGCGGCTTCGACGTGGGCGTCACGCGAGTGCCCATCGTCGCGGGCGCCGTCCTGTTCGACCTCGCAGTTGGCGCTCCGCGCGTTCGACCGGACAAAGCAATGGGCCGGGCGGCCTGCGACGCGGCCTCCGCCTCACCGCCGGCGGAAGGCAACGTCGGCGCCGGCACGGGGGCCAGCGTCGGGAAGCTCTACGGAGTACAATACGCCTGCAAGGGCGGTGTCGGCTCCGCCTCGGTGAAGCTTGGCGAGGGCGTCACAGTCGGGGCGCTGGTCGCGGTGAACGCCTTTGGCGACGTGATCGATCCCGCCACCGGGGAGATCGTCGCCGGCGCGCGCGACCCCGCGACCGGGCGCTTCGCAAACACGACCGCGCGGATGAAGTCCGGAACGCATCGCCCGAGCTTCGGCACGCCCGCCACCAACACCGTGATCGGCGTCGTCGCCACCGATGCCGCGCTGACCAAGGTGGAGGCCAACCGCGTCGCGTTCATGGCGCAGGACGGACTGGCCCGCGCAGTGCGCCCGGCACACACCCTGTTCGACGGCGACACGCTCTTCGCTGCCGCAACCGGCCGGCTTCCCGGAGACGTCAACACCATCGGCGCCGCCGCTGCGGAGATGGTGCAGGAAGCGATCCTGCGCGCCGTGCGTGCAGCGGCGTCGTTGCATGGCGTGCCGAACGGGGGCGAGATCCTACAAGGACAAGGACTGCACCACTGAGACACTGAGTTCACGGAACGCACGAACGAACCATGCTCTTCGCAATCGACATCGGAAACACCAACATCGTGCTCGGCGTCTTCAACGGGGACGAGCTGGTCGGGCATTGGCGCCTGGCGACGGGCACCAACCGAACGGCAGACGAGTTCCTCCTGCAGGTCAAGGCGCTCTTCGACCTGCGGGACATTCGCCTCGCCGACATCGACGGGATCATCTTGGCCACGGTGGTGCCGACGTTGATCGATCCCGTGGTCACCATGTGCGAGCGCTACTTCAGGCAGCAACCGGTCATCGTCGGCCCGGGCGTGAAGACGGGCGTCGCCGTCGAGTATGAAGACCCGAGGGAGGTGGGTGCCGACCGCGTTGTCAACGCGGTTGCCGCGCACCTTCGGTATGGCGGCCCGTGCATCGTCGTCGACTTCGGCACTGCAACCACCCTCGACGCGATTGACGCGAACGGCGCTTACCTGGGCGGCGCCATCGCCCCGGGTATCAGCATTTCCTCCGAGGCGCTCTTTCGGCACGCCGCCAGACTCCCGCGCGTGGAGCTGCTGCCGCCGAAGGTCGCCATCGGCCGCAACACCGTGAGCAGCATGCAGTCCGGTATCGTCTACGGCTATGTGGGGCTGGTGAAGGAGTTGATCACCCGGTTCCGGGCCGAGTTGTCTCCCGACGCCAAGGTCATCGCCACCGGCGGGCAGGCCGAGCTGATCGCGCCGCACACAGGGATGGTCGACCACATCGACCCGCTGCTCACCCTGTGGGGACTGAAAGAGATCTACCGGCGGAACCAATGAGCGTACCGGAGTGCGGAATGCGGAGTGCGGAATGCGGAATGGGCTCGGGGGTGAGGGCACCGGGAGTGTCAAGCGATGCCCCTCAATTCGCTCCTCTCCTCCCGACGCCCCTCCGCCTGGGTCCTCTCACCATCGACCCGCCCACGGTCCTCGCGCCGATGGCGGGCTTGACCAGTGCGCCCTTTCGGCTGCTGTGCCGCGAGCAGGGCTGCGGGCTGGTTGTCTCGGACCTCCTCAGCGCCAATGCCATCGTCTACGGGAGTGAGAAGACCGGGCACTTGATGCGCCACCTGGAAGCCGAGCGCCCCGTCTGCCTGCAGCTTTTCGGTGGGGAGCCGCAGCTCGTGGCGGAAGCGGCCCGGCGCGCAGAGCAGACGGGTGTCGACGCGTTGGACCTGAACATGGGATGTCCGGTGCCAAAGGTCGCCAAGGCCGGCGCGGGCTGCGTACTGATGCGCAACCCCGAGCGGGCCGCTGCTATCGCCCGTGCGGTCACCAGTGCGGTGTCGGTCCCGGTGACCGTGAAGACCCGACTCGGCTGGAACCACGAGGAGCGCAACGCCGTGGAATTCGCCAGACGGCTCGAGCAAGAGAGCATCGCTGCTATTACGGTCCACGGTCGGGTCGGTTCGCAGGGGTATGGCGGCCGCGCAGACTGGGCCGCGATTGGCGAGGTGAAAGCGGCGGTCTCCCTCCCGGTGATCGGCAACGGCGACGTGCGCACTCCCGAGGACGCCGTCGCTCTCTTGCGGCAAGCCGGCTGCGACGCCGTCATGATCGGCCGCGCGGCCGCGGGCGAGCCGCAGCTCTTCCGCCGCGTGGCACACTACTTCCGGACGGGCGAAGTCCTTGCCGGTCCGAGCCCAGCCGAGCGAATCGCCACTGCGCTGCGACATGCGCGCATGCTGGTGGAGTGGACCGACGAACTCACCGCCAGCCGAGAGATGCGCTGCCACCTGGTTCCGTACCTGCGGGGCCTGCCCAACGCCTCGCACGTTCGGCAAAAGGCGTGCAAAGTGGGATCGCTCGCCGAGTTCGAAGCGTTGCTGACCGAGTACCGGCAGACGCTGGAGCTTCCGGCGCCCGCTCCATAGAAGGAACACCGAGTTCCCAGGACGCCCGGACTTGTCCGGGGAGTCCCCAGCGCCCGCTCCGTAGACAGACCGCGCCGCCCTTCGTCCGTCAAGTCAGCGTTGCCCCGAGGGCAATCGCATGAGAGCTGGCAAGCACATGGTCTTCGCCCTGGAAGGGCAGCTTGAGAGTAGCCCGGCGGCTTCAGCCCTGGCACTATCTGCCGCGGACAACAGGAAAGTCCTGAAGGGACGACTGCTGGGGTGAGTCAGCCGTCCCTTCGGGACTTCGGGAGGTTCGCGGGCCCCAGACCCCAGGGCTGAAGCCACTGGGCTACTCTCACCCGGTCCTTTCAGGACCCGAATCCGCCCAGCACGATTTCGTGCGAGGTGCTTGCCTCACCCCAAGGGGGTCTTCCGTGGAGAAATTCGCCTTCATCATCCATCCGATGGACAAGTCCGACGTGGCGCGGAAGTACAAGATCGCCAACTTCCTCCCGGAGAGCGCCGTCGAGTGGGTCGTCAAGCGGATGGAGCCGAAGTACGTGTCGCACGTGACGGGCGTTCGCTCCAAGACGGGCACGGAGTTGGAGGGGTGGTTGGTCGGTTGCCCCCTCACCGCGCGGCAGATGCTGGCGCTGGACGAGGGTTTCGTGCTGGACAAGATCACCGCCACGGCGAAGCTGGCGCAAGAACTCGGGGCCGGCATTGTCGGGCTGGGCGCGTTCACGTCGGTGGTTGGCGACGCCGGGGTCACCATCAAGGCGGGGGTCGATATTGCCGTCACCTCGGGCAATAGCTACACGGTTGCCACGGCCGTCGAGGGCTTGTTCAAAGCGGGCGATCTGATGAACGCCCCGGCCGATTCTGTCGGCGCTGTGGTCGGCGCGGGCGGGTCCATCGGCAAAGTCTGCGCCCGGCTCATGGCGCGCCGCCTGCCCAAGCTCATTCTCATCGACAAGAACCCCGACGCTGTGGCCGACGTCGTGGCCGACCTCAAGCAGCAGGGCAAGTGCGAGGTCGAAGTTGCCCCCGAGGTGTCCACCGCACTGCCCCAGGCAGACTTGGTCATCGCCGTGAGCAGCGCCGCCAAGGCCATCGTCCAAGCGAAAGACCTGAAGCGCGGCAGCGTCGTCTGCGATGTCGCCCGGCCGCGCGACGTGTCGCGCCGCGTCGTGGAAGAACGCAACGACGTACTCGTCATCGAGGGCGGCATGATCGCCGTGCCCGGCGAGCCGGACTTCGGCTTCAACTTCGGCTTCCCCCCCGGCACCGCCTACGCCTGCATGTCCGAGACGATGATTTGCGCGTTGGAGGGCACCTACGAGTCCTACACCCTGGGTCGCGACCTGGCCATCGACCAGGTCGAGCGCATTGGCCAACTCGCGCAGAAACACGGCTTCGAACTGGCCGGGTTCCGGAGCTTCGAGCGCAAGGTGGAAGAGGACTACATCGAGTCGGTAAGGCGGAACGCGAGCCGGGGCTAACAGCGGTCGCCCTCCGCCGCCGCCCCCAATTCCCCGACGCTGGCGACGGCGGCCGTCACGGACTCGTACCACCGCAGGCACGCCACCTCAGCGACGAGCAGGAACGCGACCGTCAGGCTGCCGCCCAGCCACCGCAGACCGATTGCGGCGACGCCGGTTGCTGTGGTTGGGGGAATCTCTCTGAGCGAGTTCAGTGGGTTGGTCAGGACGAAGAGCGCGAGACCCAGGCACCAGAGTGGGGCCAGCAGGCGCAGCACCTCGACACCTCGATTCCGCCACAGCCGCAGGCTCTCGCGGGCGGCGGCGCCGGCCGAGGGCGCACCGGCTGCCAGGGCATACGGCGCGAACCGCAGCGCAAGAGCGAGCAGCACCTCCAGCCACATCGCCGATCGGTTCAGCCAGCCGCTGCGAAAGAGGGAGAGCAACCAATCGGGCCGTCCTGCACCTGTGCGTGGGTCGATCAGCTCCTGTCCCATCCCGAGGAGACCCCTCGGCACGCTCAGAAGTAGCACAAGCAGGAACCACTCCGGCCAGAACCGCTGCAGTTCGTCAATCAGCGCGACGAGCGAGAACCGACCGCGCAAGATCACCATGCGCACCGCCAAGAGCACCGTCCCGCCGACGAACGCGATCAACGCCACGTGCGTCAGACACGGGACGGCCCATTGGCTCCAGTGGGCCGGCGCTCTGCCACGGGAGGCGAAACGGGCTACCGCGAACCACATCGACATCGAGAAACCTGCAACCAGGAGCGTCCACGCCAGCCAAGCCCACCCGGTTGCTCGGCGCTTCACGAGGAGCACGGCGCCTGCCAGAAGGAGGATCGGCGCCGCGCAGGTCCCGCCTATGTGGATGGAGCCCGCGCGCAGACCGTATTGAAGCGCGCCGTCCAGGCGGAGGTTGTGGAAGCCCCGCACGATGTTCGGCAGCAGCTCAGGCACCGCGCGGTCATTCCTGCCCCACTGGAGGGAAC
>PEVN01000277.1 GCA_002779825.1 Armatimonadetes bacterium CG06_land_8_20_14_3_00_66_21 | reverse complement strand
CTTGAGACGGTGCTGACCCGGCCCGTTTCGTTCCGAGCCCTCGTCGGCGTGCGGATGGCATTGGCCGGGAGTGGCGTGGCGGCGCTGATGGCGCTGATGGCCCTCTACATGAACCGGGTGATGGGCAAGCAGTTCAGCGTCGGGTCGGCGCTCTTGGCCGCGCTAGTCTCGATGGCGTTCCTTGCCGCGTTGGCGGTCACCGTCGGAGCGTTCTCCCGGAGCCCGACCCTGGGCTTTTTCGCTGCGGGCGCGTTCTGGGCGCTGGACGTCGTCTTCGTGGGCCAGCTCAACCCGGTGCTCATGTTGGCCGGCTACGGGATGGCCCTCAAAGAACCCGACGGCATCTTCACTGCGTGGAAGCTGGGCAAAGCAGTGCTGGTGGGGGGGTCGCTGTTGCTCGTCTACCTCGCTGCCCGCGCCGGGGCGCGACCCGCCGGTCAGTGGAACCTGCGCCGCGTCGTCCGTTCCACCGGCTGCGTGCTGGCCGTGGTTCTCGTCTACCTTGGCACGGGCGCGGTCTACAAGCTCCGCTGGGGGAGGGCGCACGAAGCCGAACTGGGCAACCGAACCCGTTCCTGGTACCAGCAAGCCTTCCGCTGCTACGGCACCGTGCCGGTTGCGCCGCTGCTGAGTCCGTCGTTTGCCCGGTTCATCGGCTATCGGGCGCCCTGGACGAAGCTCCCCGAGGATCCGGAGGGCAAGCTCTCTGATGAACGCTGCTACCAAGTGCAGCAGCTCAAAGTCGTCGCCCTCGGTTCCTCCACCGGTCGGTGGGTGGACAACGGGCTCTACGAGCTGGGTCGGATGCTTGTCTCTGAACACGACCAGACGCCGGCCGATCCAGAGTTCCGACTGGGGCTGAACTGCCTCGAGCAGTTGACCCGCGAGCACCCCGACAGCCTCTTCGCCGCTATGGGTCTCGAACGGCTGGCCCACGCCTACTGGATGGTGGGCGACGCTGCGTCCGCTGAAGCCACCGTGCGCAAGCTCGTAAAGCAGTGCCCCGGCACGGAGGCCGCCTTCCGTGCCGGGAGGGACTTCGCGGTAGCCCTGCGGGAACAGCACCGGTTCGCGGAGGCGGTGGCAGTTCTGGGACCACTGGCGCGGAACGCCGCCCCAAGCGACCGGCCGCTGGCCCTGCTCCTCCTCGGCGACCTGCTGAGCGACCCCGCAGTCCGGCAGCCAGACCGCGCCGTGGCGGCTTACGCGGAAGCCGAGCGGCTGTGCACCCAGACGCTCACCGAGTTGATCGGCCTCGGGGAGGCAGATGCTGACCAAGTCAGACTGCTTCGTGACACCGGCGCCCTCCGCGCCCAGGTTCGCGAGCGGTTGACGGCTCTGCAGCGGTAAGCGCCGCCACCGTTCCCGGCTGCGGTGCTTCGACTCACTTCGGCGGATGCAGCCCACAGCCGGAGCGCCAAAACGAACCCAAAAAGAAACGCCCCGCGCAGAGGGTTCTGTGCGGGGCGTTGAGGGTTCCTTCAGGGGCGTGTGGTCGTTATCGGTCAGACCGACTGCGACTGCACTGTGACGTTAGCGGCACGCTTGCCTTTGCCGCGTGGGTCGTCTTCGGCGTCGAAGGTGACTTTGTCGCCTTCGTACAGCGACTTAAAGCCATTGGACTGAACGGCGCTGAAGTGGACGAAGAGATCCGCGGTACCGTCATCCGGCTGAATGAAGCCGTAGCCTTTGGAATCGTTGAACCACTTAACTGAACCTGTAGCCATGTGGAATGCCTCCCCTCATAATTGGATTGTCCGCCGGCCTAACCTTCTCAATGGATCTTGCCGGGGACAGCCCGAGGGTGAAGCATTGATGCGTCAGGGTCTGGTGGAACCAGTTTGCGCGTTCGGCTCGAGGAGAACGACACCACCCAGCGAGAGGACGCTGGCAAGACAAGAAACCTGGAGCGGATCGCCCAAACCAGTAGACAGTATGCTCCACTTCCCCGGCCAGCGCAATGAAGCGCCGAAGATATCCGGCACGAACCCGGCGCAATGCGACCTGCCGCGCCCGGTATTCTCCCGGAAGTCAGCCGCTGGCGCCTACCCGCTGCAGGGAATCGCGTACCCAGCGGTGCGGCTGCTCCAGCGCCCCCGAGTCATCGTCGGCCTGACGGTCTGCCAGTCTGCCCAGGGCCACTGGAACGGTACCGAGACACAACGCTTCTCGCATCTCCGCCACGATGCGGGCATCGCTGCAGGCCCATAGGTGAGACTGCTCGCTGTCGCACCACGTCTTCAGCCGCCACGCGTCCTCGTGCTTCACCCGAAACAGCACGCTCCACCCGGTGACGAGTTGCGCTTTGACGACATCCTTCCCCCAGTTGTGGGTGAAGCACTCCGCAATCTCAGGCCAAGCCTGGGTGAAGTGCCTGCCGAAAGGGCCCAGATCGCTCAGGTCTCCGTCCTGTTCTTTCACCGGTGAACACCTGCGTGCGGCAAGCCAAGGATTGCTGTGGGCACTGCGTGTCGCGGTACTGAGCCGGCTCCCGCCGAACGCCTGTATTCATGATACCCTCTCGGCAGCCTCGTCGGTGGCAGTGGCGTTGGTCGGCGGGTCAGGGACGGCGGCGTTGGCAGCCGTCCTTGACGGGCGTCCGTACGGCGAATAGAATGCGCGGGAGACTTCGCGAGCGTGAGGGTGCGCCCAGACTCGCCCCGGTGAGGTATACTCGCGAAGGTTAGGAATACACCGAAGTGGAAGTTCGCAGAACTTCACCCGTGGGCGTGTGGTGAGCACCCAACACACTGCTGTGCACGCAGAGGCGTCGAACTTGTGCAATAGCTTCGGTGTATTCCTAACCTTCGCGAGTATAGAGACCCCATGCCACTTCTCTTCATGTCTTCCCTGCTTAGCCTGTCCCCAATGGCGGGAGCCGCCGAGCTGCCGCTGACGATTGCCGGCGACTTCGTCGTCCGCGTTGGCCCGGGGGAGGTGGAGGTCAACGGCAAACGAGTTGGCGTGCTCGCCGCTGTTGATCTGCAAGTCGCGCCGCCGGAGGTCGTCACGGTCACCGACGAAGCCCACGGCCGCTTGCCGGTCTTCAATGACAAGGCAGCGCCGTGGACCAAGGGCACGAAGCTGCGCGGCGCGACGACCTTGGAGACCACTGCGGCAGACATGCTCGTGCCGGACTCTGTGCGCGTCAAGCTGGCAAAGGACGACGGCGAGGCGTTGGAGCCGGACAAAGACTATGGCATTGACCGGCGCTGGGGGACGGTTGGCCGGCTCGAGGGCGGCAGGATCGGCGACGCCACTCCGGTGTACGTGGACTACCAGTACGGCGTGTGTCGCCTCGATTCCGTGGTAGTGGACGCGGCAGGCAAAGTGTCGCTGCTCGCTGGCAAGTCGCATGTGAACGTGCCGTGGCCGCCGGAGGTTCCGGCCGGGCAGAAGCGCGTCGCCAATGTCTGGATCCCAGGCCGCCTGTCGAAGCTCGCCGAGGCGAACTTGTTCCCGGTCCAGGCCGAAGCCTACCCCGAGCCACCGCAGCAGCACCCGACGCCGGCCGAGCGACTCCTCCCCAAGTCCCTCGCCAAACTCCGCTCCGGGGAGAAGCTGACCATTCTCGCCTGGGGCGACAGCGTCACTGTCGGCACGTTCGTTCCCGACTGGGAGCACAACCGCTGGCAGGAGCAGTTCGTCGCCCGACTGCAGGAGCGCTTCCCCAAGGCCGACATTGAGCTGACCACCGTCGCCTGGGGCGGTCGCAACACCCAGAGCTTCCTGGACGAGCCACCGGGCAGCCAGTACAACTACAAGGAACAAGTGCTCGCCCGCAAGCCCGACCTGATCGTCTCCGAGTTTGTCAACGACGCCTCCCTCGACCCCGCGGGCGTCGAGCAGATGTACAGCCAGCGCCTGGCCGACTTCAACCAGCGCGGCGCCGAATGGGCGATCCTGACCCCGCACTACGTCCGCCCCGACTGGATGGGTCTCCCCTCCGAGCGCGACTGCGACAATGACCCGCGCCCTTACGTGAAAGGACTCCGCGAGTTCGCTGCCACCCACAACGTCGCCCTGGCCGACGCCTCCCTCCGCTGGGGCCACCTCTGGCGCCAAGGTCTCCCCTACACCACGCTCCTCCTGAACGCCATCAACCACCCCGACCAGCGCGGGATGAAGCTGTTTGCCGACGCGCTGCTGGCGTTGTTTCCATGAAACGCACACTCCGTAGCCTGCCAGCGCCCGGGGGACTGCGGGGTCCCTTCGTAGCTCGGCGTGCCAGCGCGCCACGCTTCCTTCTCGCCCGTAACCGCCCGCGGCCTACGGGGCCTCCTGAGTAGGTGTTCCGAGACATGCCCGCTCTCCTCATCAGCTACACCCTCTGGGGCAATGGCGCTCTGGACGTCATCGACCAGCTCGCGTGGCTGAAGGCGCGTGGGTTCGAGGCGTTGGGCTTCCATACCAACGAGCGACTGGCGCCCGACCGGGGGCTGGACATCCGCGAGTTGACCGACGCGGACTGGGCGCGGCTGCGGCAGGAGGTCGCGGGGCTGAGGGGCATCGAGGTTCACGCGCCGATCCAGGACGAACTGTCACTGGTGGCAACAGACGCGACGGCTCGGCGGGAGTCGGTCCACAGACTGAGCCGCCACTTGGAATTCGCCGCCAAGCTCGGCGCGGACGTGGTGGTTGTGCATTCGGGTGCGGGCGAGAACGGGACGACCTGGGAACAGCGGCGAGCGGCACTTGTCGACTCGCTGCGGCAGCTCGAGGCGGTGTGCGCGCGCACCGGCGTCCCGCTGTCGCTGGAGGTCGCGGACGACCTGATCGTGGCGGATCGGCTCGACGTGCTCACCGAGGTGGAATGCCCGCATCTCGGGATCTGCCTGGATGTCGGTCACATTGCGTTTCAGCGCGACGGCCGGCCGGGGTACGCCCACTACGGCTCCATTCCCGGCTTCATCGAGCATCGGGGGAAGCGGCTCAACCACGTGCACTTCCACGACTACGACGGCAAGCGTGACCACCTCGGGCTCGGTGCCGGCCACCTCGACCTGAAGGGGATCCTGCAGGCACTCCGCCGCGTCGGCTACGCCGGCATGTTGGCACTGGAACTGGCGCCCGAAGCCGTGCCTGCCGAGAAAGCGGCCGCGCAGAAAGACCTGCTGCTCAAGTGGGTGCAGGAGGTCTGGGAGGGGCACGAGCCAGACAGGGACAGTCGTGGTTCTGTGGGAACCACCCCTGCCGGCGCTTCGGTTGAGCACCACGGAGAACTCAACTGAGTTTGTGGAGGGCAACGCGGGTTCGGGCTACGGCTTGACCATTGCCTCAGTGTATCGCATCGCGACTGCGAACTCGTGTCCTTCAACGTCGCTCAAGCCCACAGAATAGTACAGAGTCACGATTGTGCCATCGTCCAACTGCACACTGCTGGGATAGCCGCAGTCGCTGCTTACGCATGTCCAACCGACCATGACGCGGTGTGCGTAGTCCCACGTCCGGCCGCTGTCGGAACTGAGAATGGCGCTGCAACCCAACGGCTCGCGGCGATTGCCGTAGGTCATCTGCAGCTTCCCGTCGGTCAGGCGGATCAAGTCGGCGGGGTGCTGGGACTTCTCGGTAACGGGTTTCGCGTCGCCCCAAGTGCGCCCGCCGTCAAGCGACTCCAGCAACTCAACGTTGCCGAGGGAGTACGTTCGCGCCGCCGCCAGGAGGTGCTGACTGGTCAGCGCCAGCAACGCCGTCTCGTTGTGGTCACGCGTGGACACGAAGCTGAAGTCGCCCCAAGTGCGCCCGTTGTCGCGGCTGCGGACAATGCCGACCAGCTGCGTGGCGCCGTCGGGCACTTTGGGTTCGCCAGTCCAGTCGGGATCGGCACTGCCGTATACCGACATCAACGCGGTACCGTCCTCGGTCACGACGATCTTCCCGTAGGGTGAGCCGCCACGGACCGGGCCCACGAACAGCTTCTGCTTCTCGCTCCACGTCTTGCCGTTGTCGGCGCTCGTAACGTAGAAGTCAATGTACTCGCCAGCCTTGGTGTCCCACTCGCCCTTCTCGTTGTACGTCTGCGCCTCGGCATACGCGCAGACGATCGTGCCGTCCGGCATTTGGCCGAAGGCAGGGTTGCGGTCGTCCCACTTGGAGTCGACGATGACCGTCGGCGCCGACCAACTCCTGCCGCCGTCAGTGGAGCGGATGAAGTCCAGCCGTCCCCCGATGCCAATGTGGGGCGCGCCGCCACGGACTACTGCTGCGATTGAGCCCTCCCGCAGCTTGATGAGTACCGGGAAGTACCCCTCCCCTTTGGTGGCGACCACACGCTCCGCCGCCGAGAGTATCTTGCAGTCGAGGTCGTCGTGAGGAACTGATTCTGCCATGAGCTGCCACTCCTTCTCGAGTTTGCCCCGGGCGCCTTCCGCGCGCAGGTCGTCGAACAGAATATGCCCCTGCCCGGCGCGCAAGCCAACGGCGCCGGCCTTGTACGTGTTGTCGTCTGCTTCTGCGAGCAGCTTGCCGTCCAGGGACGCGGCGAGGTGGCCGCCAGCCAGCTCGAACCGTGCCTGGTGCCACACTTCGGGCGCAATGGTGATTCCAGGAACGCGCTTCAGCTCGTTCCACGGCTTGCCCGGATCAACGCGGACGAGGATGACCTGCGAGAACCGGCTGTCGTAGTGCACGTAGTAGTAGCGCGTACTGTCCTGGGAGGCCAGCACGATTCCCGGCGCGCGGACGCCGCCGCCTTCGTTGAGGATCTTGAAGCGGACGTCGACCCGCACCTCGCCGAACACCTGGCCGGGCAACCACGTGATAGTGCCGGTCCGCCTGGGTTCGACGGCCTCCAGCACGCCTTCTCGGACCACCCACTCCTTGGTCAACGGCTGCCAGGTCGGCGAGCCGGTTGATCCGTCAGCGTAGGTGTCGAACTTGTCTTCGACGACCAGCGGCTCTTCGGCGTGACAAACGCCCGCGGCAAGCGCGAACAGCACCACAAACCAGGGCTTCACGGTGTGCTCCCTCCAAGTGTACCGGCGATGCTGTTTTCGCCACCCGAGGGCGGGTCCCCTGCCTGGTGGCAACGGCGGCGCCAATCGGCAAGGGAGGCGCACCCTCCCGGTCGAGCTTGCTGGAGGAACTGCCGCCTGGAGGCCGAAGACGTGGTCACGACCTCGGGCTGGAGTACCGCGTTCGTCCCCAACGGCACCGAGGTACCGCTGATTGAGAAGGACCCCGTCTTCTACCAGGGTCTGGCGACTCCGGGCTTGCTCAACCGCGAGCTGATGCTGTTGACGTACGCCGGCGACAACTACATCTGTGTGCCGGGCAAGCGGCAGCCGGGGATCTACATGGGCGTCAGCATGAGTGTGGACTCCCTCCGCATCGGCGCGGGACCGGACCGGCAGCCGTGGACGGGGAAGATGCCGCCGCCGGTGTTCGCTGAGTGGACGGCCAGCGTGCCTGCGGTCACCCATGCTGCCGCTGCAGTGCCCGCCGCGACGTGTCGTCCGCCGCGCCCGGGCACCTCAGCGTTTCACGTCATCCAGAGCAGACTCGACACCTATCCCTACCGGCCCGGACTGGTGGCGCGCTTCGATCAGAACAGCCTCACGCTCACCGCGAACATAGGCACCCAGACTGATACCGGCTGGGCATTCGCAGGGCTTGAGGCAGTGGGTCTGAATGACCTAACTGTCGACGTTCGCAAGGCTGGCGAGGTCGTCGGTCGCCATGAGAACTCCTTCGCCGGGCTGGTGGTGGACTACCACGGTCCGCACGGGTACCAGAAGCGGGTATGGTACGGACTGGGTGCGGGCAGCCCTGAGCGTTACGACCTCCGCCCGGCCGACTGGATTCTCGACGGTCCGCCGCTCTCCTTGGCGCGGACACTGGCATTCAACTCCGAGTTTGTTGACCTGTCGCACTGAGCGAGACAGGCAGACAGCCGGCTCAAGCTGTTGCTCGCGACGAAGGCCCCTCCTGACTGGGACGGGAGGGTGTGGTGTGCAGCAGGCGTCCAGGATCTGCCGCGGAGCGCAGGTTTGACGGTTCGCCTCGCGCAACTGACGGGGCAGAGCCGCGGGTCTGCTGCGGCAAGCAAGCCTCCCGCGAAGCTCGAGATTCTGGCGGACACGAAAACCCGGTACGCGGTCTCCCTCGCCAACGGCGCCCTCCAGGGCGGCCGGGATCTTGCCACGGGACGCAAGGCGATGGTCGCCGGTAACGACCGGTACCTCGTGGAGACGGAGTACGACGTCACGCGCGCCACGGAACTGCTGGATCGCGTCCAGAGAGTGGAGCGCGGAACGGCTGGCGACAGACCCCTGGTGGTGATGACCTGCCGGAACGCTGCACTCCCCGACCTCACCATCCTCAAGCGCTACACGCTCGAACCGGACCGCGTCCTCAGCAAGCAAGTCTCGTTCACGACGACTGACCGCACGGGCTTCTTCCTCCGCTACGAAGCCGATACCCAACTGGACGCGCAGTTCCTGGCGCAGAGCGGCCGCGCTGGCGCGTTGGCTGAGACGAATACAGTCTCCAAAGGCAAGCTGGTCACCAAGACGGAGCAGGTGGCGCAGGAGAACTTCGCCGCAGGCGACGCCCCCATGGCGATAGCCAATGACTACTCGCTGGGGCTGGCGACCTACCGCCTCCACGTCAATGGTCGCTTTGTACTGCCGGGCGCGGCGAACGGCACGGCTCAGGGCTGGAACAACTTGGTGGCGGTCAACTGCCTGAAAGCCGGACAGACAGTCTCGGGAGAGAATCGCTGGGTGATGTTCACCGGCGATTTCACCACCTTCGACCGGCACTACCACGCTCTGCCCGAGTACCGCGCGCTGTGGGACTACTCCCGACCGGAGTGGATCCAACGGGTCGTGGCTGACGCCATGTATACCCGCGAAGGTTAAGAACACACCGAAGTGGAAGTTCGCGGAACTTCCCCGGCAGGCGTGCAGCAGACGGAGGACAGAGGGTATTCTCCCAGACGGAGCCGAAGTCGCACCGGGACTTCGGTGTGTTCTTAACCTTCGCGGGTATCTCAGTACTGTGAGGGCGTCTACTACCTCGATCGAGGCCGCGACTACTTGGTTGTCATGCCCCTGGCCGGCTTCGTCGTCCCCACGGTTCCCGACGACCACGAAACCGTGGTTGTCAACGGCGTCCGGTACCTCTGGTACAACGGCGTGTACTACCAGCGCCACCCGCAAGGGTACCTGGTGGTCGAGCCGCCGCCGGGGTCCGGCCCCCACGATCGGTAATCGCTCACCGAACAGATGACACCGAGACCCCTCGCCCAAAGGCGAGGGGTCTTCGTGCGTTTGGCGCGGTCGCGGGAACACAATTGTGTTGCGACGAACGACTCGTCAGAACACAACTGTGTAGTAGTGCCTCCGAGTGCCGGTTCAGCAGGGCGGCGGCCCGTCTTCGTCCCCTGCGCGCCTACTCCCACCCGAATTCCAATTCGTTTGCCCAGTGCTCCACCCAGTCTGCCTTGAAGGAGCCGTTGCGCTTGGCGACGCTGCGGCCGCGGGATAGCTCCAGGCAACCGGTGCCGGTGTTGTCGTTGACGCGGAAGGTGAACTTGATTGGGCGCCGAGCGTCGAGCGCCTGCCGCACGGCGGGGAGTTCGTGCCACGGGAGCGCGCATTCGGTGATCCGGGTGTTGCCTTCGTGGGTCACGACCAACTTGCCGTCCTTGACGGGACCCTCGCCCGGGGCTTTGGGCTGCCGTGGGTAGTAGTGCTTGTTGGGCAGGTCCGGCCGACGGAGCGGCCAGATCTCGGTGCCGCCGCCGTACTTGGCGGCGACGGGATTGAGGGCGTACTCGTAGTCGGTGTCCCAGTAGCCGGTGTATTTCGGCATGGTGCCCGGCGGGAACGGCGCCCAAGGCTTGTCGGCTTCGGGAACGACGTTGAAGGCCAACTGCACGTTGTCGTGCCGCGGCGCGTTGCCCGCGGGGAGGTCGGGATCCCTGCGGTAGCTGTATCGGCGGACCCCGGCGGGCCAGGTCAGCTCTTGCGGCGTCTCCGTGTCTTCGGCGCGGAAGGGGGCGATCTGCGGGTCCTTCAGTCGCACCACGGAGCACTTCTCGGGGTAGAAGAACTGGTCGTCGTCGCGGGTCTCGAACCGGAGCATCCCGCCCTCGGGCGTGCTGTCGGCCACCTTCGCGGCGAAGTAGAGATAGTCGTCGTCGTACGCCAACCAGCCGGTGGCGTAGCCTTCTGTCACCGAGGTGTCGCAGGCCTTGAACGGCTGCCACGCGAACTCCTGGAGCGTCGGGCCGCTGTCCCCGGCGCCGCGGATCGTCTGCGTCGGGATGCCCGCCCAGTCGTCCAGTTTGCCGTCGACACCGATGGTCCGGTGAGCGATCACGTTGACGTGCAGGTCCTCTTCGTGCTCGGAGCGGCCGTCTTTGCCGGCGTCGAAGACGAGGCGCAGCGGGTAGGTGTTGGCGTCGGCCGACTTGCCGGCCGTCACCCGCAGCTCGACGGTCTTCGTTTCATCGGCTGCAAAGGCAACCCGCTGCTTGGGGTGATCGAGCGACAGTGCGCCAAGGGCGACCGTCAGCGTGCCCTGCACCGGCCGATTGAGGACGTTGGTCAGGCGCAGCCGCAGCAGCGGCTTCCGCTCGACGCGCTCAACGAGGTCGGGACACTCCTTCGCCAGTGGCTCGATTCCCTCCACCCGCGAGGTCCGGATCGCCTGCAGCAAGGCGGCGAAGCTGCCTGGTTTGCCGTTGCCCCGGAGGAAGAAGCCGCGGTGGTCGAGCGGGACGATGATCTTCCCGCCCTTGGCGGGAACGGGGTTCCCGTAGAAGTCGGAGAGCGCGAAGCGGCCCTTGGCATCGCTGAGGGTCATCGTCGCGCCGCTAAGTGCTTCCGAGGTCGTGATCGCCTTCACGAGTTCGGCGTGTTTCTCCGGGTCTGCGCCGGGCGGCAGCGCCGCGAGCTGCTTCTTCAGCGTCCTCTTCCGCTCGACCTCGACGAAGTCACGAGCCGTGCGGAAGAGTACGTTATCGGCGCCAAACTCCTCACCGATGTCGCCGACGATCACGACAGTACCGTCTTCGGGATCCGGCTTGCCGTCGGAGGCGAGGTTCCCGGCGAACACCATCACCCACGGCAGGCCGTTCTTGAAGAGAAGTTCACGGAACTTGCGTTCGCCCAGGAAGTGGGTCGTCGCACCGACGCTGGCGGCGACGGACCACGTGTGGCTGTACTCAATGCGCTTCTTCTGCCCGTCGTCGCCGAACACCTGCGCGCCGCGGGCGTGCCACTCGGTGGCCACGTTGCCGTGATAGATGCCCACCGCTCGGTCGTGGCCGGTGGAGAGATTGGTGGCGACGACGGCGGCAACCCGGTCGTCGGTGTTGGCGACCCAACTCTCCGTGTCCCAGATGCGCACCCGGCCGTTGGGGTGCTTCCGGTTCAGCCAAGCCTTCACGGTAGATGGCGGCGCCATGCCCTGGTAGTGGATCGAGCAGAAGTCGAGCCACTTGAGCATCTCGTCGCTACCGTCGGGAAACAGCTTGTCGAAGGTGTTGGACGAGCTGTCGCACCCGCCCACAAGCACCTGCACACCGGCTTCCTTGCGCGCCTCCTCGGTGCCTTCGCACAGGGCGGTGTACATCGCGCGATAGCGGAGCATCTCGGCGCCCCAGCCCGAGATGGAGATGCCCTCCCACGGCTCGTTCCAGAGCATGAAGCCGTTGACCGGCCCCTTGGGCCAGCCGTAGTCGGCAGCGAACCGCTTGCAGAACTGCTTGAAGTCGGCATCCCAAGCGGGCAGCCAGGCCAGGTCGAACTTGGTGTCCTGCATCACCCCGTTGCCGTCGAGCCACGGCCGCGGGCGGCCCAACGGCTGGTTCTCATGCCAGAAGGCGCCGCTGCCGAACTCGATGGTGATGGCCAGTCCGGCATCCTTGTATCGCCGGAGCTGCTCCCCCTGTTTGCGGTACCACGCCTCGAAGTCCTTCTCCGTCGTCGGCTTGTAGCCAATTCCCATCCGGTTGGGCGCTGCGCCCAAGCGCGTCAGCAGGTCGGGGTCGTCGTTGTCGAGGCAGAGCTGCGGGAACTGCACCGGCTTGCGCTCCGCCTTGAACGTGCGCACAAAGCTCGTAACGAACCGGCGCCCGGCTGAACCCAAGTCCAGCACCAGCGCATAGGCGCCCTTCGTCTCCGGCACCTTCGGCGTGACCGTCAGGTTCTGCCACTTCCCCGGCGGCAGGTTGACCTCGACCGGCGCTGACCCGAGATCGGCCACCTTGAACATGTCCGGCACCCAGATGTCGCCCGGCCGGCCTTTGGTCCCGTAGGCGATCCGCTCGACTTTGCCCGGCCCCTGAATCGGCCGGTCGCTGTTGTTGACGAGCTGAAACGAGAACGACGCCTGCTCGCCCGGCCACAGCACGTTGGCCGGCGCGCTGCTGGTGACGAACTGCACCGAGTACGGGTCGGTGGTCTGCTTCGGGTCGACGCCCATCGTCTCGGCAAACCCGGGGATGTTGGTGCCGGATTGCATCTGCGCCGAAGCCGGCCGCCCTAGCGCCGCCAGACAACCGAGGAGGGCGAGGGACGCCAGACTGCGCTGCGCGGAGAGGACGAGGTGGTTCATGGCCTTGGCTCCAGGGATGCGGGTGCTCAACAGGGACAGCTCACAGCATTCCCGCGCACAGCGATACACGCAAGAGCCGCCTCAATTGGGGCGGTCTCCCGGTGGAGCCAAGGCATCAGCCCGAACAGCACACAACTGCCTGCGCGCGACCCAGACCGGTGTCCCGACCTGAGTCGCGCACGCCGGCTACTTCGTCTGCTTCTGCTTCGTCATCTGCTGCTGGTAGTCGCCCGTGCCCATCTTCTTCTGACTCGCGCCCTCGCCAGCATCCTTCTTCTTCGGGGAACACCCGGATGCCAGGCAGACCAACAGCCCAAGCGCGACGCACAACATCATGCTGTATCTTCTCATTGCCATACTCCCGAGAGGTACTGGATCGAGCTCTACACGGTGGACGCCGTGGTCCCGAGTCCGGATCTCGGGACCACGGTCAAGGCCAGGCACACAACAGTCGGCAGTTCCGCCCGGTTGGGGCGCTGCCTTGCGCGCCGTCACACGTCGGTCAGCAGTTGCCCCCCGACTTCCGGGGGGCGAGGCTCAGTTGCCGTCCTCCCAGATCTGCCGGTTCTGCATCACGGTTTGCGCCTTCTGCCACTTCGCGTGGCCGTCAGCGAACCCGATGTTCTCTCCGCCATTGTGCCGCGCGTAGTCGTCCTTGGGGTAGTCGGCTTTGATGTTGCAGCCGCCGGGTTGCGACTGGCAGATCTCGGCATACGCCACGCGGAAGTCCCCGCCGCAACAGGCGTGAACTCCGTTATTGCAGTCGGCGACCAGGAGCGTGTTTACGGCGTTGATCTGCGTCTCTTTGCGGGCTGCGCCACTTCCGAACCCGCCGAGCCAAGCGCCGTAGCCGTAGCTGCAGTTGCCGACTTGCTGCGACCACCAGACCGTGCCCCCCGGCGGGGTCCCGCTGGGGATCGTCGTGTAATTCCAGTCCTTCGCGCTGGGACAGACGTAGAGCTGGGTGTTCTTGACATACGGGTAGATCTCGTCAACCCAGTGACGGTACGTGCCCGAGACACCCCAGTCTCGCTGGGGTGGGAATCGGCTGTCGTAGTCCTGAACGTACATCACGAACCCGAGAGAAAGCTGCTTGGTGTTCGACAGGCAACTCGTCTGGCGCGCCTTCTCGCGCGCCTTGGCGAACACCGGGAACAGGATGGCCGCCAGAATGGCGATGATGGCGATGACCACCAATA